>NZ_JBHSIU010000130.1:0-305059 GCF_042653625.1 Dactylosporangium cerinum | reverse complement strand
GGTGGTGGCGGCGGGGGAGGTGGCGGCGGCGGCGGCGGCGGCGGCGGCGGCGGCGGCGGGGCAAGGTACGGCGGACCGGGCGCCGGCTGGAATGGTTGCGGCTGGAACGGGGACGGCTGAAATGGTGGCGGTGCCCACATGTCGGGCCCGCGCTGCGTGACCCCGGCCGTCGTGTCCGGGCCCGGTTCGCCCGCCTCGGCTGTCGCGTCCGGGGCCGGTTCGCCTGCCTCGGCTGTCGCGTCCGGGGCCGGTTCGCCTGCCTCGACGGTCGCCGCCGGGCCTGACTCGCCCGCCTCGGCGTCGCGCGGTCCTGGCGCGTCCGCTGCCTCCTCCGGGCGTGGTTCGCCCGCCGCCCCGTTGATCACGCCCGCACCGTACTGGACGCGAACCCCGTTCGTATTCAGCCGTGCGGGTCGATCCGCCCGGCGCCGGTCAGGCGAGCACGGCCGGCTTCAGCACCTCCTCGCACCACTGGCGCAGATTGGTCGGCGTGGTGGATGCCGGGGTGCGCGGCTCGCCGTTGTCGAGGCCGTCGTCCTTGGCCAGCATCATGTCGAGCATCGCCTGCGCCATCGCGTCCGTCGCGCCACGGGCGACGAACCCGGCCCTGAACGCCCCCGCCGGGGTCTGCCGGTAGCGCACCGGCCGGCCCAGCACCTCGGACATGATCCGCGCCGACGCGTCGGCCGACAGGTCCTCGGGGCCGAGCACGGCGACGCTGCCGATGCCGTCCCAGGACCGGTCCAGCAGCAGGCGGGCGGCGACGGCGGCGATGTCGCGGGTCGCGGCCGTCGGCGCCGCGAGGTCCCCGCGGACCGGACCGGAGAACACGCCCTCGTCCCGGATCGTGCCCACCTGGCGGAGCAGGTTGTCCATGAACGACGGCAGCGCCAGGGCCCGGTAGCTCACGCCGGTGGCCGCGATCAGGTCGTCCATGGCCAGTGACGCGGTGACGAGGCCGGCCCGGTGCGCCTGCGGGGTGCCCCGGCCGAGGGCGGAGACGCCGACCACCCGCGCGACGCCGCAGGCCCGCAGGGCGTCGCACGCGGGCCGGGTGAAGCCGGAGTAGGCAGCCTCGGCGGTGACGGCGGTGAAGTCCGGCGGCACGACCCAGAACACGGTGTCGGCGCCGTCGAACGCCTTCGTGACGACGTCGGGGTCGCCGTGGGAGCCGGGCACGACCTCGACCCGGTCGCGGACCCCGGCGGGCAGCCGGGCGGGGTCGCGGACGATCACGCGAACCGGTTCGGTGGTGGTCAGGAGGTGGCCGAGGACCTGGCGGCCGATGCCGCCCGTGGGCGTCGTGACAACGATCATGGCTCCGAGTCAACGCGGTGCGGCACCGGACCTGAAGGACCGATCCGGGCCGGATTGATACCCTGGTGATATGAGTGACCTGGAGGTGCGGCAGCTGCGGTACTTCGTGGCCGTCGCCGAGGAGCTGCACTTCGGGCGCGCCGCACAACGCCTCGGCATGGCCCAGCCGCCGCTGTCCCGGGCGGTCCGGGACCTGGAGCGGCACCTCGGGGTCCGGCTCCTGGAGCGCACCACCCGCCAGGTGGCCCTGACCCCCGTCGGCGAGGTCTTCCTCCGCGACGCCCGCACCGCCCTCGACGCCGTCACCGCGGCGGCGGCCCGGGCCCGGCACGCCGGCCGGCCCGCGCCCGGGCTGCGGGTCGCCCTCAAGGCCGACTACGACGCCGGCCTGCTGCCGCGGATCCTGGCCACGTACGACCTGGAGCCCACGGCCCTGCCGGTGGAGGTGCAACTCGGCGGGCGCGGTGAGCAGGTGCCGGCGCTACGCGAGGGCCGGGCGGATGTGGCGCTGCTGCAGTCCCCCTTCGACGACCGCGGCCTGGACCTGGAGCCGCTGCTGACCGAGCCCCGCCTCGTCGCCCTCGCCGCCGACGACCCCCTGTCGGCCCGGTCCCGGCTGTGCCTGGCCGACCTCGCCGGCCGGGTCCTGCCCGACGGCGCACCCGCCGACCAGGGCGACGACCCGCCGGCCCGCGCCCCGGCCGCCGACGCGCCGCGCCTGGACCTCGCGCAGATCTTCAACCTGGTCGAGCTGGGCCGCATCGTGTGGTTCCCACCCGCGTCCGTCGCCCGGCGCCACCCTCGGCCCGGGATCGCCTACCGCCCCGTCGCCGACCTGCGGCCGAGCACCCTGGTCGTCGCGTGGCCGCAGGACTCGCACTCACCGGCCGTCGCCGCGTTCGTCCGCGCCGCCGCGACCGTGGCGGCGGACACCGCACGGGCCGCGGGCACCGGGCCGGGCCGGGAACTCCTCGATCCGACGGGTCACCGCTGACAACCCGGGCGGCACCCGCGAGCGTCGACCCGGTATGCCCGCCACCGCACGCCCCGCGCCCCTGCCCGCCCCGACCCAGCCGGCCGGGCGGGCCGCCGGCGGGCAGCGGGGGCGGCGGCGGTACGGCAAGATCGACGGCGTGAAGGCACGCTGGCTCCCCCTCGCCGCGATGGCCGTCCTCGCGGGCTGCGGCACGACGCCGGCCCACCCGGACGCCCCGGCCATGGCCCGGCCGGACGTGTCGTTCGCCGCGACGACCCCGGCACCGTCATCGTCGCCGTCGGTGGTCACCCCGCCGTCGCCGGCCTGCCTCGCGCCGGGCGTCATGCTGTCCGTCGGGGAGGTCGACGCGGCGATGGGCCTGCGCGCCGTCACGCTGACGCTGCGCAACTGCGGCACCGCCACGTACACCGTCAAGGGCTACCCAGCCGTCGACGTCCTCGACGACGCCCGCACGGTCCTCGACGTGGCCGTGCTCGACGGCACCTCGAACGTGTCGGCCATCGAACGCTTCAACAACCCGCCGGCCCGCGTCGACGTCAAGCCCGGCGGCACCGCCGTCGCAGTGCTGGTGTGGCGCAACCTCACCACCGACGCGGCCACCGTCGCGAAGGGCGCCTACCTCAGCGTCGCCCCCGCACAGGGGCAGCCCCGGCACACCCTCGCCCTCTACGTCGACCCCGGCAACACCGGCAAGCTCGCGGTCAGCCCCTGGACCGCCCCGTGACCGCCCCCGTGACCGCCCCCGAGCGCCGCCGCAGTGCCGCCGCGGTCTGGGTCGCCGCCGCCGCCTTCGTCGTGCTGGTCGCCGGCTGCGCCGTCGCCACCGTCGTCGCGCTGGACAAGGCCATCGGCGGCGTGGCGACCCGGCACTGCAAGACGGCGTCGGCGGCGCTGCTCGACCAGATGGCCGCCGACCCGGTGCTGACCGCCGACGTGCCCGGCACCGAGGTCACCGCCCGGCGCCGGGCCAACCCCTGCGACGAGGGCGAGGAGACCCCCGCGTCGGTCACCGTCGTGCGGGCGCTCACCGCGGGCACCGGCTGGACCGACGTGCGCGCCCGATACGAGCAGCTGCTCGCCGCGCACGGCTGGACCGTCGCACCCGCCGGTGAGGTGCTGTGCGGGACCCGTACCGTCGAAGGCCGGACCGTCGCGTTCGAACTGCGCGACGGCGTCCCGCCCGCCGGCGTGGAGGCCACGATCTGGTTCTTCGGCTTCCCCCGCGACACCTCCTGCTGACCTGCGACACCTCCTGCTGACCTCGCGGTCATCGGCGCGTGGTCGGGCGGTGGGCCGGCGGCCACCTCGGCGGCGCAGAGTCGGCAGAATGGACGCCACCGCGTTGGCCCGGTCGCTGCTGGACCCGATCCCGGCGCACCGCACCGTGGGACTCGAGGTCATCCGCGCCGTCAACGGCTTGGGCGTGGTGGCCGTGACCGCGCCGCCCGCCCTCGCCAACGTGATCGGCTCGCTGCACGCCGGCGGCCTGGTCACCCTCGTCGACGCGGCCGGCCTCGCCGCGATCATCTCCGCGTCCCCCACCGACGACGCGTTCCGCGGCGTGGTCCCGCTCGGCGCGGCGGCGGCGCTGCGGTTCCTGGCACCGGCCCGCGGCCGCCTGGTCGCCACCTGCCGGCTCGACCCCGAGGCCCGCGAGTCCCTCGCCGAGGTGTTCATCGGCGCGGCGACCCGGGTCCGCGTCACCACGGCCACGGACGTCGTCGACGACACCGGCGGCGTGGTGTGCCAGGGCAATTTCGACTGGAGCGTCCGCCGGTCCGCCGCATGAGAGCCAGGCTCGCCGTCGAGCACATCCTGCTGTTCTACGTGCTCGTCGCCGCGTACGCCCTCGCCGATCCCCCGGGCGGCCCGATCCCCGTGCTGGTGGTCCTCGCCGTCGCCGCCGCCGTGTACCTGCGCCGCCAGGACACCTTCGACCGGCGCGACCTGTGGCGGCCCGAGGCGCTGCGCGGCGCGTGGCGGCCCGCGCTGCTCCTCTGGTGCGGCACCGCCGCCGCGATGACCGGCCTGATCGCGTGGCTGGCGCCGGACCGGCTGTTCGAGCTCCCGCGCGAGCGTCCCCTGCTCTGGGCGGCCATCGCCGTGTTCTATCCGCTGCTGTCGGTGTATCCCCAGGAACTGCTGTTCCGCGCGTACCTGCTGCACCGGTACGCGCCGCTGTTCCCCGGCCCGCGCTCCGCCGCGCTCGCCGGCGCCGCCGCGTTCGGATTCGCCCACGTCATCTTCGGCAACGTCCTCGCGGTCGCGCTGACCCTGGCCGGCGGCTGGCTGTTCAGCCGCCGGTATCAGCGGACGCGGTCACTGTTCGTGGCCTCGGTCGAGCACGCGGCGTACGGGCTGCTCATCTTCACCGTCGGCCTGGGCGGCTCCTTCTATCACGGCACCGCCTGAGCGGCCTGCCAGCGGCGGATGACCGCGAGCCCCACCAGGCACAGCACCACTGCGTTGAGGCAGTGCCAAAGGAAGTGGGTACCGCCGAGAAAAGCGCCGCACACGGAACCGTCAACGGTCCGCAGCGTGAGCGAGGCCGCGAAGACCGCACCGGCCAGCAGCAGCAACCGGCCCTCCCCCGCCGCGCCGCGCGCCGTGGACCTGATCGCGACCCCGAAGCCGACCAGGCCCAGCAGCGCCGGCACATAGCCGCCGAAGGAGCCGCCGGCCGCGAACAGCGCCGCGTTCACGCCGATCGCCGCGACCGGGTACGCCGGGGCGGCCGCCCACGCCAGCCGCCACCGGACCCGCCACATCCAGTGCACGAGCACGACGACCGCGGTCAGGATGAACGCGAGGATCGACAGCGTGTCGAGCGCGGCGGTCGCCGTCGTGGCGAAGGTGTGGAACGACAGGCTGCACACGCCGACGACACCGAGCAGGACCGGCAGCAGCCAGACGCTGCGCGGCGCGTGGCGACGACCGGCGCCCATGAGCTGGATCAGCAACCCGGCGGCGACGAGGAACGCCAGGTTGCTCACGGCGTTGGCGGGTTCGTTCCACAGGCCCGGCGCGGTCCGTTCGCAGTACGAGTCGACGTACATACCCCTCCGATCGGGGGCGGGCCGCCGGGCCCGCCCCACGGGTGCCGCTGGTCAGGCCTTGTGGTCAGGCTTTGTGCAGGGTCGAGGTGCCGGCCTCGATCACGTACGACGCGGTGGTGCTCACCGGCGCGGTCCGGGTGGCGATCGTGTCGACGCTGCGGGCGTCGGTGCGCCAGCCGGCCCGGGTCAGCTCGCACCGCAGGTAGCCGCGCTTCGAACCGTCGAAGTACCGCACGTGCGGGTTGAACGTCGGGTTGACCGCCTTGAGCGGCCCGTCGAACGCGATCGGGAAGTCCGAGCTGATCGACGTGGCGGTCAGCTCGACCGCGACCGACGCCTGCTCGGGACGGTCGAAGTCCAGCTTGAGCTCGCTGAGCCAGGTCGAGTGGATGTCGCCGGCGAGCACGACCGGGTTGGCGACCTTCGCGTCGACGAGGTGCCGGAGCAGGCGGTCGCGCTGCGGGGCGTAGCCGTCCCACTGGTCGAGGTTCGCCACGATCGGCGGCACGCCACCGGTCGGGTTCGGGAACTTGACGCGGCTCATCATGACCTGCTGGGCGATGACGTTCCACCGGGCCGGCGAGTGCTCCAGGCCCCGGGCCAGCCAGCGTTCCTGGTCCTCGCCGGTGAGCGTGCCGGTCGTGTTGGCGGTGCCGGCCGACGGCAGCCCGAAGTCGCCGGGGAAGCCGCCAGGCTGGTCGGTGCGGTACTGCCGGGTGTCCAGCACGTTGACCCGGGCCAGCCGGCCGAAGTCGAACCGGCGGAAGATCCGCAGGTCGGCGCTGCCCGGCTTGAGGTCGGCCCGGATCGGCATGTGCTCGTAGTAGGCCTGGTACGCGGCGGCCCGCTGCCGCCGGAACCGTTCGACGGTCTGCAGTTTCGCGCCGGTGTCGTCGATCTCGTCGGTCAGGGACGCGTAGTTGTTCTCGGTCTCGTGGTCGTCCCACGTCACGATCCACGGGAAGGCGGCGTGCGCGGCCTGCAGCAGCGGGTCGCCCTTGTACTGCGCGTGCCGGGCCCGGTAGTCGTCGAGCGTCTGCAGCTGGTCGACGCCCGGGGTGGCCGGTGTCGTGTGGCGGCGGTCGGGGTACGCGCTGTCCGGGTCGTACTCGTAGATGTAGTCGCCGAGGTGCAGCACCACGTCGAGGTCCTCGGCGGCGAGCGCGGCGTACGCGGGCCAGTACCCGTTCTGGAAGTCCTGGCAGTTGACGATCCCGAACCGCAGCGTCCCGCGGTCCGCCGACGGCGCCGGCGCGGTCTTCGTGCGGCCGACGGGGCTGAGCTCGCCGAGCGCCCGGAAGCGGTAGAAGTATTCGCGCCCGGGCTGCAGCCCACGGGCGTCGACGTGCACCGAGTGCCCCAGCTGCGGCACCGCGACCGTGTGCCCCGACCGCACCACCTGATGGAACCGCTGGTCCAGCGCGACCTGCCAGTCGACCCTGACCGGACGCGCGGGCAACGGCCCGCCGGCCCGCAGCAGCCGCGTCCACAGGATGACGCCGTCGGGGAGCGGGTCGCCGCTCGCAACGCCGAGCGCGAACGGGCCCGCGTGGTCCGGCAGGTGGCCGCCGTGCGCGGCGGCGGGATCGGCGGTGGTGAACGGCAGGACGATCGCGCCCGCCGTCACCGCCGTCGCGGTGAGCACGTGACGTCGAGTGAGCATGGAGCCTCCCAAAATAGAGCCGGTGTCGGCTCACTCTGCGGCCCGCACCCGTCGCGCCCCTCAACACCAGGCGAACACCAGCCATCCGCCGCCCGGTTGTCAGACGGCGTGCTGGCCGGTCTCACCGGGCAGTCCGTAGCCCCGGAACCCCATCCAAACCTGGGCGCAGGACATGACCCGCCTCCTCAGCGAGATCCACGACATGACCCGCTCCGCCCACACCGCCGGCGCCGACACCATTGACCCACGCCTCCTCAACATCTACCGCCAGCGGTACCAGGCCACCATCACCGCCGGAAGTGCCGCCAACCCCGCACCCAAACGCCAACCCCGCACCCAAACGCCAACCCGCCCGCCGCCCACCCAACACCGACCCCAACACAGACACCGACCCAGACCCCGGCACCAGCACCGGACACCGACGCCGCACCCCCGCGGTCAACCTCCTCGCCCGACTCTCCGGATTCACCAACGACGTCCTACGCTTCGCCCACGACCTCCGTGTCGCGTTCGACAACAACCTCGCCGAACGCGACATCCGCATGGTCAAACTCCGCCAAAATCAGCGGCGGCCTCCGCACCTGGACCGGCGCCCGCACCTTCTGCGCCATCCGCAGCTACCTCACCACACCCACAGACACGGCCTCAACGCCCTCACCCAACTCCACAACGGACACACCTGGATACCAACAACCACTTGAACAGTTACAAAGCCATGTATCCGGGCATTGACCAACGTCTGTGTCGGGCGGCGTCACGTAGCCACTGCCGGAGCCGCCACGCATCACCCCGAACGCAGCTCCGCCCTGAAAGCACCACCCGAGGCGCACCCCCGCAGCACCGCACCACTCGACACGCGGCCCCGCACACCCAAAGCACCACCCCGGACCCGGCCCACAGCGCCCGAAGCGCAATCCACGCAGCGCCGCAACGCCCGGAGCGCCGCACCGCAACGCCCGCCCAGCGCCCGCAGCGCAGGACTGGGACCGGGTCGCCACCCCCGCCGACGTCGGCGGAGGCGGAGGCGGAGGCGGAACCGCGACGGTGACGAGGCGTGGGTTGAGGGTCAGGTCACCTGATCCTGCTCCGCCAGCTCGGTCAGCCGGATCGTGCACAGGCCGCCGCGTTCGGTCTTCACGTCGGTCACCGTGAGCTGGGTGCCCGGGGTGAGGATGAACTCCTCCTCGCCGGTGAACGCGGAGAACCTGCGGATGCCGACGGCCCTCCTGGGGTGCACCTCGAACAGGGTCCGCTTGCCGCGGCGGCCGAGGAACGCCTCCGCCACGCCGAGCTTCGACGTGCAGGACGAGACGCCCCACCAGGTGACGGTCTGGCCGGCCGGATACTGCGCGCGCAGGTCCATCGACACGCCGCGCCACAGCGGCTCCGTGCGGGCGGGGAGACGTGACACGGCGGAGAACAGCAGGCGCAGATACGGCAGGTACGGCACGATTCGGCTGCGGTCAGGGCTGCGGAGGGTGGCGTTGATCTGACGGTAGAACGCCGACTCGCACGTGTACAGATAGAGCGCGGCGACCTCGTCGGCGGTCAGGCCGGCGTCGCCGTCGGCCCGGCTCGTGCCGAACCGGTGCGACTGCTCGACGTGCCAGTCGAGGCCCGCCTGCACCTTGGCCGCGGGGGCGACTGCCTCGCGGAAGTCCATGAGCGGGGTGTCGAACACGCCGGTGATCGCGGGGAGGGCGAGGCCCTCGTCCTTGACGCTGGCGAGCCGCTCCAGATACAGCTGGTGCAGCTCCATCGTGGACGCGATGAAGGCGGCCATGCGGTCGGCGGTGTCCGCGTCGGTGCGGCCGTCCTGCGCCGGCACCGTGTTCCAGCCCTTGCTGGGCAGCCAGTCGATCTCGTCGGCGCCGAGCGAGCCGAGCGCCGCGTTCACGGCGGCGAAGTGCTCGTGGTCGCAGAAGATGTCGCCCTGGGCGGCGGGGTTGGCGTGGTCGATGTGCCGGACCCGGACGCCGGGATAGCGCCGCTCCAGGCGCTGCACGACGCTCTTGAGACTCCGGGCGTGCGCGCCCCACCACGCGAAGACGACGCTGCGGTCGGGTTCGTCGGCGTCCTGCTTGGCCTTGAGGATCTCCTCGACGAGCCGCTCGACGACCGGGCGCCAGAACGCGGTGTGCTGGTCGGTGGCCATCGCGCCGTCGCTGCTGGCGGTGAGCGACGCGTTGAGCAGCAGCACACCCTGCGTCAGCATCGCCTGGAACCACTCCGGCGGCTGCACCGTGTCGTGCTGCTTGAGCAGCTTGCGGATGTCGGCGATCGGGGTCTTCTTCGGGATGCCGTGCTTCCACATCGCCGCTGCCTTGATGATGCAGCGGATGGAGATGACCTTGCCGAACTGGCTGTCGTCCCAGTCGTGGAAGGTGTTGTCGAACATGGCAATGCCGGTGGCGCTCTCCGGCCGAGGATAGGGGTTCTGGCCGAAGACCACGACCTTCCACTTGTGTGGCGGATTGGGCTTGAGCGCCTGGAACGTCAGCTCCCGCACCGGGACGACCTTCGGGCCCCGTCCGGGGCCGATGAAGGAGGCCGCGGCCGGCTGCGCCTCGATGACCGGCTTCAGCAGCGGCAGCCACGGCTCGCCGCCGCCGCTGAACAGCTCGGCGAGCGCCAGCGGGTCGGCCGGGTCGGGCGGTGTCGGGCTGTTCGTGTCGCTCATCGTGGCTCCCGGATCTGCGGTTGGGGGCGCACAGGCCCCGAAGGCGCCCGGAGATTAACACCGACCTCTGACATTTTTTCCGCCGAGACGGCCCCGGTATCTTCGTGCTCTCTTTGCAGTCGCCCTTCGTCCAACCGGAGTAAGCCATGCCTGTCGACGCACCGAATCCGCAGCTCAAGGTAATACTCAGCGACATCAACGCCAAGGTCGTGCAGGCGTGGCGGTCGGCGTTCGCCGACACCGGAGAGGTCGAGATCGTCAAAGGTTCGATCCTCGACCAGCGGGTCGACGCCTGGGTCAGCCCGACCAACTCCCAGGGCCAGATGAACGGCGGGGTCGACGCCGTCATCAAGCGGCACCTCGGCGCGGGCATCCAGTTGCGGGTCCAGCGGGCGATCCGCGACGGGTTCGCCGGCTCGCTGCCGATCGGCAGTGCCGTGTGTGTACCGTCCGGCGCCGCGAACCCGAAGTTCCTCATCTCCACCCCGACGATGACGCAGTCGGTGCAGAACGTGCGCGAGACGCTGAACGTGGCCCTCGCCTGCGCCGCCGCGTTCCAGGCGATCCACCTGCAGAACGAGGTGGAGCCGGGCAGCATCACGTCGGTCGCGCTCGTCGGCATGGGCGCGGCGACGGGCAAGGTGCCGCCGCAGGTGTGCGCCAACCTGATGTGGGCCGGTTACATGTTGTTCCACGACTACGCGTTCACCGGCTACGACGAGTTGCGTGCGACGGTCTGCGCGCAGCTCGACGACATCGAGCGGCGGCCGGAGCAGGAGCGGGTCCGGATCGCACCCCCCACGCGCCCCGATCCGCGGCGCTGAACGACGGTGTAAACGCCGCAGCGCTACCTGGCCGGGAGCGACGGCTGGAACCCGATCCGCTGATGATGCCCGCACCCTGATCGGGGCATCATCGCCGGCGATCCTGAGTACGCGGGGACGGATGCCAGAACGGTCGTGGCGGCGACCACGGCCGTTCGCCACCTGGCGCGGCCGGGCCGTCCCCGCGGAGCACGTCTTCGACGAGGAGGCCCACCCCGACGCATGGCGCGCGACGGCGCCGGGTACCGGGCCGACATGCACCTCGCCACGCTCGTCACCGTCCTGCGGCAGGCCCCCGTCCGTGTCGTCCTGCCCGTGCTCGTCCTGTACGGCGCGCTGGTCGGCCTCGGGCTCCTCGTCACGAGGGTCCTGCCGGGCGTGTGGCCGCTGGCCGTCGAGGACGGCGTGAACCGGGGTCTCGCGGCGGAGCGCACCGCCGGCCGCCTCCACACTGCCCGTGGTGGGTGACCGGCGGTCACGACCACGCGGCCACCTCCAGGGGATCAGGGTCGTCCACGAACCGCCAGGTGGCGCCGATCTGCTGCACGCCGCGGCGGCCCGGACCCTGCGCCGGCCAGCCGGGATCGCCGGTGGCGGCGAACCGCACCCACGCCGCGTGCGTCCGGCGGGCCAGGTCGGCGGGTGCGGCGGTCGTACCGAGCAGCGCCCCCGACCCGTGCAGCGCCGCGAGACCGGCGACGTCGAACACGAACGGCAGTTCCATGACGTGACTGGCGCCGAGCTGCCCGTCGAGGGCGTCGGAACGCCACCCGAACCGGTAGCCGAACGTCGCGCCCTTCCCCTGGTCCCGCCCGGCGTGGGCGGCCGCCATCCGGCGGGTCGCGGCGCCGAACAGGCCGTCGCCGAGGATGGCGGTGCGCAGGTCCGCCGCGGTCGCCCCGGGTCGCGCCGTCCGGTACGCCCGGACCACGTCGTCGGGGCGGTCGTGGAAGCGGGCGGCGGTGGCCCGCAGGTCCGCGCCGGTGGTGCCCGGGAGCAGGCCGAGCGGGGCGAGGTAGAGGGCGCCCTCGTCGGCGTTGGCGCCGATGAGCAGGTCGACGTCGCGGGCCGCGCCGGCGGCGACGGTCACCGCCGGCGGTTCCGGCAGGACCAGGCCGAACGGGGTGATGCCGCCGAGCGGGTCGTGGCCGGCCGGGGTGCGCAGGTCCAGGCCCGCAAGGCGGGGCACCGCCGCGACGAGCCGCTCGTCGGGCACGTCCGCCAGCGCGGCGGCGGTCGCGGGCACCCCGAGTGCACGTCCGGCCGCGGCCGTGACGATCGCCGCCTGCGCCGCCGTGAACGTGCCGGAGCCGCTCTGCATGACGGCGCGGCGCACGAGTCCGGCGGAGCGCGGGTCGGACAGGACTCCGCCGACGATCGTGGCCCCGGCGGACTGGCCGAAGAGGGTGACGGCGCCCGGGTCACCGCCGAAGTTCGCGGCGTTGGCGGCGGTCCATCGCAGCGCCGCGAGGACGTCGAGCAGGCCACGGTTGTCGGGGGCGTCAGGCAGGCTCAGGAACCCGGGGATGCCGAGCCGGTAGTTGACGGTGACGAGGACGACGCCGTCGCGGGCGAAGGCGCCGCCGTCGTACAGGGGCGCTCGGGTCGACCCGCTGACGAAGCCGCCGCCGTGGACGAAGACCATGACCGGCGCCGGACGGTGACCGCGGGCGGGTGCCCAGACGTCGACGGTGAGGTGGTCGGCGCCGCGGCACCAGCCGGGCCCGAAGTACGGGGCCATGTCGAGGCCGCCGAACAGGTCGCGGGCCAGCTGGGGCGCGGTGGGACCGGGGACGGTGGCGTCGCGGACCCCGGTCCAGCCGGCGTGCGGCCGGGGCGCGGTGAACCGGTCCCGGCCGGTGGGCGCGGCGGCGTACGGCACCCCTAGGAAGACGGCGCCGCCGCCGGTGCACGACCGGCCCCGCACGGCGCCGGAGGTGGTCATCACGATCATGGTCGGCTCCATCAGTACCGGGGGAACGGACCCCACCGCTTGACGGCGAACGACCCGCCGCGGTGCTCGACCTCCAGGGCGCCGTGACCGCTGAGGTGGGCCGGCAGGACGAGCGCACCGGTGTCCGCGGCCCAGCCGAGCAGCCGGCGCCGGGTCGCGCGGGCCTGCCCCGGGTGCTCGCAGAAGCAGCTGTCGTGGTCGGGGTGCGACACCTGCAGCGGCGTGTGGATGAGGTCCCCGGCGAACAGCGCCCGGTCCGCGCCGGACCGCAGGATCAGCACGCTGGAGCCGGGGGTGTGCCCGGGCGCGGCCTCGAGGCGCAGCGCGGCGTCGATGGTGTGCCCGTCCTCCCACAGCAGCACCTGCCCGGCGGTGTGCACCGGCGCGACGCTGTCGGAGAACACGTGCTCGTTGACGCCGCCGGCGATGCCGGGGTTGTTCGCCGGGTTCCAGTGGTGGAAGTCGGCGCGCGGCATCAGGTACGTCGCGTTCGGGAACGTCGGCACCCAGTCCCCGTCGACGAGCCGGGTGTTCCAGCCGACGTGGTCGACGTGCAGGTGCGTGTTCACGACCAGGTCGACGTCCTCGGGGCGGACCCCGGCGGCGGCGAGCCGGTCCAGGTAGTCCAGCCGCAGGTGGTCCCACACCGGCACCGCCGGGCGGGTCTTGTCGTTGCCGACGCCGGTGTCGACGAGGATGGTCCGCCCGTCGCTGCGCAGCAGCCAGGTCTGCATGGCGACGTGGACCATGCCGTCGTCGCCGAGATGGTCGGGGACCAGCAGGTCGCGGTGCTCCCGCCAGGCGTCCTCGGGCAGGTTGGGGAAGAACGCGCCGGCCGGCATGATCGGGCCGTGCAGCTCCTCGACGCGGGTGACGGTGACGTCACCGAGTTTGATCTCGTTCACGGTCGCTCCTGGGGTGGTTGCGGGCAGGCGGCATCCGGCGCCCCATGACGGGCGCCCTTCCTGCGTTCGGCTGGATCTAGTCGTGTTCGTTCAGCTGGTACGCCGCCACGGTGGCCGTGCCGTGCGCGAGCAGCGTCAGCGCCGCCTGCGACGGTGAGCCCGGTTCGGCGGTGGCGACGACGAGGTGCTGGTCCTGTTCGGTGCGCAGGGTCTGCTGGGTGACGGTCATCGCGCCGACGAGCGGGTGGCGCATCCCGTGGACGGCCGCGCCGCCGGCCTTGACCCGGTGGTCCGCCCACATCGTCGCGAAGTCCGCGCTGCCGACGGACAGTTCACCGACGAGCGCGGCCAGCAGCGGGTCGTCGGGGTGCCGGCCGGACGCCATCCGCAGCGTCGCCACCACGGCGCGGGCCTTGCGGGGCCAGTCGGCGTACAGCTCGGCGGTGTGCGCGTCGAGAAACACCAGCCGCGCCAGGTTGGGCCGGTCCCGCGGCCGGTCGGGTGCCCCCGGGTCGAGGTGCCCGGCGAACAGGGCGTGACCGGTGCGGTTCCACGCCAGGACGTCGGAGCGCCGGCCGAGCAGCACCGCGGGCACGTCACCGAGCGCGGCGATCAGCTGCCGCAGCTCGGCCGTGACCACCTCCGGCGCCGGCCGGCGCGGCCGGGCCCGGCCGCCGGCCGCCAGCTCGTGCAGGTGCCGCCGTTCGGCGTCGTCGAGCCGCAACGCCCCGGCGATCGCGTCGAGGACCTCGGCCGAGGCGTTGGTCGAGTGCCCCTGCTCCAGGCGCGAGTAGTACGACGCGCTGACCCCGGCGAGCAGCGCCAGCTCCTCCCGCCGCAGCCCCGGCACCCGCCGGCGGTCCCCGAACGTGGTCACGCCGGCGTCCTGCGGCCGCAGCTGCGACCTGCGGGTCTGCAGGAACTCCCCGAGCCGGCGTTTCGCGTCCATGGACCCAGTATTGGCGGCTCCCCACCGGCGCAACCACACCCTGCCGGGGATAGGCAACACCTATCCGGCAGCACCTACCCGGGCAGCACCGCGATGCCCTCGATGGAGATCCGGAGGTTCCGCGGCAGCTTGACGTTCGCGGGTGCCGAGCGGGCCGGCGGCGGGTCCGGCATGACCCGGGCGTACACGGCGTTGATGGCGGCGAAGTCCTCGACGTCGGTGTAGAAGATGGTCGTCTTCACCAGGTCCGCGAGCGACGCCCCGGCGGCGGCGAGCACGGCGCCGAGATTGCGCAGCGCCTGCTCGGTCTGCTCCTCGATCCCGTCCGGGGCGACCCCGGTCGCGGGGTCGATCCCGCTGGTCCCGGAGCAGAACACGAAGCCGTTGGCGACGATCGCCTGACTGTACGGCCCGATCGCAGGCGGCGCCGCATCGGTCGACACTGCGTGACGGGTCATCGCTGGACCTCCATCGGGTCGGTGCCGCCCACCTTAACGCTGCCGCGCCGCTCAGCGGGACCGGCTGACGGCGCCGCCGCCACTCAGCGGGACTGGCTGACGGTGCCGTCGGCGGCGATGCGCAGCCCCGCCTGCGGTGCGCCGCCCGCGCACGCCGACGCGGCGGCGCCGGCCGACGGGGTGCGGCCGGGGCAGACGATCGACGGGCGCACCTGCAGCTCGGCGGTGATCGCCAGCGGCGCGCCGGCCGGCGTCGTGACGGTGACCGTGACCGGGTCCGCGGTGAGCTGCGGCACCGGTGCGTACCCGTACCCGGGGCCGGGGCCCGGCAGGTGCGCGACGCCGCACGCCGTGCCGGGATCCGCGGTGCCGGACGGGCACGGCAGGGCGCTCGCCGGCCCGGAGATGTGCAGCGGCACGTCCTGGTCGTGGCAGCCCCAGCCGCCGCAGACCCGCACGTGCACCAGCGACACCCGCGGCGCCACGGCCTCGTCGACCTCGACCCCGAACCCACGCAGCGGGGCGGGCCCACCGGCCGCCCCGTCCGGGGCACCCGCATCACCGGGAGCGGCACACCCGCTCAGCGCGCCCACCAGCAGCACTGCCACAAGCCTTCTCACATCAGTACCGACGCGGCCGCCCGATCTCCGGTTCCACCCGCCGCTCAACCGATCGCGACCACCTGCCGGCCGTCCGCGGACCGCCGGGCGGCCTCGAGCACCGCGAGGGTCGCCACCGACCCGGCCGGGTCCACCGGCGGCGGCCCACCGTCGCGCAGCGCGGCCGCGAGCCCGCTGTAGAACCGCTGGTACGCACCGGGTTCCGTCGGCACCACCGATTCCTCGCCGTCGACGGTCAGCACGCCGTACCGCGCCGGATCGTCCTCGCCCCAGCCCTCATCGGTGGGCCGCCCGCCCGCTTTCAGCGCGTCCTCCTGCACGTCCATCCCATGCTTCGTGTACGCCCCCCGGTCACCGAGCACCCGCAGCCGCGGCCCGGCCGCCGCAGCGAGGGCGCTCATCCACAGGTGCGACCGGGCGTCGCCGTCGTGCCGCAACGCCACGAACACGTCGTCGTCGACCTGGATGCCGGCGCGGCGGCTGTGCACCTCCGCGTACACCTCCGTCGCCGGCCCCAGCAGCTGCAACGCCTGGTCGACGAGGTGACTGCCGAGGTCGTACAGCAGCCCACCGACGTCGGCGGGGTCGTCGCTCTCCCGCCAGCCCCCCTTCGGCACCGGCCGCCACCGCTCGAACCGCGACTCGAACCGCAGCACCCGCCCCAGCCTGCCCTCGTCCACCAGCCGCCGCGCGGTGAGGAAGTCGCCGTCCCACCGCCGGTTCTGGTACACGCTGAGCAGCAACCCCCGCTCCGCCGCCAGCCGCACCAGCGTCGTCCCCTCGGCCGCGGTCGCCGTCAGCGGCTTGTCCACGACGACCGGCAGCCCCGCATCGAGCGCCGCCCGGGCGAGCGGCGCGTGCGTCCGGTTCGGCGAGGCCACGACGACCACGTCGAACTCACCCGCCGACGCCCACAGCTCCTCCGCCGTGCCGAGCAGCGCGGTCCCCGGGTACGCCCCGGCCGCGGCCCGCCGACGCTCCGGGTTGGCGGTGACGATCGCGCTCAGCCGCAGGCCGGCCGTGGTGCTGATCAGCGGTGCATGGAACGCCGCGCCGGCGGTGCCGTACCCGACCAGCCCGACGCGCAAGGAGGTGTCGCTCATGCCCTGCAGTCTCTCCTACCCCACCGTCCCCCACCCCACGATCCCCCCACTCCCCCTCCCCGCTCGCCCCCCGCAGCCGCCCAAACGACTTCGATCATGAGCGCACACGACGTCAAACACCCGCCGCAGATCGAAGTCGCGGGACGGGCGGCGTGCCGGTGGTGCCACACCGTCGACGGCGTGCAGAACCTTTGACGCGGGCTCCCGGACAGCGGGAACCCGCCACTACCTGGTTGTTGAGTGTCCGTCGGCGACCAGTGATCAACCAGGAAACCGTGAGATCGCTGGTTGCGTGCTGGTGCTGCCCGGTCCAGTCCGACGTCTGGACCGCCGGCGGCCCGGAGCGGCCCCGGGTGTGGTCACGTCACCAGATCCAGCAGGTCACGGACCGTCTCGGAGAACATCACGGGGTCAACCACCCCGCTCCCGGCCCGGTCGCCCCCTGCTCGCGAGCCCCGGCGCACCCGGTGCAAACCGGGCGCCGCCGGCGAGCTGGGCGTGTCGGCGGCTTCCGGCTCGACGTGGACGGCGGTCACGGTCTGCTTGCCGCTGCCGTCGGGCCAACCGGCCATCACCCCGGGATCCAGTTCGAGCACGATCCGGCCGCCGCCGGGCAGTGGTCTGACGAACTCGCGGATCCGGCCGCCGTCGCCCGCGGCGGCGCGCACCCAGCCGCGCCGGTCGAGCAGGAACAGCCGCCGGCCGTCGGTCGTCCGCCCGATCACCCCGGCGCCGAGGTCGGGCACGACACCCCCGTCCGGCGCGTGGATGTGGGACGGCACATGACCGTGGGACGCCGCATGGCCGTGGGACGCCGCATGGCCGTCCGACGCCGCATGGCCGTCCGACCCCGCATCGACATGGGACGGCACATCGCCGTTCGACGGCACATCGCCGTTCGACGGCACATCGCCGTTCGACGGCACATCGACGTGGGACGGCACCTGGATGTGGACGTCGCGGGCGAGTTGTGGGAACGGTTGGAGGATCTCGTAGTCGGCGAACAGCCGGACCCACGCCGGCAGTGCGGCGCCCAGCTGGACCGGGTGCGCGACCCCGACCACGGCGTCGTCGGTGAGGGTCAGCGGCTCGTCGGCGGCGCCGGCGAGGGTGCGGTCCTCGGCGACGCGGAACCCGGCGACGACCGCCGCGCCCGGGCCCGGGCCGTCGAACGTGGCCCACACGAGCCGCCGCGCGAGCTGCCACAGCAGCGGATGCGCGACGACGCCGCGGCGGAACGCGGTGCCGGACCAGCGGCGCTGGTCCACCATCGCGGTCTCGAACCGTCGGGACTGCTCCGCGGCGATCGTGCGCACCTCCTTGCGCAGGCCGGCGAAGCGGGCGAACGCCGCCGGGGCGGCGACCGGGTCGTCGGAGGCGCCGGGTTTCGGCAGGTCGCGGCGGCGGCCGGTGGCGTCGAGGGCATAGGGGCGCAGGTGCTCGTCGAACCCGGCGGCGAACCGGCGGGTGCCGTAGTCCAGGGTGAGGGTGCCGTCGGCGGTGAGGCCGAGGTCTGGCACGAGGCGGTCGGCGTGCTCGTCGGCGCTGAGCCCGGCGGCGGCCGCGGCCTCGGCGGCGCGGCGCACCGCGTGCTCCTTCAGCCTGCCGCTGGACTGGACGGCGACGCGCTGCAGGTGGTGCAGCGCGGCGGGTGAGCCGATCGCGGCGAGCACGTCGACCGCCAGGCGGGCCTCGGCGGGCGCCGGCCAGTCGCGCACGAGCGGGGCGAGCCGCGCCGCGGTGGTGTCGTCGCCGAGGAGGCCGAGCGCGGTGAACGCCCAGCGTTGCGCGGTGGGCCGGCCGGCCGCCCGCCAGCTCTGGTGGAGTGCCCAGCCGAACTCGGCGAGGCTCGCCGGGTCGCACGCCTCCCGGACGGCGGCGAGGCCGGCGTAGGGCTCGTCGAGCGTCGACATGGCCAGGATCGTGACGAGGTGCCCGGCGGCCGCGACGGGCAGCGCCGCGCCGTCGCGGAGCCGCACGCGGGGCAGCAGTGCGGCGTCGGCCCAGCCGGGCACGGCCGGCATCCGGGCCGGCAGGAGGTGCAGCGGGTCGGTGTCGAGCAGGGCCCGGACGCCGTCGATGGCGGCCGCGCCGTAGGTCTCCGCGGCGGCGATGACGGCGCCGGTGTGTCCACATCGGACGATGAAGCGCAGGGCCCGTTCGGCGTCGCGGCGGGCCGCGCCGGGCCGGGCGAGCGCGGCCGGGACGAGGGCCCGTGCGGCGGCCGCCGGGTGCCGCCGCAGCCACTCCTGGGCGACCGGCCGCGCCTGCTCGGAGCGGGCGAGCCAGCCGGCCATCCAGCCGGCCACGTCGGGCCCGACCCGGTCGAGGAGCGCGTCGGCGCTCGCCGCCGCCCACGGGCCGCCGCCCCGGCCGGGGCGGGCGGGCGGGTCGGCGCAGACCAGTCCGGCGACGACGGGGGCGGCGGGCCGGCGGACCGTCCACGGCGGGGTCGCGAGGACCGCCGGGACCGCGCCGGGCGCCGCGACGGCGCCGTCGTCGGCGTGCAGCAGCGCCCGGACCCGGGCCGCCGCCGGCTCGCTGAGCTCCGGCAGGAGCCCCTCGGCCCTGGCCGGGTCGGTGCGGACGTGCGCGGCGAGGAGCACGTCGACCGTCTGGTGCGCGGGGCCTTCGGCAAGCCGGCGCAGCGCCCGCCGCGGGAACCGGCGGATCGCCGCGGCGAGGGCCGGCTGCACCTGCCGCCAGCCGGAGCGTTCGGTCAGCGCGTCGAACGCGGTGTCGGTCGGGAACGCGGCCAGGATCCGCGCCATCCACGTGACGGCGTCGGCGGACGGCGCGGCCGTGCGCAGCACCCGCACCAGGACCGGCTCGAGGTCCGGCCCGACGGCCGCGGCCAGGGTGAGGATCGTCGGCTCGTCCCAGAACAGCCACTGCGGATCCATCGCCCCCAGCAGGACCTCGAGCTGGTCGCGGGTGCCGGCCGCGGGCAGCAGCAGCCGGCAGAACGTCTCGTCGCCGGCGCCGGCGAACGCCGCGCAGTCCTCGTCGACCCAGGCGGTCACGGTCGGGGCGAGCAGCGACGCCGTGATCCGCCGCAGCGGGCGCGGGTCGGCCCGCAGGGCGGCCAGGTCAGCCACGACCGCGCGGTGCTCGTCGTCGCCGGCGGCCGCCAGGTGCGCCCGCAGCCGCCGGACGAGCCGGGCCCAGACGTCGCGCAGAAACGCCTGCCGGGGACGGTCCGGGCCGCTCCAGGTGACGAACGCGGTCGCGCCGGTGCGGTCGGCCCCGGCATACACCCCGGCGACCTCGGCGACGATCCGGGCCACGTGCCGCACCCCGGCGCCGGTCACCCACCCGTCGACGAGGGAGTCATACGCCGCCTGCGGGGTGCGGGCGGCGTGCCGGGGCAGCGCGGCCAGGACGGCGGCCGCGCCCAGCGGCGGCACCGCCCCGACGGCCGCAGGAAAGGCCACGAACGCCCGGCCGGCGGCGGCGATCTCGGCGGGGGTCTCGACGTGACCGAGGACCGCCGGCAGCCGCCGCGTGGCGCGGACAAGGTCCTCGGCGAGGTCGGCATCGACGGCCGCGGCCACGGACAGGTCCGGCCCGGGCGCACCGCGCCGCGGCACGACGTGCCGTGACCACACCGCCGGCACCTCGAACACGTCCTCCATCGCTGCCCCCTGTCACGAGCACGACGCCGCCCCGGGAACCGAGAAACCGAGAACGCCCCCGTCACGAGCACGACGCCGTCACGATAACCAGACCCCCCGACAAAATCCGGTCGGATGTAGCGTGGCGATCATGTTCACTGTTCCCCTTGCCGGTGGGGCGGAGCTGCGCCCCCTGGAGCCGTGGCAGGCGGCGGAGTTCCTCGAGCACATGGACCGGGCGCGGGCGACCGTCGACCCGTGGATCCCGTGGGCCGGTGTCAGCACCGACCTGGACACCGCCACGGCGACCCTGCAGCGATACGCGGACCTCGCCGCCCGCGACGCCGGCCGCCTGTTCGGCATCTGGCTCGACGGCACGCTCGTCGGCGGCACGATGTTCGTCGCGTTCAACGCGGAGGCCGGCACCTGCGAGATCGGCTGCTGGCTGGAGCCGGCCGGGCAGGGCAGGGGCCTGATCACCATGGCGGTGCGGCGGCTCATCGACTGGGCGGTGCACACCCGCGGCATCCACCGCGTCGAGTGGCGCTGCCGGCCGGACAACACGGCCAGCAGCGCCGTCGCACGCCGCCTCGGAATGCACCGGGACGGCGTGCTGCGGGAGGTCGCCCCGTACCGGGGCGTCCGTCACGACCTCGAGATCTGGTCGCTCCTGGCCGGCGAAACAGCAGACGAATCGGCAGGCGAGTCGGCAGACGAATCGGCGGGCGAGACAGCAGGGGAATCGGCAGGGGAATCGATCGCATCCTGATCGGGTGCAGGCTCCTCCTCGACCGGGCCCGCGCGCAGGCTCAGGATCACCGACGCGGCCAGGACGACCACGACGACCGACAGGCTGACCAGCGACGGGATCTCCGGCACCGCGGTGCTGATCGTCTTGTGCGCGGCCTGCAGGATCAGCTTCACGCCGATGAAGGCGAGGATGATCGCGAGGCCCTTCGACAGGTACCGGAACTTGTCCAGCATCCCCGCGAGCAGGAAGTACAGCGCCCGCAGGCCGAGGATCGCGAACGCGTTGGACGAGTACACGATGAACGTGTCGTCGCTGACCGCCAGGACGGCCGGCACGCTGTCGACGGCGAAGACCAGGTCGGCCGCCTCGATCGCGACCACCACGACGAGCATCGGCGTCGCGACCCACTTCGCGGCCTTGCGCACGAAGAACTTGGCGCCCACGTACTCGTCCTGCACCGGCACGATCTTGCGGACCAGCCGGACCGCGATGTTCGTGCCCGGGTCGTAGTCGTCCTCGTTGTCCTTGATCAGCTTGTACGCGCTCCACAGCAGGATCGCCGCGAAGACGAACAGCACGACGGTGAACTTGCTGATGATCGCGACACCGGCCGCGATGAAGATCGCCCGGAAGATCAGGGCGCCGATGACGCCGTAGAACAACGCCCGGTGCTGATACTGCTTGGGCACGGCGAAGTACCCGAAGATCAGCGCGAACACGAACAGGTTGTCGACCGACAGGCTCTTCTCCAGCAGCCACGCGGTCGTGAACTCGACGCCGGCATCAGCGCCGAGGGTCGCCCAGACCAGGCCCGCGAAGGCGAGTGACAGCGTCACCCAGACCGCGCTCCACTTGGCCGCCTCCCGGAAGCCGATGACGTGTTCCTTGCGGTGGGCGAACAGGTCGATGGCGAGCATGACGACGACACCGATGCCGAACGTCGCCCACAGCCAGATCGGTACGTCGAGCATGAAGCCTCCTCCAGATCGCAAGTCGTCTGGGTCTAGCCTCGCCGGTGACCCCGGTGGCCCGCAGCGTCCGCCACTGGACAATCCGCCGGGTGTACGTTGCCGACGACCGGCAACGAAGGACCTCAGTCGAGCGCGGTCGCGGGCCAGTCGAGCAGCCTCGCGGCCGTCACCGCCGCGTGCAGGGTGAGCCGCTCGGCGGGGTCCGCGGGATCTCTTCCGATCAACTCTGCCACGCGTGCCAGGCGGTACGTGACGGCCCGCACCGACAGGTTCAGCCGGGCCGCGGTCTCGGTCGCCACGCAGCCCGTCGCGTAGTACGCGTCGAGGGTCTCGATGAGGTGACCGGCGCCGCCGCGGGCCCGGGTGAGCGGGGTCAGGGTGCTGCGGACCAGGTCGTGGACGGCGGGCAGGTCCTGCAGCAGCACCCGGTAGATGGTGAGGTCCCGGGCGTCGACGACGGGCTGTTCCAGGGCGAGGCGGTCGGCGAGGTCGAGGGCGTACCGCGCCTCGTCGTGGCTGGTGCGCACCGCCGCCGCGCCGATCCTGGGGCTGCTGACGGCGCCGCGCCAGGAGCGGCCGTCGCGCGCCGAGCGGGTCTGCTCGTCCAGCTCACGGGTGACGACGTCGCGCACCGACTGCACCGCGGCGGCGTCAGGAGCGGCGAACACGCAGACGAGGTCACCCGACCGGATGAGGGTCAGCGGCTGGGCGTCGCCGTGGCGGCCCTGCAGTGCCCGTTCGAGCCGGCCCGGGGTCGCGGCCGTGTCGGGCCCGCCGAAGCCCGCGGGCCGGCGGACGACGAGGACGGCGACCGGCCCGGACAGCGTCAGCCCGATGTCGGCGGCGGGCCCGGTCGCCTCGATCGCCTGCTGCCCGCCGGCGAGGAGCGCCTCCATCACGTCGTGCTTGACCGACTCCTGGAGCCGGATCACGTCGGCGCGGGCCAGCTGGAACCCCTCCACCAGGGCCGCGACGCCGTCGTCGGCGGCCCGCAGCACCGCGAGGGCGGCGCCCCGGACCCGTTCGGCGTCCCCGGCGGCCACCTCGGGCACGTCCCGCCACAGCCGCCACGCCGCCGACAGGTACAGGTCGACCAGCGCGCGCAGCGCCACCCCCCGCACCGCCGCCAGCCGGCCGGACGCCGCGCACGCCTCGAGCTCCCGCCGGCGCAGCCGCCGGCCGCCGGCGGTCGCCGCGACGACCGCGGGCAGGAAGCCACCGAGCAGCGCCGGGTCGACTCCGCCGGCGTCACCGGACGCGGCGGCGGCGATGCGGTCGAGATCGAGCGGTCGCGCACCCGCCATCGCCACACCCCAAGGGTCGAAAAGGCCAGGTTACAAGGCCGTCAGCCGCGTGCGACGCCGAAGCCGAACAGGACGGCGAGGCCGAGGGCACTGCGCGGCGCGTACGGCTGCCGCCACAGCCCGCCGTGCGCCGCCCCGTGCGCCTCCTCCTGCCACGGATGGGTGTCCACCGGTCGCGGCACGTGCAGGTCGTGCACGAGCAGCGCGGCCATGAGGGTGTTGCTGGTCGCCGGCTCGAAGATCTCGATACCGAAGCGGTGCGCGCCCGCGTACGCGGCGGCCAGGAGCCGGTTCTTCAGCACGCTGCGGGTGCGGGTCGCCGGGGCGACGGTCAGCGACACCGTGGCACCGGCGGCCCGTTCGTGCGCCGCCCGCCACCGTTGCAGCCGCTTCGCAAGGGCGTAGTTGGGGCCCTGCTGCGGCACGAGGCTGTCGTTGATGCCCGGGTGCCGGCCGGCGGGGTAGTTCGGGGCGAGGAGCCGGCCGCCGCTGAGGACCCGCAGCGGGCCGCGGAGCCGGCCGACGCCCGTCGCGCCCGCGTAGCGCCGACCGGACTCCTCGACCGCGTCGTCGGGGACGGCGAACACGTCGGTCGGCGTGGCCAGGAAGGCGAGGGCCAGGTCCGGGCGGGCCTCGCGCAGCCGCACGGTGAGCGCGTCGACGGCCACCGCGACCCGCACGTTGAGGGGGCCGTCGGCGTACACGTAGTTGCCCAGCACCGGCGCGCCACCGACCTCGCCGAGCCAGTCGGCGACCCGGCGCAGGTCGTGCAGCAGGTCCGCACCCGCCTGCTTGGACAAGTCGGACTCGGACCCATCGCCGCCACCGAAGACCGGCACGTGCAACCGGCCACCGGAGCGGCGCGCGGTCTCCAGGAGCCGCTGCCAGATCGCGGGCCGCGGCAGGTCGACGGCCACGACGTCGGCGCCCCAGCGCAGCAGCGCCGTCAGCGGGCCCATCTCCGCGCCGGCGCCGAGCACCACGACCGGCCGGTCCGGCAACGCCAGCCACGACGGGTTCGCGGCGACGGTGCGCAGCGCCGCCGCGCACGAGGCCTCGATCACGCCGCCCTCCACCCACCGGTCCAGCTGGCGGTCCAGGCTCGCGCCGTGCAGCCGTTCGCCGCGGTACGGCACGACGAGCTCCCGCCGCACCTCACCCGCCCCGGCGACGGTGACCGTCCGTAGCGGCGCACCGGCGGGGGCGTCGAACGCGGCATCCAGGGGTTGCTCGCCCAGGTCGGGGCTCATCCGGTACCGCATCCGCGAACGCAACGCACCGAGCCCGTCGGCGGCGACGGTCAGCGCCGCCTCGCGGGACGGCAGTCCGGCCTCGACCAGCCGGTGGAAGTGGCGCAGGTAGTCGCGCCGCCAGTTCGTGGTGGTCCCGGCCTCGTCGGCCCACGACGGCGCCACGGACCGCAGCGCGTCGGCGACGACCGCCCGGCCCAGCGCCGACGTGCTCGGTGAACCGTCGACGGTGGGGATGACGATCCCGGTCGGGACCTGCGGCGCGTCGCTCATGCAGTCACCTCCGCTGTGCTCCGGCGCCTGCCTGAGCTAACCCTGCGCTCATGATGAGCGGCTTCTCCGCTGCGCTCCGAACCACTCATGGCCGACAGTGTGCACGGACGCCGCGAAGGCCGCCCAGGACGGGGGTCCTGGACGGCCTTCGGCACCGGGGAGTGGCTCGTTACTCGAGGGTCACGTCTTACTTGAGGGTCACGTTGAAGCGCGGGTCGGCGGCGACGCGCTGGAACGCGGTGAGCGCCTGCGGGGTGTCGTCGACGCGGATGTCGTGGCCGGACTGGTCGCGGGCGGTCTCGAAGTACACGAGGCCCTTGATGGCGGGCATGGCGGCGAGGTTCTTGAGGACCGTGTCGAACGTGTTGGCCTTGTTGACGCCGGCGACCTTGGCCGACGAGTCGTACACGCCCCACTCGGCGACCATGACGGGCTTGCCCGGGTGCTTCGTGGTGGCCCAGGTGTAGAAGCCGGGGTACTTCGAGGTCTGGTTGCCGGTCGTGCGGTTCATCAGCGAGGTGAAGTCACCGCTGTGGAAGCCGCCGGGCTGCGCGTTGAGGTACGAGTCCACGCCGATCCAGTCGATCACGTCGTCGCCCGGGTACAGGTCGGCCCACCACGGCGAGTTGTTCCACTTCTCGTAGTTCATGTACGCGATCGTCGACACGGCGTTGGTCACCCCGGCCGCGCGCAGCCGCAGGATGGTGTGCCGGTACATGGCGGCGAAGTCCTTGGCGGTCATGCCCGAACCGGCCTTGGGGTTGACGTCGTTCTCCGGCTCGTGGTGCAGGACCAGGAAGAACGGCTTGGTGAAGTTCGCCTTCAGGTAGGCGGCCTCCCGGTCGATCCGGGCGTCCTGGGCGCCGGCGGCGACCTTCGCCCAGGTGGTGCCGTAGGAGACCTTCCAGTTCAGCATCAGGGTGCGGGGCCTGGCCGGGTCCGCGGTCATCGCCACCTCGTCCTTGGTCGGGAACAGCTCGTTGCCCTTGTGGTAGGTGTGGTAGATCGCCGCGGTCCGGCCCGTCTTGCGCTCGAACGTCTTGAGCGCCTCGTCGCGGGGCACGTCGGAGAAGCCACCGGCGGCGGCGCCCCACAGGACCCCGCAGGTCGGGACGAGCTTGGCGTTCACCGTGCACTGCGAACCCGCGGCCGGGGCACCCTCGGCGGCGAACGCGGCCTGGCCGGTGCCGGCACCGGCGAGCACGCCGGCTGCGAGGACACCGAACGGCAGGAGCCTGCGGACGGCGCGACGGATACGGTCGGAGTTCAGCGCGGCGAACGTCAAGTCGAATCTCCCCGGAGTCGTGGTGCCAGGCCCCGGCGGCCTGACCTCCATAAGATTCCGGGGCTCCCGGAGCGCCCCCGGTTCGCCGCCGGTTGCCGTTGGGGTGTCCGCCCCGCGCTCCCGGCGTCCACAGTGGACAGCCATTCGGGGGGCATCCGCGGGGCCCGCCGTGCCGGTGGGTTGCCGGACGGTGGCTATCCTGGCCGCGTGCACATCCGATTCGACATTCCGGCGGACCCGGCGTACGCGGCCCGCGTCGCCACCGTGCTCAGCGACGTCTACCTGCGCAAGTACCGGTACATCGGCTTCGGGCTGATCGCCGTGGGGCTGGTGGGGCTGTGGGTGCCGATCGGCGGCAAGGACTTCGACGCCAGCCCGTTCTGGACCACGATCCTGGTGGTCGGCGTGGCGTCGATGCTGTTCCCCGTCTGGGCCCGCTACAACGCCCGCCGGCGCCTGAACGGCCTGGCCGTCGACGGTGGCTACGACATCAACGACGACACCGTGACGATGCGCAGCGGCACCGAGAGCGGCCACCTCGACTGGGACGAGGTCACCAAGGTCACCGAGTCCCGCGGCTTCTGGGTGCTGTTCACCGGCCGGGTCCCCTACACGGTGATCCCGCTGCAGTTCATGTCCGCCGACGAGCAGGAAACCCTGCGCGCGTTCCTGATCGAACGCGGCAACCTCCCGGCCACCCCTGCCTGACTGCCCGGTTCAGACCCTTCTGGTGCAGGTCAGCACGATCTGGGTGGTCGTGGACAGCCGTGTCCCGGCGGCGGCCGACTGCCGCGCCACCGTCCAGTTCTGCGGCAGGACCACGTCGGGCTCCCCGGCCTCCTGCGAGCCGAACCGGACGTCACGGAAGCCCAGCTGCTCCAGCTCGATGCGGGCCGCGGCCGCGTTCTTGCCCACCAGGGCCGGCACCACGACCGTCGCCGGTGCCGTCGAGGCCGGCGCTGTCGCGGGCGCGGTCGTGGGTGAGGTGCCGGGCGACGCCGGTGGCGTCACGCCCGACGTGGTGTCCGCCGCTGCCGCGCTGCTACGACCAGGGCCGGCCGCTGCGGACGTCGCCGCCGTCCCGGCGGTCCCGTCCCCGCCCCGCCCCGCGGTCAGCAGACCGGCCACGACGGCCACGACGGCACCGGCGAGCACACCCACGATGATCCGGCGCCCCACCCTGCGTGACGGCGGCGGCTCGGGGCTGGACGGCTGCTCTGGAGAGGTCACCGCCGGATTCTGCCCCCGCGCCGCCGCCACGGCAATCGGGGGGCCGGCCCGCCCCGGCCGGGGCGGGCCGGGTCCGCCTACTTCGGGGTGGTGGGCGAGTCGAGCCAGGTGTTGATGAGCGCGGTGAAGTCCTTGCCGGTCTGCTTGTTGACGAACGCGATGAACGACGCCCGGTCCTGCGTGGTGTTGCGGTGCTGCTGCGCCCACTCCCGGGCGAGGGCGAAGAACGCGTCGTCGCCGATCTGCTTGTGGATCTGGTGCAGCATCAGCGCCGGGCACATGTACACGTTGCTCTCCGCGAAGTTCTCCGCCTTCGGGTTGCCGGGCGGGCCGAGCTTGGCGCGCAGCCGGCTGTCGACGCCCCGGGCCCAGTCCTCCCACTGCTTCGCGGTGATCTTGTCCCGCTGGTTGGAGTAGAGGTGCTGCACGTACGTGGCCCAGCCCTCGTTGAGCCACAGGTCCTTCCAGCCGGTCGGGCCGACGGTGTTGCCGAACCAGTGGTGGGCGTACTCGTGCAGCAGGTCGTCCTCGAAGTACTTCGCGATCTCGGCCTGCTTCGTCGTGCCGTAGTCCGGCGTACCCATGGTGATCATCTGCGCGGTCTCCATCGCCGAGCGTGACGGCACCATGACCACGCCGCCGCTGGCGTACGGGTACGCCCCGAACCGCTGCTCCAGCCACCCCAGCAACTGCGGTGACTTCCTGATCACCGGGAGCAGCTTGTCGTCGGTGCCCTGCCGGAACCAGTAGGTGAGCGGGGTGCCGCGCGGCCCCTCCGCCGTCTCCTTCTGGTACTTGCCGACGGCGAGCGTGGTCAGGTAGGTCGCGACCGGGTCGGCGGCGGCGTACCGGAACGTGGTGCCCTCCTGCGGCTTCGCGACGCCGGTCGCGACCGCGGCCCACCCCTCCGGGACGGTGACCGCGATGTCGTAGAGCGCCTTGTCCGACGGCTGGTCGTTCGACGGATACCAGGTGGACGCGCCGTACGGCTCCTGCATCGTCCACAGCCCGCCGTCCTTGGTGACGGTGAGGCCGAGTGGCTCGCTGTCCGTGCGGTGCGACGGCATCGGCACCGTGGTCGGCGTCCCGTGATATTTCACGACAAGCGTCGCGAACGCGTCCTTGGCCACGGTTCCGGGCACCGACAGGTCGTTGTCGGCGATCGTCGCGGTGACGGCGGCGCCGTTGAGCGTGACCCCGTCGAGGGTGAACGCCTGCGAGAAGTCGAGCTTCACCGCGGTCAGATCGCTCGCGGCGCGCAGCCGCAGCGTCGCCTGCCCGGTCAGCACCTTCGTCTCCGGCACCCACGACAGGTCCAGGCCGTAGTGCAGGACGTCCACGTCGGCGTGACCGTAGGCCGGGTACAGCGGATCGGCGACCGGCGTCGACCGGCCCGCGGCCCAGGCGGTGTAGTCGGGACCGGCGGGGCTGGGGCTGGCGGTGACACTGGGGCTCGGGTCGGTGGTCGGGGAGGGATCGGGCGAGCAGCCGGCGATGAGGGCAACCAGCGGCACCACGAACAGGAGGGGTCGGCGCACCCGCAAGATCGTAAAGGGACCGTCCGGCCGGTCGCTGACCCGAACGGTGACGGTCCTATGGAGGTTCGGTGACGGTTCACCCCGGCGGCGCTACGGCGCGACCAGCACCCGCGCGATCCGGGGACGGGGCCTGTCAGGTGCGGGCGAGGGCGAGCGCCGCCGCGCCGTACAGGCCGGCGTCGCGGCCGAGCGCGGTCGGCAGGACGGTGAGGTCGTGCAGGAACGCGATCCCGGCCCGCCGCGCCACCGCCGCGCGGAGCGGGTCGAACAGGACCGCCCCGGCGGCGGCCACCCCGCCGCCGACGACGACGGTGTGCAGGTCGAAGAGGGTCGCGGTGTTCACGATCGCGGCGGCGAGGGCGTCGGCGCCGCGGGCGAACGCCTGCCGGGCGACGGGGACGCCATGGGCGGCGTCGGCGGCGAGCGCCCGGGCGTCGGCGCCGCCGGTCCAGCCGAGCCCGGCGGCCCACCGGACCATGCCGGGGCCGCTGGCGATGCTCTCCACGCAGCCGGAGGCGCCGCACGGGCAGGGTTCGGCGGCCTGCAGCGGGCCGACGGCGATGTGCCCGATGTGGCCCGCGTTGCCGGTGCGGCCGAGGTACGGTGCACCGTCAAGGACCAGGCCGCCGCCGACCCCGGTGGAGACGACGACCCCCAGCAGCGACGGCACGTGGCCGTGCCAGTGCTCGCCGAGCGCCATGCACTGCGCGTCGCCGGCGAGCGCAACCGGGCGGCCGCCGGTCAGGTCGGCGAGGGCGGTCGCGATCGGGAACCGCCGCCAGGCCGGGATGTTGACCGGGCTGACCGCACCAAGGTCGAGGTGGACCGGGCCGGCCGAGCCGACCCCGACGCCGGTGACGCCGGTCAGGTCGAACCGGCCGACGAGGGCCGCGAGGGTCGCCGTCGGGTCCGCGCCCACCGGCACCTCGGCCCGCTCGGCGATGGTCCGGTCGGCGTGCACGACGGCGGCGGCGAACTTCGTGCCGCCGATGTCCACGGCGAGGACGGCGCTCACGGCCGGGCCTCGTTGACGCACCGCAGCACCGGGTGGCTGGTCAGGCGCACCGGATCCAGCACCTGGTCGGTGGTGACCGTGAACGTCACGGTCTCGCCCGGCAGCAGCGTGACGAGCTGGTCGTCGACGGTGGCGGCCGGGTCGAGCCGGTCGGGATGGATCGCCAGCTCCCGCACCAGCGTCCGGGCCGTGACGTGCACCAGGTAGCCGCCGGCGACCGGTTCCACGGTGGCGTCGTGGTCCGCCGGCGGGTAGTGCATCTCGGGGTCCTCGGCGGACATCCGGATCGCCCGTTCCCCGTCGAGCTCGGCGACGAGCAGGTCGCCGCCCGCCAGCCCGGCCGGCAGCACCACCCGGCCCGCGTCCCGGGGTGCCACGCTGACCGGCACGCTCTCCTTCGCGAGGAGTTCCCCGGTGACCGCGCGGCGGGTGACGGTCAGGTCACCGGTCCACGGCTCGTCCGTGTCGTTGACGGCCGTCACGACCCCGTCGCGGATGGTCAGCAGCCGGGGGGCGTAGGCGCGGCGGATCGCGTACCAGAGCGGCTTGCGGCGGCCGGCGCCGTCGACCGCGGCCCACGACGTGACGGGCCAGCAGTCGTTGAGCTGCCACACGATCGCGCCCATGCAGTACGGCATCAGCGACCGGAACCGCTCCAGGCCGTAGGCGACCGCGCGGGCCTGGTTGAGCGACGTGTAGTAGTGCCAGTCGTCGACGTCCGCCGGCGGCGGCAGGTGCCGGCCGAGCCCGAGCAGCAGCTTCTCGTTGCCGCCGACCGCCTTCTGGTGGTGGCGCACCCCGGGCGAGTCGGCGGTGAGCGGCTCGTCGGAGACCGCGGCCCGCAGCGTCGCGTACACCGGCGGCCCCTGGAAACCGAACTCGGCGACGAACCGCGGGGTGTAGGCGTCGTAGCGGCTGTAGTCCTCGGTGTTCCACACGTCCCAGATGTGGATGGTGCCGGTGCTGTCGTCCATCACGTCGCGGTCCGGGGCGCCGGAGTACGGGGTGCCGGGCCAGTACGGGCGGGTCGGGTCGAGCTCCCCGACGACCCGCGGCAGCAGCTCGAAGTAGAAGCCGGCGCCCCAGCTGCGCCCTTCCAGGGCCTCGGGCCAGCCCCACTCCTGGTGGCCCCAGAGGTTCTCGTTGTTGCCGCACCACAGGACCAGGCTGGGGTGCGGGGCCAGGCGGGTCACCTGTTCCCTGGCCTCCGCCTCGACCTCGGAGCGGAACGGCTCCTCCTCCGGGTAGGCGGCGCAGGCGAACGGGAAGTCCTGCCAGACCAGGACCCCCAGCTCGTCGGCGAGGTCGTAGAAGTCCTCCGACTCGTACCGGCCGCCGCCCCACACCCGCAGCAGGTTCGCGCCGGTGTCCACGGCCTGGCCGAACCGTTCCCGGAGCCGGTCGGCGGTGACCCGGGCCGGGAAGCAGTCGTCGGGAATCCAGTTGAAGCCCTTGACGAACACGGGTCGGCCGTTGACGGCGAGCCGGAACGCGTCGGGGTCCAGCTCGACGGTGCGGAAGCCGATCCGCCGGGTCCACGTGTCGGCGCCGGCCCGCACCGTCAGCGGGTACCGGGGCTGGCCGCCGTAGCCGACCGGCCACCACAGCTCGACGTCCGGCACCTCCAGGACCAGGACGCCCTCGCACTCCCCCGGTGCGATCCGGACGTCGGCGGTGACGCCGGCGAGCTCGGCGGTGACCGTCACCGGGGCATCGCCGGTGCGCTCGACACGGACCGGGATCTCGACCCGGCCTGTGGTCCCGTCCACCGTGACCAGCGGCCGGACCTCCGCGAGCCGGGCACCCGACCAGGCGTGCAGGCCGATGTCCTGCCAGATCCCGGCGGTGACGAGCGTCGGGCCCCAGTCCCAGCCGAAGTTGCACGCCATCTTCCGGATGAACTGGAACGGTTCGGTGTACGGGCCGGGCCGCGCACCGAGCGCGTCGCGTTGCGCCTCGGCGTAGCGGTACGGCGCGTCGAAGCGGACCTCGAGGGTGTTGTCGCCGTCGTGCAGCAGCCCGGTGACGTCGACGCGGTAGCCGCGGTGCATGTTCGCCGAGCGCAGCACCTCGACCCCGTTGACGGTGACCGTGGCGACCGTGTCCAGCCCGGCACACACCAGGTCGACCCGGTCGGACCCACCGTCGGGCCGGCCGAACGTGGTCCGGTACACCCAGTCCGTGCGGCCGATCCAGCGCTGCCGCAGCTCGTTGTCGTCGAGGTACGGGTCGTCGATGAGCCCCGCGGCGAGCAGGTCGGTGTGCACGCAGCCGGGGACGGTGGCCGGCACGTCTTCCTGCTCCCCGCCGGTCAGGGTCCAACCGTCGTGCAGCGGGTGGTACGTGCTCACGTATCGCTCCTTCATGTGACCGACCTTCATGTGACCGACCGTCGTTTGACCGACCGTCGTTTGACTGACCGTCATTTGACCGCACCGGAGGTGAAGCCGTTGTAGATGAACCGTTGCAGCAGCAGGAACAGCACCAGCGTCGGGACGATGACGAGCACCGCGCCGGCCGACATCACCTCCCAGTGGGCCCCGAACGGGCCCTTGAACCGGAAGAGGGACGTCGAGATGACCCCGAGGTCCTGGGACGGCATGTACAGGAACGGGATGTAGAAGTCGTTGTAGATGGTGATGCCCTTGATGATCACCACGGTGGCGGTGGCCGGCTTGAGCAGCGGGAAGATGATCCGCCAGAAGATGCGGGTCGGTCCGGCCCCGTCGATGCGGGCGTTCTCGTCGAGGGACACCGGGATGCTGCGGATGAACTGCAGGAAGATGTAGATGGACACGATGTCCGTGCCGAGGTAGAGCACCACCGGCGCCCACCGGGTGTCGTACAGGCCGAGCCCGTTGACGACCTGGTAGGTGGCGACCTGGGTGGTGACGCCGGGCACGAGCGTGGCGAACAGGAACAGCCCGAGGACGAGCCGCTTGAACCGGAACTGGAACCGGTCGATCGCGTAGGCGGTCATCGCCCCGATGACCACGGTCCCGGTGAGCGAGAAGACGAGGATGACCGCGGTGTTGACGAACGCCGTCAGCATCCGCCCGTTGGTGAACGCGGTGCCGTAGTTGGCGAGGTTCAGCCAGTGCTCCGGCAGGGCCAGGGCCCCGCCGGTGCTCAGCTCCTCCGGGGTCTTGAGCGAGGTGAGCACGATCGCGGTCACCGGCAGCAGCACGACGAGGCAGGCGAGGACCAGCGACGCGTACTTCAACGTCTTGGCGACGGTGTTCAAACGAGATCGTTCCTCTCGTCCGGGACCAGGCGGCGCTGGATCCAGGTCACCAGCAGCACGACAGCGAGCAGCACGACGGCCGCCGCGGAGGCGAGGCCGGTCTTGTTGAACTGGAACGCCAGCTTGATCGTCTGGATCACGAAGGTCTTGCTCTCGCCGGCGCCGCCGGTGATGACGAACGGGATCTCGAACACCGACAGCGAGCCGGCGACCGCGAGGATCACGCTGAGGCTGATGATCGGTTTGATGCCGGGGACGATGAGGTGGCGGAACACGTGCCACCGGTTGGCGCCGTCGAGCTCGGCGGCCTCGTACAGCTGCGGCTGGATCGACTGGATCGCGCCGAGGAACAGCACGAAGTTCAGTCCCATGAACCGCCACACCGACACCCCGGCGAGGGACACGTTGACCAGGTCGGGGTCGCCGAGCCAGAGGAACTGCGTGTCCACGCCGGCGAAGCGCAACACCGTGTCGAGGGTGCCACCCTGCTGGAAGAAGTAGAGGAAGACGAACGCGATCGCGACGCCGTTGATGAGGTACGGGAAGAACAGGATGCCCTTGAACAGGTTGCGGAAGCGCACGTTGAAGCTCAGGACGGTGGCGAAGTACAGCGCCAGGCCGATCTGCAGGACCGACGCGGCGAGGTAGTACAGGCTGACGAAGAACACCCCGAACAGTTCCGGGCGGGTGAACAGCTGCGCGTAGTTGTCCAGCCCGACGAACGTCGAGTCGGGGCTGACCCCGTCCCAGTCGGTGAGGCTGTAGGACAGCATGCTCGCCACCGGGATGTAGGTGAACGCGACGAGCAGGGCGAGGGGCGCGGCCAGGTAGACCCACGGCGTCCACCGGTGCGCTTTGGGCTTGGCGGCCTTCCGCAAGGCCGGCGCGGCCCGGCTGGTTGTGGCGGTCTGGGTCATGCTGGCCTCTCCGTCGGCGGTTTCTGTGCAGTGCTGTGATGCGCCGGACCGCCGTGGCGGTCCGGCGCCCGGTCAGCCGACGGTCTTCGCCGCGGCCGTCCACTTCTTGTTCAGGTCCGTGAGGTAGCCGGGGAGGTCGCCCTTGGCGGCGCCCCGGGCGATGTCGATCAGCTTCTGCCGGTAGTCGGCCTTGGTGAGGCCGATCTCGGAGGCGTTGTCGATCGCCGTCACCTTGACCGCGTCGGCCTGGGACAGCTCGATGTACGTCACGCCGGCCTCGGTGTAGCCGGACAGCGCGGCCGGCGCGGGGGCGCCCTTGATGGTGGAGACGGCCTGCGCGGTCTCGGCGTAGCCGGACTTGTGCAGGACCCAGTCGAGCCAGGCACGGGCGGCCGGCTTGTTCTTGGAGTGGATGTTGATCCCGTAGAGCTTGTCCGGCGAGACCACCGAGCAGTACTTGCCGCCGGACTGGGCCGGGAACGGCATGTAGCCGATCACCGACGGGTCCTTGCCGGCCTTCTTCGCCGCGTCCTGCATCTGCGACACGGCCCAGGAGCCGAGCCACATCGTGCCGATCTTGCCGGTGGCGATCTGGCCCTTCGAGTCCTCCCAGTTGGTGGTGGTCGGGTCGGCCTCGGCCAGCTTCTCCTTGACGATGTTGTAGAGCAGGCTGTCGCCGACGGTCAGGTCGGTGCCGGCGGCCCACGGTTCGGTGGTCGCCAGCTTGTCGTTGGCGCGTGCGTCGCAGCCGACCGAGCCGACCACGTTGGACCAGGAGCTCAGCGGCCACCCGTCCTTGTAGTTCGTGTAGTACGGGGTGACCCCGGCGGCCTTGATCTTGCGCAGGCTGTCGAGGAACTGCTCCGGGGTGGTCGGCCAGGTGGTGACCCCGGCCTGCTTCCAGACATCCTTGTTGTAGACGAACCCGTTGGCGGCGCCGAAGCTGGCGATGCCGTAGACCTTGCCGGACACCGAGCCGTAGTCGGTGAACGAGTACGTCTTGGACAGCTCCGCCTGCTCGCCCAGCGGCGCGAAGAACTTCGGGTAGTCGGCCTTCGCCACGACCTGCGGGATGAGCAGGACGTCGCCGTACTCGTCGCTGTTCATGCGGATCTTGACTTCGCCCTCGTAGTCGGTGATCCCCTGGAACTTGACGTTGACCTTGGGATACACCTTGCGGAACTCGGTGGCGTACCTGTCCAGGGATCCGTCGGTGACCAGGTCGGTGCGGTTGGTCAGCACCGTGATGTCGCCGGTCAGGTTCGCCGGGTCGGTCGGCGCGGTGGCGTCCGCGCCCGACCCGCCGCCGCCGTTGCAGCCCGCCGTGAGCAGCGCGCCGGCGAGCACCACCGCGGCGAAAGCTCGTCGCTTCACATCGATCATCTCCGTCTCGAAATGGGTGCGCGGATCCGCCGCGGCACCCGTGGTGGTGTGCCGCGTCCGCGCTGTGCTGCCCTGGGTTCCAGTTCGGCTTCCGGTTCGGCTTTCGCTCACTGAACCGTGAAAGTGCCCAGACTTTACGACCAGGTTTCGGGGCTGTCAACGGCCCGCTCTGGACAAGCCCGCCAGCCGCGCTACGCTCACTGAATCGCGAAAGCGCTCCCCGACTCGAAGGTGATCCGATCCGTGAAGAGACCGACCATCGCTGACATCGCCCGGGAGGCCGGGGTCTCCAAGGGCGCCGTGTCCTACGCCCTGAACGGCCAGCCCGGCGTCGGCGAGACCACCCGCGCACGGATCGTCGCGATCGCCAACGCCATGGGGTACCGGCCGAACACCGCCGCGCGCGCCCTGGCCGGCGGCGCCGCCAAGGTGGTCGGGCTGACCCTGCACCGGCCGCCCAAGACGCTCGGGGTCGAGCCGTTCTTCATGGAGCTGATCAGCGGCCTCGAGGCCGAGCTGTCCACCCACTCCTACGGCCTGCTGCTGCAGATGGTGCCCAACCACGCCGACGAGATCGCCGTCTACCGGCGCTGGTGGAGCGACCGCAGCGTGGACGGGGTGCTGCTGTGCGACGTGCGCACCGACGACGCGCGCATCGACGCGCTGCGCGAGCTGCAGCTGCCCGCCGTCGTGGTCGGCCCGCCGACCGCCAGCGGCGACCTGGCCTGCATCTGGTCCGACGACGGCGTGTCGCTGGTGGAGGCGGTGGAGTACCTCGCCGCGCTCGGCCACCGCCGCATCGCCCGGGTCAGCGGACTGTCCGACCTCGCCCACACCGCGGTCCGCACCGAGGCGTTCGCCGCGGTCAGCGCCCGGCTCGGGCTCACCGACGCGGTCACGATCGCCACCGACTACACCGGCGAGGGCGGCGCGCGGGCCACCCGGCGGCTGCTCAGCTCCCCCACCCGACCCACGGCGCTGCTCTACGACAACGACATCATGGCGATCGCGGGGCTGTCGGTGGCGCAGCAGATGGGCCTGTCGGTGCCGGCCGACCTGTCGATCATCGCGTGGGACGACTCACCGATCTGCCGCCTGGTCCACCCGCCGCTGACCGCGCTCAGCCGCGACATCGCCGCCTATGGCACGCACGCCGCCCGGCTCCTGCTCGCGGCGATCGCCGGCGAACCGGTCACCAGCGTCCAGGACGAGCTGGCCCACCTCAACCCGCGCGGCAGCACCGGCCCCGCCCGCCGCTGACAGGGCACCACGTATCGATCAGCGGCACGGACGCGGCACGCCTCGATCACCAGGAAACCGCGGCTCCCCGGTCACGGCGTTCCGTCTTCTTGGACCGTAGCACCACCCCAAAAATCGCGGCGTTTCGCGTAACCGCCTCGCCACGCACCATCATCTTGCCAGGTCAATGACGTGGCGCGGGAGCGGTGCTCGAGCGCACGACGAGCTCGGCGGCGTGGTCGAGGACCGCTCCGGGTGCGCCGCCGTCGACCACGTCCAGCAGCAGGCCGGCCGCGTGCGCGCCGTAGCCCGCGATGTCGCGCTTGAGGACGGTCAGCGGCGGGCGGACCACCTGGCAGAGCGCCGAGTCGTCACCGGCCACGATCGACAGGTCCTCCGGCACGCGGACGCCCATCTCCATGGCCACACCGAGCCCGGCGACCGCCATGACGTCGTTGTCGTAGATGACGGCGGTCGGTGGTGGTGCGCCGCTCAGCAGCCGCCGGGTCACCTGGGCGCCCATCTCGCCGGTGTAGTCGGCCGGCACGACCACGGGTTCGATCCCCGCGGCGGCGCAGGCCGTCCCGTACGCGGCGGAGCGCACGGCGCTGTGCAGCAGCTGCGGCGGCCCGCCGACGTGCACGGTCCTGCGGTGCCCGAGCGCGGCGAGGTAGGCGACCGCCTCGGCGATCGCCCGGCCGTCGTCGGACCAGATGCTCGCCAGCCGGGTCGTCCCCGGCAGCGGGCCGCCGATGATCACCGCGGGCAGGTCGAGCTCCTCCAGGGCCGCGGGGCGCGGGTCGCCGGTCTCCAGGTCGCACACGAGGACGCCGGCGACCCGCCGTTCGCTGCTCCAGCGCCGGTACACCGCCAGCTCGTCCTCGGCGTCGGCGACGGACTGCAGCGCGAGGCCGAAGCGGTGCTGCATCAGCTCGGACTGGATGCCGCTGATCAGCTCCCGGCGGAACACCTCGACGTTGAACGCGGTCGAGGACGGCCAGCGCATGGTCAGCCCGATCGCCTGGACCACGGCGCCGCGCAGCTCGCGGGCCGGGGCGCTGGCGCTGAAGCCGAGCTCGTGGGCGATGCGCACGATCCGCTCGCGCAGCTCCTCGGAGACCCCGGCGCGGCCGTTGAGCGCGTAGGACACCGCCATGCGGGACACGCCTGCGCGGTTGGCGATGTCCGCCATGGTGGGTCGGCGGTCCACTGCCTCCAGCCCTCCGGCCAGTCAGATCCCGGTGCCGCACGGCGGTGCGACCGCCCACATCGTATCTCCAGTCAAGGCCCGCCCGGCCCGCCCGGCGCGGCGAGGGTGTCACGGTTCAGCGAATTACCCCACAGAACCCCGATTCACAGGTTTCTGCCGCTGCTGGGCGTTGACTTTACTGGTTAAGTCCACGATGGTCTATCTCACCTCGGGCCGCCCAGAGCGCCCGGGTGTCCGATCACCCGTGAACCCCTTGAAAGGAGTGCGGCATGCCTGTCCGCCACTGGCGCCGCCTGCTGCTGTGGCTCGTGTCCACGGCCGCCGTCATCGCCACCGTCGCCGTCGCGGCGGTGCTCCCGACCGCCCAGGCCGCGCAGCCCGGCAGCCCCCTGCTGGCGTACCTGAACCGGATCTCCGGCCAGTACACGCTGTCCGGACAGCACAACCGCGAGCCGAACAGCGACCCGACGAAGTACACCCGGGTCGCCCAGCAGATCACCGGCCAGACCCCGGGCCTGTGGGGCGGCGACTTCCTCTTCGCCTCCGCCGACGTCAACGCCCGCCAGACGATGATCAACGAGGCGATCAACCAGTGGCGCTCCGGCTCCGTGGTCGCCCTCACCTGGCACATGTGCCCGCCCACGGTGGGTCGCACCTGCGGGTGGGACGAGGCCGGCATCCTCGGCTCGCTGACCGACGCCCAGTGGAGCCAGCTCATCACCAACGGCAGCGCGCTGAACAACGCCTGGAAGGCCCGCCTCGACGAGGTCGTGCCGTTCCTGCAGCAGCTCAAGAACGCCGGCGTCGAGCCGCTGTGGCGGCCGATCCACGAGATGAACGACGGGTGGTCCTGGTGGGGCGGCCGGCCCGGCGCGAACGGCAGCCGCCGCCTGTACGAGATCACCTACGACTACCTGGTCAACACCAAGGGCCTGAACAACATGGTGTGGGTCTGGAACGTCAAGGATGTCGACATGGGCTCGGCCGGCCAGTACCTGCCCGCGGCCAACACGTTCGACGTGGCCAGCCTCGACGTGTGGGTGAAGATGGAGCCGAGCGCCTCGGACTACACCACGATGCTCAACCTGTCCGGCGGCAAACCGATCTCCCTGGCCGAGGTGGGCCGCACCCCGAGCCCGTCGATCCTCACCTCGCAGCCGCGCTGGACGTGGTTCATGGTCTGGGCCGAGTGGCTCACCGACCCCGCCTACAACACCAACGCCGGCGTACAGGCGACCTACTTCCATCCCCGGGTGCTCAACCGTGGCGAGTTCAGCATCGGCACCCCACCGACCAACCCACCGACCAGCAACCCGCCGGGCGGAAACCTGGCCTTGAACCGCCCGGTCTACGCCTCCAGCCAGGAGAACAGCACGAACACCGCGGCCCGGGCGGTGGACGGCAACACCGGCACCCGCTGGAGCAGCGCCTATGCCGACCAGCAGTGGATCTACGTCGACCTGGGCAGCAACCGCTCCGTCACCGGCGTCACCCTGCGCTGGGAGGCGGCGTACGCGGCGCAGTACCAGATCCAGACGTCCACGAACAACAGCACCTGGACCACCGTCCACAGTGACTACAACGGCAACGGCGGCACCGACACGGTGAACTTCACCGCGACGACCGCCCGCTACGTGAAGATGTACGCCCCGCTGCGCGCCACCCAGTACGGCGTGTCCCTGTGGGAGTTCGAGGTCCGCGGCAGCTGACCGCCGATGCGTGGGCGTCCCGCGTCGGCGGGGCGCCCATGCATCGCCCGAAGTACGGAGTGGACAGTCACCCCCGGCGACCCCGCCACCCGGCCGCAACCCTGCCGAATCGAACCAGGTCACCGCATTCACCCACCCAATCGGACGTATCAATGGGTAACCTGCTCTTGCCGGCGAGTTGGCGGGGGCCGCGGCGGTCAGGGCGCGGACCAGACGGAGCTCGGCGAGGGGCATCATGCAGCAGGGCAGGCAGCGGCCGTTCCCCACCTGGGCGCAGGAGACGTTCCTCGGGGGGCTGCCCCCGGCGGTCGCCCGGGAGCTGCTGCAACTGAGCGTCCAGCGGGCACTCCGGCCGGGACAGGTTCTGATCCGTGAGGGCGGCGACGACACCCACGTCGAGCTGATCGTCAGCGGGTTCGCGAAGGTGACGACGTCGGTCGACGGGATCGAGACCCTGCTGAACATCCGGCTGCCGGGCGACCTCGTCGGGGAGATCGGCGCGCTGACGCCGGCGCCGCGCACCGCGACCGTGACCACCTGCGGGCGGGTGATCGCCGGCGTCATCCCGCGGGTCACGTTCGAGGACTTCCTGCGCCGGCACCCGGCCGCCGCGCTGCGGGTCACCGCGACCGTGGCCGGGCAGCTGCGGTGGGCGAACCGCCGCCGCATCGACTTCGCCGTGTACCCCGCCGACGTCCGGCTCGCCCGGCTGCTGGTCGAGATCGCGGAGGTCTGCGGGCGCCCGGCCGCGCAGGGCGGGGTGGAGATCGGCGTGCCGCTCAGCCAGCCGGAGCTGGCCACGATGATCGCCGTCTCCCAGGCCACCGTCCACAAGGCGATCCATGAGCTGCGCGGCCGGGGGCTGCTGAGCACGGGCTACCGGCGGATGACGATCCGGAACGTCGCCGAACTGCGCAGGATCGCGCAGCTCGGCGGCGCGTAGAAGCAGCAGCCCAGCGGGCGCGTGGAAGCAGCAGCCCACGGGGCGTCGAAGCAGCAGCCCAGTGGGGCGTCGAAGCGGCACCCCGGCGGGGTCTGGAAGATATCGCCAACCTCCTACTTTCAGCCGGTCCCCGCGCGCCGCAAGCCGCACCATCAGCGACATGGACACTGCTGAGTTGCGCGGGCTGAGCCCTTCGACCCTGCGGTTGCTGCAGTCCGCGGCGACCCTGGAACCCGACTTCCACCTGCTGGACCTGGTCCGGCTGATGCGCCGCCCGGCGACGGCCCTCATCCCGGCGATCCAGGAGGCCCTGGTTCGCGGCCTGCTGGTCAGGGCGGGCGACGAGCTGCGGTTCGGGTCGCCGGAGGTCCGCGCGGCACTGCGGGCGGCGGCGCCGGCGACCCCGCACGAGGACCGCGCCGGCGGCTGGGACCTGCTCAGCGAGCAGGAGCGGCGGATCGCCGGGCTGGTCGGGCGGGCGCTGACCAACCGGCAGGTCGCCAACCGGATCGGCCGGTCGCCGTACACCGTCAACTACCACCTGCGGCGGATCTTCCGGAAGCTCGGCATCGTCTCGAGGGTCGAGCTGGCATCCCTGGCGCACCGGCACGAACAGCCGGACGGGCCCGTCACCGCTGGCCCGAGATGATCCGGCCGGCACCGACGTACGCGGCGAGCTCGTGCGTGGTCAGCGTGACCGCGCACCGCCGCGCGGCGTAGTCCAGCGCCATCAGGTGGTCCCGCAGGCTGAAGTCCGCGACCGCGTCGGCGACGAGGAACACCTCGATGTCGCGCGAGTACGCGTCGCAGGCGGTCAGGAGGCAACCGATGTGCGCGAACACGCCGCACACGATGATCTGGTCCCGGCCGAGCCGGGTGAGGTGCTCCGCCAGGTCCGTGCGATGGAAGGCGCTGTAGCGGTGCTTGGTGACGACGGGCTCGCCGGGGCCGGGTGTCAGGTCGGCGATGATCGCGTGCTCGGCCGGGTCGTCCGACATCCCCGGCCCCCACAGGTCGTGCAGCAGGCCCCGGTCGGCGCGCGACATCCGGCCCGGCTGCGCCGTGTAGAGGACGGGGAGACCGTGCCGCCGGGCGAGCTGCCGGGCCCGGACGGTGTTCGCGACGAGGTCGACGGTGGGCGCCGTGCCGGCCGGGAAGCGGTCCACGAAGTACCGCTGCATGTCGTGCACGAGCAGGACGGCCCGGCGCGGGTCGGGTCGCCAGCGCAGGGTCTGCTCGCCCAGCTGGGCCCGGGTCGGCATGGGGTATCCGGCGATCGGCGGTATCGGCATTGCCGTGCTCCGTTCCTCGAAATGGGCCAGAGAGATGGGCCAGAGAACAAGGTCAGACGTGCAGCGCAGCGCCGCCGTCGACGTAGAGGTCCTGCATGGTGATGTGCCGGGCGTGGTCCGACGCGAGGAACAGCACGGCGGCCGCGATGTCGTCCGGTGCCGCGATACGGCCGAGCGGGATCCCGGTCTTGAACAGTTCGGGCCGGCCGCGCACGGTCGCCTCCGCGGCGCCCGGCGACCCGTCCAGCATCCGCAGCATCGTGGTGTCGGTGGAGCCGGGCGAGACCACGTTGCACCGCACGCCCCGGCCGGCCAGCTCCAGGCCCAGGCACCGGGTGAAGTGCGCGGCGGCGGCCTTGCTCGCGGCGTAGGCCGCCATCTGCATCCGGGGCACGCCGGCTGCGTTGGACGCGACGGTGACGATCGCGCCCCGCCCCCGCGCCGCCATCGGTCCGGCGACGGCCCGGCTGCACCGCACCACCCCGCCGAGATTGACGTCGAGCAGTTCCTGCCACGCGCCGTCGACAAGATCAACTACAGCTCCGGTACGGAGTGTGCCCGCCACGTTCACGAGCACGTCGATCGGGCCCAGGGTGTCCTCGACGCAGCCGACGAGGTCCTCCACGGCGGCGGTGTCCCGCACGTCGAGGGCCCGGCCGTGCACGTCGTGCCCGCCGCGCCGCAGGTCCCCGGCCAGCCGGTCCACCCCCGGCCGGTCGAGGTCGGCCCCGACGACCCGCGCGCCCCGCGCGGCCAGGGCCCGGGTCACGGCCGCCCCGATGCCCCCCGCCGCGCCGGTGACCAGCGCCGTCCGCCCGGCCAGGCCGTCCACCGGGTTGCTGCTCACCGGGTCGCCGCTCATCGGGTCGCCGCTCATCGGGTCGCCCCTACCGGGATCCGGTGGTCGAAGAGCCAGTCCCGCGCGTCGGCGGGCTCGGCGGCGAGGCGCAGGTCCCGTTCCCGCTGCCGGGCGCCGTCGGCGAGGTGGTGCGTCGTGCGCGCCGCGTCGACCGCCCCCACCACGCGGAAGACCCGGTGGCGGCGCATCGCCTCGTAGGAGGCGAGGTCACCGCCGCGGCCCAGCACCCCGGCGATCGTCACGGCGTCCTCGACCGCGAGGGCGGCGCCCTGGGCCAGGAACGGCAGCATCGGGTGCGCCGCGTCGCCGATCACCGCGACCCGCGCCGAGTGCCAACGCGGCAGCGGCGGCCGGTCGTAGAGTCCCCAGGTCTGCGGCCCGGTCTCGGCCGCCGCCTCGAGCAGCCGCAGGACGTCGCGGTGCCAGCCGCGGAACGTCCCCGGCAGGTCGTCCGGCCCGGTGGCGTGCGGCGCCCGCACCACCGCCACGACGTTCATGCTGTGGTCCCGGTCGACGGGGTAGCTGACGCAGTGCCGGTCGGGGCCGAGCCAGACGACCACCCGCGCCGGTCCGGGCCGGAACCTGCCCGAGCCGTCGGAGCCGCCCGGCAGCACCGTGCGGTGCACCTGGCAGCCCGAGTAGCGCAGCGCGTCGTCGGCGAACCGGCGCCGCACGACCGAGTGCAGGCCGTCGGCGCCGATGACGGTGCCGGCGGTGAGGTACGTGCCGTCCGACAGCTGCAGCGTCACGCCGGAGGCGGACTCCGCCAGCCGCTCGCAGCCACGGCCGTACCGGACCGTGCCCGCCCCGCACGCCTCGGTCACGGCGGCGCGCAGCAGCCGGTGCAGGGTCGCCCGGGTGAGCGTGTAGTAGGCGGCGTCGTAGCGGAACGACGCGGTCGCGCCGAGCCGCGTCCAGCTCAGCAGGCGGCCGTCGGACCAGCGGCGGACCTCGACGCCGACCGGCCGCACGGCGTGCTCGGCGAGGGCGCGGCCCAGGCCGAGCTGCTGCAGGACCCGCACGGCGTTGGGCGGCAACTGGATGCCGCCGCCCGCGTCGCGGGGCGCGCCGGCCCGTTCGAGGACGGTGGCCGGCCGGCCTTCGTGGGCCAGTGCCAGAGCGGTCGTCAGCCCGGCGATGCCGGCCCCCACGACGACCGTCGCGTGGTGCGTCATGTCGTCCCCCTTCTCAGTGGTACAGCAGCGCCTTGTCCCAGTCCTCGCCGGCGGCGAAGAGCCCGCGGGGTTTCATCACGTCGGCCGGTGCGGTGAGCAGCGGGAGCGGCACCAGGCCGCCCGGCGGGGTGGTGACCACCGCCGCGTCCATGCCGAGCACCCGCCGCACCGACGCGGCCAGTTCCGCGGCGGCCGGCCGCCGGTGCCGTTCCGCGACCTCGATCTCGATCTCGATCCGGTCGCCGCCCGCCCTGGCCCGCCAGAACATGACGCCGAACTCGGCGGGCAGGCTGAAGACCAGTTCCTCGACGTCGAGCTGGGTCAGCCGGGTGCCGCCGGTGAGCGCGCTGCGCCCGAGCACGCGGACGGTCGGCAGGTGCCAGCCGCACGGGCACGGCTCGTGCGACACCTCGACCTCGTCCTCGATGTTGTACCGCAGCAGCGGCATCGCCTGCCGGAACAGCGGTGTCACGACGAGCTGCCCGCGTCCGTGCGCCCCCGTGACGCCGGTCCGCGGGTCGTGCACCTCGAAGATCGCGCGGTCGGCCCACAGGTGCAGCCGCCCGAGCGGGCACTCGCCGGCGAGGCTGCCGGTCTCGGTCGCCCCGTACTCCTCGACGACGTCCGCCGCCCAGAGCTCGCCGATCCGGGCCCGCCGCGCCCGGCTGAGCGGTTCGCCGGCGACGAAGAGCGCCCGCAGCGCGGGGAAGTCCCGGTCGGGCTGGTAGCCGGCGGCCCGGGCGGCCGCAGCCCACAGCAGGGTGTCGGCCGGCAGGGACCAGGTCAGCGTCACGTCGAGGTCCCGCAGGAGCCGCACGACCCGGGCGAACGGCGTCGCCAGGGAGCGGTTGTCGGCGGGGACGACCGTGGCGCCGCGGCTGCGGGCGGCGGCGTGCGCGAGATGACCGGTGATCATGAGTGCGTACGGTGTGCGCACCAGGAACGTGTCGTCGGGCCCGATGCCGACGTGCTTGCGCGCGTACCGTTCGGTCAGGTCGAGCCAGTCCTCGTCGGTGTAGTAGGAGGCGGTCGCCTCGCCGCTGGTGCCGCTGGACTCGTGGTACGTCGCGAGCCGCGAGCGCGGCACCGCGAGGAGCCCGAACGGGTAGGCGTCGCGGAGGTCCTGCTTGGTGGTCAGCGCCGTGCGGCGCAGGGCCTCCCGGTCACGGGGCGGGGCACCGCCGTGCCGGGCGCGGTAGAACGGCGACCGCGCGGCTGCCTCGAGCGCCGCCTCCAGGTGGGTGTCCTGCAGGTGTTCGAGCTCGGCGGGGCTGCCCCAGTCCCCGAGCTCCGGCCGCGCGCTCATGTCGCCGCCTCGCTTCGCTCCCCGGCGCCACGAGGCTCCGAAACGCACTGCAACATGACTCGCTCGCAAAGCTCGCTCATGCCGCCACCTCGCCGAGGAGCCGTGCCGCGTTCCCGCCCGCCACCATGGCGAGGTGGTCGGGCCCGAGCCCGAGCGCGGCCAGCTTCGCCAGTTCGACCCGGGGATCCTGGAGCGGGAACTCGGTGCCGAAGACAACCCGCCCGGGCCCCAGCCGCGCCACCGCCAGCCGGGCGATCGCGGTGAAACACCCGGAGGTCTCCACGACGATGTTGGGTTGTGCGGCGACAAGGGCCAGGCCGTCGGCGTCCAGGCCGGTGAACCCGCAGTGGCCGTGGACGAAGATGACCGCCGGGAAGCGCCGGGCCAGGGCGACGAGGTCGGCGGTCCGGGTCCCGGCCCGGCCGAGGCAGACCACGTAGACCGGGTGACCGGCCGCCGCGGCGACCGCGGTGAGGGCCGCGACCGCGGGGTCGTCGAACCGGAAGCCGTGCACGGCGGGTGAGAGCTCCAGCCCCCTGAAGCGGGTCGCCGCCGCCGCGTACGCGCGCACGTCCCTGGCCGGGTCGGCGAAGAAGAACGGCAGCAGGCGGCCGCCGGAGCCCGCGCAGGCACGGTGGACGCCCTCGTTGTCCGCCCCGGCCTCGGCCCGCCCGCCGTCGACGATCAGCTTCGACAGCTGGTCCAGCCCGACCAGGCCGCCGGCGCAGACCGCCGCGCGGCCGATGCCCGCGCCGTCCATCGCCGCCAGCAGTGTGGCGGCCGCGCCGGGCGCCGGCCCGAGCCGGGCGTGGAAGTCCAGGACCGCGACGGCGCTCATTGCTCGTAGCACAGTTCGTCGATCGGATAGCCCACGTGGCGCTCCGCTGACGGCAGGTGCCCGAGGATCTGATCGCCGGCGCGCAGGTGCGTCGAGTTGAGCACCGCCCCGCCGGGCCCGAGGATCCGCACGTGCCAGTCGTCCTGGACGATGAGGTTGACCTGCTCCCCCGCCGGCGTGCGGGCGTCGATGGACAGCAGCGGCCGGGTCTCGATCTTGACGCGGCCGACGGTGACCCGGCGGGTCCGGCCGTCCGCGCTCACCGCGAGCACGGTGGAGCCCGCGCCCAGCTCGCTCAGGTACCGGGTGCGCCGGTGATCGGTCAGGGTGTAGGACATGATCGCCCCGGCGTTGACCCGGAACGGCCTGGTCGGCATGTACGGCAGCGGATGGGTCTCGCTGACGCACAGGACCATGCCCTTCGCCCTGGAGCCGACCAGGATGCCCTCGTCCTGGCGCAGGTACGTGCAGGTGTCGACGCAGGCCCGTTCGCCCATGCCGGCGTGGCTGACCCCGCTGACGGTCAGGACGACCAGCGGCAGGTCCGGGGACTGCTCCCCCACGGCGTCCCGGAGCCGGCCGGCCTCCCCCGGCGCCGATGGCGCGACCATGACGCCGCCCGGGCCGTGCTCCAGCACGCCGGTGTGGACCTTCGCCTCGTCGACGTCGGCGACGACGGTGACGATCAGGCCGTCGGCGTCCGCCGCCGCGGCAAGCACGATCTCCAGCGGGATGTTGGTCGGGTCGCGGAACCACAGCACCGTGCACTCCTCGCGGCGCACCGCGTCGCAGGCCTCCTGCAGCGTCGCCGGGTCGCTGACCTCGACGTAGGTGCCGAACCGGCAGTCGGGGAACCGTTCGCGCAGCGCCCCGGCACCGGCCCGGAGGCGGTGGTCCACGACCACGAGATCCGCCGCGCCGATGTCGTCGGGCAGCGGCCCGTCGGTGCACAGCAGCACACGGCGGATCGTCGGGGGCAGGGGGGCGAGGTGCGCCGGGTCCGATGCGACCACGGCGTGGAGACCGAGGTGGACGGATTCCTCACACAGCGCGGCACGCAGGGCGCCGGCGGCGCGGACGTCGATCCAGCACTGTTTCATCGCGGGTCTCCGGCTCGCTGCAGGGGCGCCTGCGCCCGGTCGTGGACCAGGCGGGTGAGGCGGCGCACCATGGCCGCGGGATCGGCGGCGGTGAAGACCAGCCGCCCGGCCGCCACCCCGCGCGCGCCGCACTGCATGGCGTCGTCGAGCCGCTGCAGGGTCTCGTCCGGCCCGTCGGTCAGGGCACCCCCGGCGGCCAGCACCGGGATCGGGCAGGCGGCGGTGACCGCCGCGATCGCCTGGGGCGCCTCGGGCAGCACGGTCTTGACCAGGTCGGCGCCCAGCTCCGCGGCGAGGGCGGCGACGTGCGCCACGACCGCGGGCGCCCGGCCGTCGACACCGGGTCCACGTGCGTAGACCATGGCCAGCAACGGCATGCCCCACCGGTCGCAGGCCTCCGCTACGGCGGCCAGATCCGCGAGCTGCCGCCCCTCGTCGCGCGACCCGGCGTTGACGTGGACGCTGACGCCGTGCGCGCCGAGGCGCAGCGCCTCCTCGACCGTGCACACGAGGTGCCTGGCGTCGGGGTCGGGCGCCAGCGCCGTGCCGGCGCTGAGGTGCACGATCAGCGACAGGTCCCGGAACCAGCGGGGCTGCACGGTGCGCAACGCGCCCTTGTGCAACACGACCGCGTCCGCGCCGCCGGAGTGGATCTGCCCGACCAGCCGGTCGAGCCGCCCGTCGCGGACGATCGGTCCGGTGCTGACCGGGTGGTCCAACGGCACCACCAGCAGCCGGCCGTCGTCGTGACGATGCAGCCGTTGCAGCCGCATCCGGCGGGCCAGCCCGTCGTTCACCGCCATGGCCGCCCACCCCGCATTCGCATCCCGTGCACAGCGTGCCCCCCTCTGAAGTTCCGGCTGAACCGTTCCGACGCCAGCGTCTGTTTCATAAGGGATGGCCGGGCTGCGGCGGGCCCAGACGCCTCGCCCAGGCTGGCCCGGCGCGCTGCGCCGGACCGGCCCAGCCCAGGCGCTGGAACCACGCCGGTCACGCCCGGATACAACCCCGGTATCCGAACGCGCCCGGCGCGGCCCCAGCCGCCGCCTCGACCTCGCCTCGCACCGACCCCCCTTATGAAACAGACGCTAGGTGCGCCGCCGGGCCCGGTCAGCCCGACAACATGGGTAGTGCCGGCATCGCCGCAGGTCACGCCGCCTGCCGGTGGGCGCCTACCCGTGCGGGTAGTGGCCGGGACCGATCCGGCGCCGACACCATCGGCGCCATGACGAGTCCAGGCGACGCACTGCTCACCGCGGTGATCGGGGCGCAGGCAGCGGCGTACGCCCTGATCCACCGGCCCGGCATCGGCCCCGGCACGCTCGAGGTCCTCGTGGGCGAGCCGGTGACCGCCGGGTCCCTGGCCGAGGTGCCGCTGCCGCCGCTGGCCGCCGCCGCCCGGCCCGACGTGCTCGCGGTCGTGCCGTACCGGCAGATCGGCGCGCGCGGGCTGACCTGCGTCGACGACGGCGCGCCGCTGGTCGCGATCCAGGTGCGGCGGCACGCCACGGTGCGGCTCGACCGGGCCGTGCGGCTGCTGCCACGGGACCCCGCGCGGCTCGGACCCGGCGGGTTCGACCTGGACGACGACGCGTACGAGGCGGCGGTGCGCGCGGTGCTCGCCCGGGAGATCGGGTGTGGCACCGGCTCCAACTTCGTGCTCAGCCGGACCTTCCACAGCCGGCTCGGCGGCCCCGCCGACCGGCAGGCGCTCGCCGCGTTCCGCCGGCTGCTGCGGTCGGAGCAGGGCACCTACTGGACGTTCCTGGTGCACTGGGAGGGCCGGACCCTGCTCGGCGCGTCACCGGAGTGCCAGGTCGGCCTCGCCGGCGGCGTCGCGATCATGAACCCCATCAGCGGCACGTACCGGCACCCGGCCGGCGGCCCGACGCCCCGCGGCCTGCGCCGGTTCCTCGCCGACGGCAAGGAGACCGACGAGCTGTTCATGGTCGTCGACGAGGAGCTCAAGATGATGGCGGACATCTGCGAGGGCGGCGCCCGGCTGCGCGGGCCGCGGCTGCGGCCGATGTCCCGCCTCACGCACACCGAGTATCTGATCGAGGGCGCCACCCGGCTCGATCCCCGGCAGCTGCTGGCCCGGACCATGCCGGCGCCGACCGTGACCGGCAGCCCGGTGACCGCCGCGGCCCGCGTCGTCGCCGAGCACGAACGCACCGGCCGCGGCTACTACGGCGGGGCGGTCGCGCTGTTCGGGCAGCGGGCCGGCCGGCGCACGCTGGACGCCGCCCTGCTGATCCGCACCGCGGACGTCCGCGCCGACCGCCGGCTGTCGGTCCGGGTCGGCGCGACGCTGGTCAGGCACTCGGACCCGGCGGCCGAGGCGGCGGAGACGTGGACGAAGGCGGCGTCGCTGCTGCGGGCGTTCGGCCATGAGGTCGACGCCCGTGGGCCCGCCGTGCGCTCCCCGGCGTTCCGCTGGTCGCTGCGCAGCGGCCGGACGGCCCGGCTGCTCAGCGCCCGCAACGAGGGGCTGTCGCGCTTCTGGCGCGGGTCGCCGGACCCGCCGGCGCGGCCGCGGCACGACGGGCTGCGGGGGCGGCGCCTGCTGATCCTCGACGCCGAGGACGACTTCACCGCGATGCTCGCCACGATGGCCCGGACCCTCGGCGTCGCCGTCGAGCTGCGGCCGGTCCCGGCGGCGGGGCTCGCCTGGACTGGCGGCCCGCCGCCGGACGTCGTGCTGCTCGGACCGGGTCCGGGCGATCCCCGGGACCGCACCGACCCGAGGATCGCCGCGCTGCGGGACACGGCCGGCGACCTGCTGGCCGGTGCCGTGCCGTTCCTCGCCGTCTGCCTGGGTCACCAGGTGGTGTGCGACGCGCTCGGCCTGCCGATCCGCCGGCTGCCGGTGCCGGCGCAGGGTGTCCAGCGCGAGGTGCCGGTGTTCGGGCGGGCCGAGCGGGTAGGTTTCTACAACACGTTCACCGCCACGAGCGCGTCGGACCGGCTACACTGCCCGGTCACCTCGCGGCCCGTGCGGGTGTCCCGCGACCCGCGCACGGGCGCGGTCCACGCGCTGGAAGGACACGGCATGCGATCGGTGCAGTTCCATGTCGAGTCGGTGCTGACCGAGAACGGGTTGGACATCCTCGGCCGCATGTTGGTGGCGGTGCTGTCCGAGTCGAACGACGCGCGGCCACCATCAGCCGGTGACCGCCGGGTGACCGGCCGGCAGCCGTGAACGGTCCGGGATCACGCACCGACCGATGTCGCGACCGTGGTAGGCCGAAAGGCTGTTCACCCCGGCCGTCCCCGTCCACAACAATCGTCGCTGAGCCGACCGCATAAGATCGAGGTGAGTGCGCTGCAAACCGCTTTCCGGCGCGGAGCGACAACGACGCGGCCAGCCGCCGAAACAAGCTTGAGTGCGCAGCGCAGCGGAGCATGGGGGGTGTGGGGAGGCGCAGCCCCCCACGGAACCGACGGGCGAAGCCCGGCGGAGCTGGCAACAGGCTTGAGTGCGCAGCGCAGCGGAGCATGGGGGGTGTGGGGAGGCGCAGCCCCCCACGAAACCGACGGGCGAAGCCCGGCGGAGCTGGCAACAGGAACCGCCCAGTGATCAAGGCGACGTTCGGACGCGACCGGGAGCTGGCCGTGCTGCACCGGATGGTCACCGACACCGCGGCCGGCACCGGTGGTGTCCTGGTGATCGACGGCTCGGCGGGGATCGGCAAGACGCATCTGGTCGAGGTGGTGACGGCGCTCGCGCTCGGCCAGGGGCTGGAGGTCGCCTCGCGGACCGCGTTCAGTCTCGACCGGGCCGCGCCGCTGGTCACGCTCGCCTCGGCACTGCGAAACTGCCGGCCGGCCACCGACGCATTTACCTGGCTCGCTGAGACACAGGAAAGTCAGTACCGCACGCTGGACCGGCTCCGCGAGGCCCTGGAGGACCTCGCCGCGCACCGGCCCATGGTCATTGTCATTGACGACGCCCAATGGATGGATGAGCTCAGCGCGCTCGCCGTCCGGGAACTGGTCCCGGCCCTCGCGTCCAGCGCGGTCCGGTGGGTCTTCGCGCACCGGCCGGACCCGGCCAGCACCCCGGGGCGGCAGGTGCTGTCGTGGCTGCTGCGCAACGGGGCCGAGCGGCTGTCCCTCCGGGCGATCGACGAGCCCGCCGTGGCCCGGCTCTGCGAGCAGGCGGTCGCCGCCAGGGTCGACAACACGGTGCTCGCCCTGGCCGGCGGGTGCGGCGGGGTGCCGCTGCAGGTGGAGCAGCTCATGACCGCGCTGCGCATGAACGGCCAGATGGTGTTCAGCCAGGGCGTCGCCACCGTGACCGGCGACGAGCTGCCGTCGAGCTTCATCACCATCGTCGAGCAGATCCTCAACGGGCTGTCCGACGACGCCCAGCGGCTGGTGCGCACCGGGTCGGTGTTCGGCCGGCCGTTCCGGATCAGCGCCGTCGCCGGGCTGCTCGACCGGCCCCCGGCCCAACTGGTGCCCCTGGTGGAGGAGGCCACGGCGGCCCGGCTGCTCACCCACGACGACGACGCGCTCTGCTTCGCCCACGACCTGGTCAGGCTGGCGGTCTACGGGACGCTCAACGAGTCGGTCCGCGCGCTCCTGCACCGGGAGGCGGCCATGATCAGCCGGGCGGAGCGGCGCCCGCCGGTCGAGGTGGCCGAGCACCTGCTCAAGAGCGGCGGTGAGGGTGCCCGCGAGGCGGTGACGATCCTGCACGCGGCGGCGAGGGACGTGTCCGCCCTGGCGCCGGGGACCGCGGCGGACCTGATCGTCCACGCTCTGGACCTGATCGGCGTGGAGGACCCGGAGCGCGGGCCGCTGATCGCCGACGCCGTCCGGCTGCTCGCCTCGGCGGGGCGGCTCGAGCAGGCGCACCACCTGGGCCTGACCGCGATGCGCGCCGGCCTCGACCCAGCCACGGAGGGCACGCTGCTGCTCGGGCTGGCCGAGGCGTTCAAGCACGCCGGGCAGAACGCGACCGCGGTCGACTACGCCGACCAGGCACTGGAGATCGCCGGCATCGACCAGGGGCTCACCGCGAAACTGTTCGCGATCCGCGCGCACGCCCTCTTCTACGTCGGCGAACTCCGCGAGGCGGACCGGTCGGGGGCCAGCGCGGCAACCGCCGGCGAGATCTCCGGCGCGTCCGGCGCGACGGTCTTCGGGCTCACCGCCCGCAGCCTCGTGGCGCAGGCCGAGGGGCGCCTCGAGGAGTCCCTCGCGTTCGCGCACCAGGCGACCCGCACGGCCGACCGGGTCGGCGGCTCCGCGCTCCACCGGCACCCGCGGATCTGGCTGGGCAACGCCCTGGCCGCGGTCGACCGGTTCGACGACGCCGAGCGGACCTACCTGCGCGGCCGGGAGGAATCCGAACGGCTCGGGACGGCCTGGTCCGAGCCGCTGTGGCACTACTACCAGACCGCGCTGCTCGCCGCGCGCGGGCAGATCGACGACGCGATCACCGAGGCCGACGCGGGCGTCGCGGCCGCCGAGCGGCTGACCACCTTCCAGCTGGCCGTCCCGCTGCTGGGGGCGCTGATCAGGCTCAGTGTCGTGCGGGGCGATCCGGCCCAGGCGACGGACTACCGCACGCACATGCGCCGCCTCACCGCGACCGGGATCACCGCCGCGCCCGAGGACGTCGCGTGGGCCGAGGCGGTGCTGCTGGACGTGACCGTGGGCCCCGAGGCCGCGATGGACGCCCTGGCCGGCATCCACGACGCGCTGCCCGCACGGCCGGCGCTCATCACGCAGGACCCGGCCGCCGCGGCCGAACTCGTCCGCATCGCGCTGCGGGCGCAGGACCGGGCCCGCGCCGCGGTCGTCGTGGCCAGCGCGCGGTGGCTCGCCGAACGCAACCCGGCGGTCGCCTCGCTCGCCGCTGCCGCGGCGCACGCCGACGGTCTGTTCCGCGCGGACCTGGGGCGCCTGCGGCAGGCCGTCGACGTGTTCCGCCGCACGCCCCGCGTCCTGGGGCTGGCGGCGGCGCTGGAGGACGCCGCGAACGTCGCGGTCGCCGCCGGCGACGTCACGGCCGGCCGGGCGCACGCCGGCGAGGCCCTCGGGATCGTCACGGCGGCCGGCGCGCGCCGGGCCGTGCCCCGGCTCGAGGCGCTCCTCGGTCAGCGCCCGGCCCCGTCCGCGGTGGTGGACACCGGCCCGGCCTGCCTGCGGCAGCTGACCGAGGCCGAGCGCAAGGTCGCCCTGCTCGTGGCGAAGGGCAAACGCAACCGGGAGGTCGCGGACGCCCTGTTCGTGTCGATCCACACCGTCGACAGTCATCTGCGCAAGATCTTCAGCAAGCTCGGCATCGCGAGCCGGGTCGATCTCGCCCGCCTGGTCGCCGAGCATCAGACGACGCCCTGAGCCCGCGGTGCCGGCGGCCGGTACCGCGTGACTACGTGATGCCGAAACCCGCTCCCCCGTCGCAGCATTGCCGATAGCGATGCACGCGTCACGGTGCTGACGACAGGGGGAACCGGATGACCACCTCAACGCTGCGGACACCGGTGCTGGTGGTGGGCGCGGGCACGGTCGGCGCTGTCCTCGCGCTCGAACTGGCGCATCACGGCGTGGCGAGCATCGTCGTGGAACGCGGCACCGGCCTGCCCCGCCGCCCCGACGTAGGGTTGCTCGACGGCCGCAGCATGGAGCTGTTACGCCGGCTCGGCCTCGCCACGAAGATCCGCAGGAACGGGGTCGACCCCGACTCGGCCACCAACGTCGTGTGGAGCCAGGGACTCGACCAGCCGCCGGTGCTCGTGGCGCAGTACCCGTCCATCAACCAGCTCCGCGGCCGCTACGCGACCGTCAACGACGGCAGCGCACCGGTCGAGCAGCACCAGCAGATCTCCGAGACCCACCTGGCCCGCCACCTGCGCGACGCCCTGCACGACGAGAAGCTCGTCGACCTCCGCGAGGGCTGGACCTTCACGGACCTGCGCCTCGACAGCGAGGGCGGGTCGGCCACCGTCATGGACGCGCGCACCGGCACGGGCGGCGTCATCAAGGCCGACTACATCGCGGGGTGCGACGGCGCGCAGAGCACCGTGCGGCGCTGCATCGAGGTCTCCATGGACGAGCTGCAGCCGCCCACGCAGTACTGCTCGGTGTCCTTCCGCAACCGGGACCTGAGTCTCTGGTCGCACGGTCCCGGCCTGTCGACCGTCATCGTCGGCGGTGTCATGCTGGTGTCGCGGGAGGAGCGCGACACCTGGGTCGGGCATTTCCGGATGGCACCCGACGAACCGGTGACCGCCGACCCGGCCGCGCTGCTGCACCGCAGGATCGGCGGGTGCCTGGGCACCTCCGAGGTGCTCGGGGTGACCCAGTGGGACGACTCCCTCGCGGTGGCCGAGACCTACCGCCGCGGCGCCGTGTTCCTGCTCGGCGAGGCCGCCCACCGGTTCCATCCGATCGGCAACACCGTCGCCACCGGCATCGGCGACGCGGTCGACCTGGGCTGGAAACTCGCCGCCACCCTGAACGGCTGGGCCGGCAGCCGGCTGCTGGACAGCTACGAGCTGGAGCGCCGGCCGCGCGCCCTCATGGACCGCGAACTGCTGGCCAGGCAGCTGGAGACGCTGCGCCGGTTCAGCCGGCTCGTGGACGCCGGCGCGCCGCGGGAGTTCCTCGCCGGGATCCTGCAGCAGGAGACGCAGCTCCTGGACGGCCCCGGCTTCCGGTTCGGCGGGCGCTACACGTCCTCGTCGGTCATCTGGCACGAGCGGAGCAGCCCGTCGAACCTGCACGGTCCGAAGATCATCCCGAGCACCTGGCCGGGCGGGCGGGCGCCGGCGGTGCGGCTCACCGACGGCAGCCAGCTCTTCGACTGCTTCGGCAGGCAGTTCACCCTGGTCGACCTCACCGATGACGCCGCCGGCCGGGACCTCGTGACGGCCGCCCGCAGCCGCGGCATCCCGATGCTGCACCTGCCGCTCACCGACGCGTCCGTCCGCGCCTGCTGGGACCGCCGGCTGGTCCTGCTGCGCCCCGACCAGTGCATCGCCTGGCGTGACGACGTCGCGCCCGAGCGGTGGCACGACGTGCTGGATCTGGTCAGCGGTCACAAGACCACGTGAACACGTGATGCCCCGCACGGCCCCTGGCGGGAACGCTCGCCTTGACGAAGGGCAGGAGTCGAGCGATGTCACGAGCATTCACCGCAGAACTGGGCAACACTGTCGTCGGCCGCTGGTTTCACGGCCTTGCCGACAACCCCTCGATCAAGCGCAACCACTGGCACACCAAGAGCGTCTACTTCCGCTCGGTGGCCCGGCTCGTGGAGCACCGTCCCGGTGAACCCCTGAGCTGGCGCAGCATCGTCGACGCCGCCGAGCCCCGCGGCTGCCGCAGCACCTTCTACGAGGTGACCGGCGCACACGCGCGGCACCGCATGATCGGCGCGCTCATCAAGGACGGCCGCAACCACTCCATCCAGCTCGCGCTGCGCTACCAGCGCAGGGACGCCGTGTCCCAGCTGCTCGACGAGGCGAAGGTGTGGTCGTTCTGGCAGCACCGGGAGCGGGTGCTGCGCAGGTTCGCCGAGACCGCGCCCGTCTCGGCCCAGGCCGCCGAGGACGCGATCGTGCGGGAGCTGCTGACCTGGGTGGCACGCAACCCCAAGCTGGCCGCGACGCTCGACCACACCCCGCCCGCGTGCGTCGTGGAGGACCTGATGGTGGTGCACGAGGGCAACGTGGTCGCGTCCCGGGTCGCCAGCCACCTCACCGACCTCATCCGCGACGCCGTGACGGCACGGTAGGGCGGCGGGCGGAATCACGCGTTCACGCCATGATGGAGGGGGTACGGGTGGCGGCGCATTGCTGCGCCGCCACCGCCCCCCTTACTGGTGGAACGCTCTGAGCGCCGGCCGCGCCCGAGATGCCGTCCCGGCGGACAAGCCGCAGCTGACCGGCGGCGACGCGGCCCTCCGCGGCTTGACCTGCATCGAGCGTCGCAACTGCCTAGCCGGACTGCATCGGCCGGACGTGCCGAGTCCGCCCCGGGCACCGCGGGACGGCCTCCGGCGCGCCGGATTCACAGCGAGTCGAGGTACGCCTGCAGCTCCAGGCGGTCGAGGTCGTCGAACTCCTGCGGCGGCACGACGATGCTGAGCCGGGTGGTGATCAGCCGCTGCCGCGACGCCGCCACGAAGGACAGCAGGATCAGCTGGATCAGTCCCTGCCGGTCCAGTGCGTCGAACCGCGCGAGTCCCGCGCCGATGACCGGCATGGCCAGCCGGCCCTGCTGCCCGTGCCGGTGGGCCGCGGCCCAGACACGGCTCAGGCTGAGCCACAGCTCGTCGCCCGAGGACTGGGCGACCAGGGCCGGGGTCATGGTGCTGTACGCGACGCAGAAGTAGGACCGGCGCGGGTTGCCGAGCACCGCCACCGTGCCGATCGGGTAGCGGGACAGCTTCCCGAGCGGCTTGTCCTCCCGGCGCACGGTGACCGCGCCCGGCACGCCGTCGAGCGCCGCGCTGAGCTGCGTGTCCAGCGCCGCGACGTCGCCGCCGTGGACGCGGTGCAGGAACTGGCCCTGCACGCTGCGCGCGTTGATGATCCGGTCGTCGGTGACGTCGGTGTCGAAGACGTCGGTGAACCCGACGACCAGGTGCGCGTCCTGCTCGTCGAACAGATCGCCGGGCACGATCTCCACCCGGCACCGCGGATACCGCAGGTCCCGGGTCACCGCGCGGCCGGGGCGGGCGCGGACCAGGCCGTACAGCAGCGACCCGGCCGCTGTCGCGGCCGCGACGGCGAGGCTGTGCGAAGGGAACAGCGACCGGTTCCAGATCGCCTGGTAGGACTGCAGGAGCAGGGCCAGCGCGCCGAATGCGGCGAACCCGTGGGTGGCCCAGGCGCGCAGCCCGCGGCGTGTGACGGCCCATCGCATGGCGTTGATGGTCGCCTGTCCCGTGCGGCCGTGACAATGGGCCGGACAGGGCGGAAGACCACCGATGCGGGTAGGCGGCGGCGAGCCGGAGCCCGACGCTCCTCGACCCGCGGGCAGCCCGGCACCGCGCCGGTCGAGCTACCGCTCGCCGCCGGATGGGGGCCGCAGGAGCCCGCGGAACCGCTCGGCGTCGGACCAGTCGGCGCCGCCGGTGTCGACCGGATAGCCGACGGCCCGGAGCCGCTGGGCGACCTCGTGCTGGAAGATGACGCTGGCGTCGGCCGTGTCGTGGGTGAGCCGGACGGGCTGCCGCCGGTCCAGTTCGGTGGCGACGACCGCGCCGATCTGGACGGCGATCGTGTGGTCCGGGTTGAGCGCCAGCGCACGGCCGGCCCGGATCAGCACGTCCGGTTCGTCGCCGGGGGCCAGGACGACGAGCACGCCCGGCCCGGCCGCGAAGGCCGTCGCGAGGATCTCCTCGTGCCGGGGCGCCGGCCGGCCCGTCCGGGTCACCATGTCCTCCCAGCCGAGCGGGCGCAGGTCGAGCGCGCGCAGGAGCTCGAACATGTCCTTGCGCGGCTGCGGTCCCGGGCCGTGGATGACGAACACGTCGCGGCTCACGGCCACCGGATGCGGGGACGGCCGGGGCTTTGGTGACGGCGTCCCGCCGGTCCACAACCAGGCCTGGCCGCGGTACGTCTTGATCGTGATCTCGGCCGGCTCGAACGCCTCGGGCTGCAGTCCCGGGTACCCCTCGACGACCACGTCCCGGTAGATGCGGTCGGCGACGATCGCGACCAGGTCCGCGTCCGGGTGGTCGAGCACCGCCTGCCGCAACGGCTGGCAGTCGAGGAGCCGGCCGACCTCGATGATCGCCTGGCCGCTGAACCCGATCGCGGACCGGGTGAACGGGCCGGAGCCGACGGACAGCCGCAGCCGGATCCGGTCGTGCGGGTGCTCGGCGTTGTCCGCCACCACCTGCGCCCGCCAGCCGTGCAGGAGTGCCGGGAGCGCCACGTCGGCCGGCACGCGCGCGGGCAGCACGACCATCATGCCGTCGCCGGCCGGCTGCCGGTCGGTCTCGTGCACGGGCACGCCGATGCGGGCGAGGATCCGTTCGACCATGCCGGCGACCCGGTGCTGCACCTCGACCTGGCGCGGCGTCGAGCGGCCGCTGTAGTTGACGACGTCGACGTCGAAACCGACGCGGTATTCGACCTCCGTCGGCGACGGACCCCGCGCCGCCCCCGCCGCCCCCGCTGCCTCCGCCGCCCCCGGCGAGGGCGGAGATAGCGGCGATGGCGGCGCGTCCGGCGGGTCGAGCATGGCCGCGACCCGCTCCGCGCGCTCCCAGGTCGCCTCGAGCAGATCGGTGTCGTCCACGAGCTGCTGGGCCAGCCAGTCGCCGAGCGGGGCGTCGGCCGGCAGCGGCCCGTCGAGGGTCCCGGCCATGTTGCCCCGCGCGATGTCCACGGTGCGCCGCATCACCCGCAGGGACTGCAACGTCGCGGCCAGGTCGGCCCGGTCACCGGCGAGGTCGGCGGCCACGGCCCGCCCGGCCCCGCCGGGTGCGCGCAGCAGGCCGGTCAGTTCGTCGAGGCGGCCGTTGACCCGCCGCCGGAGCCGGGTCAGCTGACCGCCGTCGCCGAGCACCCGGGCCTGGTAGCGCAGCTTCGCCGCGTGCATGAGGTAGCGGCCCAGCGGCGGCAGGGCGGTGCCGCCGTCGCTCCAGGCGAACCGGCTGAGCTCGGCGTCCTCGTCCAGCCCGGCCAGCAGCACCAGCCGCCGGGTGCCGTGCGTGCCCGCGGGCGTCGTCTCCCAGGCGGCGAAGCCGTGCAGCGCGAAACCCGTCTCCCACCAGCCGTCCCCGTCGTCGTCCTGGGCGGGCACCGCGGTGCGCAGGTCGGCCCCCGCCGGGTCCCCGCTCTTGGCGAGCAGCACGACGGCGCCGCCGAGCAGCGCCGTGCCCGCGCCGAGCGTGCGCCACCAGCGGTGGAACTCGTGCCAGCCGGGCGGCAACGCCGAGCCGAGCCGGGTCCGGGAACGCGGCACGGCGCCGGGCGCCGCGATGGCGAAGGACACGTTCAGGACGTCGTGCTCGCGCCGGGCGATCGCCTGGAACTGCACCGCCGGGTCCTGCAGGCCGGCGAGCGCGCCGTCGGGCCCGTCCGCCAGGTCGGCGGGCAGGTCGGCGGGCAGCCGGACCTCCACGATCGGCTGGGTCATGCCGAGCTGGTCGCGGCAGTTCTCCCACAGCGCGCGCACGCCCGCCAGCGCCGCGCCGGCGTCCGGCCCGTCGGTAGGGGCGAACAGGTGGACGACGAACTCGGGTTCAACGAGGCCGGCTGCTGTCACGACCGTCCTCCGGCGGGTCTCGGTCCTCGGAGGTCAACGCGTGCACCAGCGTATTGCGCCGTTCGAAGACCGGCGGCGGGATCTTGGTCCCGACCTTGCTGCCGATCCGCCCGAGCCGGATCACGCCGCCGCTGGCCTCCAGATCGAAGACCGCCGCGCGGAACGCGCCGACGTCACGGGCGGCGAACGCCGCGCCGATCAGCCCCATGAGGTCGTGCACGTGCTCCCATCGCTGCGGGGACATCTCCCAGAGCACCATGTCCTGCAGGGCGTCGACGGCGTCCTGGACCCGCTCGTCGTCCCACCCGTCGACAAGGTCCATGTGGGCACTGTAACGAGCGCCCGGCGGACCCGCCCTCCGCCGAATCCATGACCCGTTCCGGCTGACGGTCCTGGATACCATCGACGGCATGCCCGGCACCGCAGACCCCCGCGAGGTGTTCGTCGTCCACGGCCGCGACGAGCCCGCCCGCGTCGCCCTGTGGCGGTTCCTGCAGGCGCTCGACCTGCACCCGCTGGACTGGGAGGAGATCGTGCGGCGCACCGGGCGCAGCGTCCCCTACCTGGGTCAGGTGCTGGCCGAGGCCTTCGCGGCGAACCAGGCGGCGGTCGTGCTGTGCACGCCCGACGACGGCGCCCTGCTGCACCCGGACCTGCGCGGCGACCGCGAGCCCCGGCACGAGACCGAGCTCACCGGCCAGGTGCGCCCCAACGTCCTGATCGAGATGGGCATGGCACTCGCGCTGCAACCGGACCGCACGGTGATCATCGAAATCGGTGACCTGCGCCCCGCGTCGGACCTCGCCGGGCTGAACGTGGTCCGGTTCGACGGCACGCCGAAGAGCCTGCTCAAGATCGCCCAGCGGCTCGAGGTCGCCGGGTGCGCGGTCAACCGCAGCGGCACCGACTGGCTGGACACGACCCCGTTCGAGAAGCTCGACGCCTACCGGCGGACCTTCCGGCCGGTCTGACGGCTACGGTGACGCGACGGCTACGGCGACCGGGCCAGGGCCGCCGCCAGCAGCTCGTAGGTCTCCCGCACCGCCCCCGCCACGCTCGGCACCACCACCGTCGCCGGGCGCAGGCGGACGACCTCCAGCAGCTTGTCGTGCATGGCGGCGAGCACGACCGGCCCGCCGCCGAGCTCGACGAGCCGGTGGTGGTGCCGGATCCACGGGTCGTCGCTGTCGCGGGCCCGGCGGTCGAACCGCTCGATCGCCGCCGCCCGGCCGTCGAGCAGGACGATCTCGTGGAAGCCCGCGCCGTGCTCCCGCGTGAGCCGCTCGAACCCGGCGATCTCCTCGACGTCGGCGAAGTACTGCGGCAGGACCACATCCCGGCCGCCGTCCAGGTGGGTCGCCGCCATCGCCCGGATCAGGGGCCACACGACCGGCCACGTGTCGGTCCGTTCGTCCTGCCACCCGCCGATCAGGTGGTGCAGCGTGTCGACGTCGAGGTTCAGCGTGCCCGGGTTCCGCTCGGCGTGCAGCGCCGACAGCGTCGACTTGCCGATGCCCGGCGGGCCGTTCAGGTGGACGAGTCGCGCCATCGCGTCACCGTAGCGCCGATGCCGCCCGCACACCGGCGGGTGAAGGGATTCGACGGGAAGGGTCCGGCATACGCGAAAGTCGGGTTTCGGCCGTCGCCAACAGTGACGCCGGGAGATACGCTGAGAACGCTTTCACACCAGGACATCGGCGTGGTCTGACCGCCTCGTTGCTGAACGGAGCACACCCTGGCAGGGCATGGTGAACGGTTCGCCATCACGACACGCGGCGAGCGATTGACGGTGGCCATCTCGGGCCGGCCCGACGGTGTGCCGGTGTTCCTGTTGCACGGCACGCCGGGCAGCCGCAGCGGGCCGAAGCCGAGGCCAGGTGTGCTCCACCGGCTCGGCATCCGGCTCATCAGCTACGACCGGCCCGGCTACGGCGGCTCGACCCCGCGCCCCGGCCGCAACGTCGCCGACGCGGCAAACGACGTCGCGATGATCGCCGACGATCTCGGCCTCGACCGGTTCTCGGTCGTCGGGCGCTCCGGCGGCGGCCCGCACGCCCTCGCCTGCGCCGCATTGCGACCCGAGCGGGTGGTCCGCACCGCGGTGCTGGTGTGCTTCGCCCAGCCCGACGCCGCCGGCCTGGAGTACTTCCGCGGCATGAACGGCGGCAACGCCCGTGACTTCGCGGCGGCGGCCGTGGACCCGCTGCGGCTGGTGGAGAGCCTGCGCCTGCAGGCGGAGCAGACCAGGCGCGACCCCGACAGCCTCCTGCAGCGCCTCGAGGCCGAGATGACCTGGCCGGACCGGCAGGTGGTGCAGGACCTGGGCATCCGGCGGCTGCTGCACCAGGCCTACCGGGAGGCGCTGCGCAGCGGCCCCGACGGGTGGATCGACGATGTGCTCGCGCTGAGCCGCGACTGGGGGTTCCGCCTGTCCGACATCGACGGGCCGGTCCGGTTGTGGCACGGCGAGCAGGACAACTTCGCGCCGGCCAGTCACACCCGCTGGCTGGCCCGGCAGATCCGCAACGCGGAGGTGCTGGTCGAGCCGGGCGCCGCCCACTTCGGTTCGGTGGCGAGCCTGCCGGCCATGCTGGACTGGCTCGCCGGCTGGACCTGAGCCCCCGGGACGGCGGGTCCTAGAACGGGTGCGGGTCGATGATGCGGCGCAGGAGGCGGCCGCGGCGCAGCGCCTGCACCGCCGGATGCCCCTGGCCGACCCGGTCGGCGAACTTGTCGATCGCGATGTTCACCCGCTCCTGATAGGCGTGACCGTGCACGCGCAGGTCGATGATGGCCCGGTTCGCCTCGCACCGCAGGGTGTGCGGGTGCTCGGGGCCGAGCACCTCGACGAGGTCCAGGGCCGCGTCCGCCATCAGGGTCCGGGCCACCTCGAAGTTGTTGTCGTCGGCCTCGACGACGGCCAGGTTCATCTGCGCGGCGAGCGCATAGGGGTGCTTCGGGCCCAGCACCTCCCGCATCCCCTCCATCGCCTCCCGGGCCAGCTCACGGGCCGTGCCCAGGTGGCCCTGGGCGCGGGTCGCCGCGGCCAGGTTGGTGACACAGACCAGCGTGTGCGGGTGGCGGGCGCCGAGCCGCTTCTCGTACGCCTCGCGGACCGCCCTGATCTCGGCCTCCGCGTCCTCCTCCTCCAGCTCGAACCGGTTCACCGAACGGCTCAGCCGGCAGGCGAGGGTCTCCGGATGGTCCGGGCCGAGTTCGGCCTTCAGGTGCTCCCACGCCTGGTCCAGCAGGCGGCCGGCCTCGTCCGGGCGGCCCGACGCGCGCAGCGAGACGGCCAGGTTGGCGCGGGCGTTGACCACGAACCGAGAGTCGGCACCCAGGACCACGGCGTAGGCGTCGCGGATCTCGGTGAGCAGGTTGATGGATTCCTCGAAGTCGCCGGCCTCCCGCAGGTCCCGCCCGAGCGAGGTGCCGGACAGCAGGGTGCTGGGGTGGTTCTTCGGCAGCCGTTCCTTGCGGGTCGCGTACACCTGCCGGTCCAGGTTCAGCGCCTCGCGCAGGTTGCCCATCAGCCGGTACGAGACTGCGAGGTTGCTGCGCGCGCGCAGGGTCAGCGCGTTCTCGTCGTTGAACTTGGCGCGGCGCCACGCCTCGTAGGTCTTCTGGTCCTGTTCGAGGGCGTCGGCGTAGCGGCCGAGGCTGCGCAGGTCGGCGGCGAAGCTGCCGGCGGTCATCAGGGTGTTGGGATGGTCCGGGCCGAGCAACGCCCGCTGGTCGTCCAGCACCTGCTGGTCCAGCTCCAGCGCCTCCTTGAACGCGCCCTTGTCGCGCAGGATGTTCGCCTTGTTGAACCGCAGCAGCAGCAGTTGCAGCCGGAGCGCCCGGGCCGCCTGGCCGGCGGCCTCGGCCTCGGTGTATCCGTCGAGCATGCCGGTCCACACGCGTTCGGTCCGCTCGGCGATCTCCAGGCCGCGGGCCGGGCTGCCGGTCAGGAAGAAGTACCGGACCCGGTCGATCAGCAGCTGGCGGACCTGCGCGCTGACGCAGCCCTCCGCGCCGGAGACCTCGATGTGCGGCCACAGCATCCGGTAGCGCGGCCAGTCCGCCGGGTCGTCGACCTCCATCGAGACCTGGACGGCGGCGATCAGCAGCAGGTGCACCTCGTGCCTGGTGCCCGACATCGTCTCCTCGGACATCCGGGACCGCACCACGTACTGCAGCAGCCGGTGGATCTCGATGTGGCCGCCGCGGACCCGGTCGGCGCCCGGCGCGCCGAACTCGCCCTGGTTGTCCACCCGGACCAGCGCCAGCCGGGTGATCTTCTCGACCAGTTGGCTCAGCATGAGGAGCATCTCGTTGGCCGTGACCATCGGGTCCTCGACGAACAGGTTCAGCGCCATCTTGCTGCTGTAGATCAGGTCGAGGGAGATCTCCGGTGCCATCACCGAGCACAGTTCCAGCATCCGGTACGCGGCCGGCTCCTGCTCCTGCAGCTGGTCCAGCGACAGCTTCCAGGCCGCGGCGACCCGATCGAGGTCGCGCTCGGAGCCGAGCAGCCCGAGGTTGCCCTTCTCGATCGCCTGCAGGTACTCCGTGACCGGCGAACCGGTCTCGTCGAGCCACGCGGCGGCGGCGGCGATGGCGATCGGCAGGTCGCCCAGCAGCTCGGCGATGCGGGCGGCGTCCGCGTCGTCGAGGCTCGGGAGGCGGGAGCGCAGATGCACGACGCTCTCCTGCCTCGTGAACTTCTCGACGGGGATGAGCTTGGCCTGCTCGCCCCAGACCGTCGTCTGGGCGATGACGATGACGTGCCCGCGGCCGGACGGCAGCAGCCCTTCGATCTTGGACGGGTCCTCGGCGTTGTCGAACAGCAGCAGCCACCGGGCGTAGGGCTCGCCCCGCGTCAGTGCCTGCTTCACCGCCTGCGCGGCCTCGGTCGTGCCGCCGGGCAGGGGGATGCCCATCCGCAGGCCGAACTGCTGGAGCTGCTCGTCGACCTCGGCGGTGGTGGCGTCCGCGTCGATCCACCAGACGGCGTCGTAGGAGTTGCGGTACCGGTTCGCGTACTCGATCGCCAGCTGGGACTTGCCGATCCCGCCAAGGCCGTGCAGCCCGACCAGGACCGTCGACTCGCCGCCCTCGCTCAGCCGCTCGCGCAGCGTGTCCAGCTCGGCCTCCCGGCCCGTGAACCGCAGGTTGCGCACCGGTGCCTGCACCACCTCCGGCGGCTGGGCCGGAAACCGGGGCGCGCCGACGAGGAGATCGGGCGCCGGCGGTGCGACGCCGACGAGCCGCAGGATCCGGTCGGCGGCCACGAGCGGGTCGAAGCCGCTGATCCGGGTGGTGTTGACGGCGTCGCTCGATCCGACGGGCGGCTGGTTACCCGCGACGTGCACGACGAGCGGCGGCCGGTCGGGTGGGCCGGCCGCGATCGGCCGGCCGGCGTCGCTGTCGCCGGCGTTGATGACCAGGTGCCGGGCCACGTCAGCGGCGGCCCCGGCGGCCCCGGCGGCGTCGTGCACGCGGATGCCCGACTCGCGGAGGATCCAGCCGATCCATTCCGCCCAGACGGCGCCGTTGCGGTCGTACCGCAGCGTCAGCTCGCTGTCGACGAGCGCCGCCATCCTGACGAACTGGGCCCGGACGCGCGCCCGGTCCGCCTGGTTCATCGGTGGCAGCCGCGTCACCGCGCCCTTGGTGATGTACCCCGTCATCGTCTCGAAGGCGGCCAGCAGCGTGCCGGGCTGCCCGCGCTCGTCCTCGAACGTCGCGAGGGTCTCCTCGTAGGCGTAGAAGGCCCGGTACGGCACCTCGACCGTCGTCCAGTACTGGTCGCGGTCGGTCTCGCTGAGACCTTCCGGCAGCCCGGCGAACCGCTGCTTCGCCACGAGCTTGCCGGTCTCCGCCTTCTTCAGCTCGGCCGGGTCGATCCGCATCGGCACCGGCAGCACCCGGATGCGGCGGGAACTGCGCGTGGACGGCGGGCCCGAGCGGATGGTCTTGCGGCTGATCGCCTGCGCGACCTCGGCCGCGCCATCGATGCCCTGCTCGCTCAGGGTGAAGCAGGTGACCAGCGTGTCCGGCAGGTGCACGGTGCAGATGTCCGCGACGTCGCTGAGCCCGGTCCGGCTGTCGATGAGCGTGTAGTCGTAGTTGGCCTTCATGTCCTCCCGCAGCGCGGTGAAGAACGTGTCGCCGTCGAGCTCCTCGTAGAAGTCGTCCCAGTTGAGCCCCGAGATCGACCGGCTGTAGTGGTGGTTGTGCCGCCCCGCGGACAGGAAGTCCAGCACGCCGCCGTTGCCGAACTCCCACTTGATGCTGAACGCCTCCTGGCTGACCCGCGCGTAGCGGGCGTGGTCGAGCCGGCCCGGCGCGCCGGGATCCACGAGCGAGGCCTTCCGCGCGGCCCCCTCGTATCGGCGGATCAGGTCGATGACCCCGCCCGTGCCGGCCAGCATGCTGTCGGTGATGAACGGGCGGAAGAACCGGTGCAGGCCCGGCGACTCCAGGTCCCAGTCGACCACGAGCACCCGCTGGCCGTGCGCGGCGAGGATCCAGGCGACGTTGGCCACGGCCATCGTGCGGCCGGTGCCGCCCTTGAACGAGTAGAAGGTGACCACCTGACCGTTGCGGCGCTCCGCCATCTCAGCCAATCCTCACTCGTCGTGGATCCGGATGCGTGGTGCGAACGGGCGCACCCGCTGGTGCTGCCGTCGTGCCGTCTCGTGCCGCTGCACCGCCAGCACGATCAGCTCACGCGCGGCGAGGACGGCCGGGTCGGGCGGCTCGGTGATCCGGGGCCTGGCCGGCCCCGCGGTGTCGCCGAAGACCTGGAACCGGCGCCACAGCTCGTCGGCGGCCTCCGGCGGGGGCATGCCGACACGCACCCGCACCACCCAGTCCGGCAGGAGCCGCAGGACGGCCCGCAGGTGCGCCGCGGCGGCGCCGGTCAGGTCCGCGTCCACCAGGAACAGCCCCGGCCGGTCGGCGTACTGCTGCCCGTCCACGTATTCGGTCACATGGACGTCGTGGACGTCGGGGTCGACGAGACCGGCGAGCTGGTCGGCCGCGGCGGCCAGCCGCTCGGAGTCCGCCGCGGCGAACCGCGTGATCAGGAAGCCGCCGGCCGGGCGGGGCCGCGGCGGGGGCACCGGCCGGATCAGCTCCCCCGGCGGCGGGCGCCCGTCGGCCACCGCGATGATCCACTCGCCGAGGAACGCGAGCACCCGGCGGTAGACGTCCTCGGTCTGCTTGCGGCGGCTCAGCGCGAGGAGCCCGTGCTCGGCGTACTCGGCGACCGGGGGCGCCATCGACGCGGCGTGGGTCAGTTCGGCGGCGCCGCCGTCGCGGGCCGGCTCCCACACCACCGGCAGGATCCGCAGGTCGGCCGATTCCTTCGCGACGGCGGTGAACGCGGTCCGCTCGGCCAGTGCCTGCTCGTCGCTGAGATATCCCTTGGAGTACAGCGCCACGAAGACGCGGGCCCGCTCCAGCGCGCGCCGCAGGACGTCCTCGCGCTGCGCGGCGTTGCAGGAGCGGAGCTCGCCGATCCGCCAGCCGATCTGCGCCCGGGGCCGCCGGTCGATCTCCCGGACGAGGTCCTGGAACACGGCCGACACCCAGTAGTCCCGGTCCTGTGCGGAGTCTTCGGACCCGTGCCCATGGCTCAGGTAGAAATACACACCGTCGGGCTGCGACCGCGCCTGGGAATCGACCGCCGTCACTTCAGATCCTGGCCATCCACATCACGCCCCTGCTGTTACCTGTGCGTTGCGTGGATCTCACCATACGGTGCGTGGTCGGCGGAAACCAGCACCGGAAAGGATCAACGGTGCCGGGCCATCCAGTCGACGGCGAAGTCGACCGATCGACGTATCGACAACACCCGAGCCTCCGTGTGACCGACCGGGCCGCGGGTGACGGCCGAGCCGGCGTCGCGCTCGAGGGCGGCGCCGAGCTCCTGGAAGTCACTGTCGTCGAGATCGACACCGGTGAACCCGCACTCCTGCCGGTGCCCGTCGGCGCGGACGAAGCAGCGGTACTGCTTGACCCGCAGCTGCGGCATCCGGTACTCGGCGAGGTGGAAGGCCGTGCAGGCGGCGTAGTCCACGCCCAGCAGCAGGGCCACGCCGTCGGCCCGGTACAGCGCGCCGAGCGGCGACCGGTCGCCGAGGTGACTGTCCAGCTCGTGCACGCGCATCAGCTCGGCCGCATCCGGCCCGACCGCCGCGAACGAGGTCTGCGGGTGGACGCTGCGCACCGCCGCCGGGTCCAGCCGGACCCGTTCGGCGAGGGCGCCCATCCCGAACGACGGGGTCGTGCGCGGGTCGAACCCCTCGATCCCGGCGATGTAGCGCCGCACCTCCTCGGGCCGCAGGCCGCTGGTCGCCGCCCGGAACACCGGGCTCGTCGTGGAGTTGTCCGGGGTCTGCGCGGGGACCACGATCGACGTGCCGGCGCCGAGCACCCGGCGCAGCGCGGCGAGCACCGTGTCGGCGCCGCCGTCGACGGGCCCGACGCGGCGCAGCGAGGTGTGCACCAGGACCGGCCGGCCCGGGGTGAGCCCGAGCACGGCGAACTGCGCGGCGAGGGAGTCGACGGTGGCGGGGGCGGTGGCGGTCGCCGGGCCGGCCGGGCTCACCGCGGCCAGCCCTGCACGGTCTCCGCCAGGTGCGCCACGAACCGCTCCCCCGACGGGGTCAGCGCGCCGGACCCGGCGAGGGCCGCGGCGGCATCGGCGGTCCACGCCCGGTACTGCTCGTAGTGCCGGCGGGTGGCGGCGTCGGCGCCCGGCCGTTCGGCCCGCCGCAGCCACATCTGGGTGACCGCGAGGTGGGCGTAGGTGCCCTGCAGGGCGCCCTCGACCGGCCGCGGGTCGGCCCGCCAGCCGACGGTGAGCCGCGCCCCGTGCCGCGGGTCGAACAGGTCGCACACGTCGAGCAGGGCGCCCAGGATGTTGTGCTGGAACTCGTGCACGACCATGACGGCCATGGCGTCCACGTCGGCCCGTGCCACGGCGACGGCGCCGAACGCCTGCCGGGCGGTTGAGCTGCGCAGCAGGCCGGTCGGGTCCTCCACGAGCGGGACGACCGCGCGCAGGCCGGCGGCGACGGCGTCGGCGTGGCCGGGCGCGTCCCGCCGCAGCACCTGCCAGGTCTCGCGCAGCGCCGCGGCCCACTCCCGGGCCGGCCCGGGGGCGAGCCGCTCGGCCGCCTTCCAGTCGTGGCAGTCCCGGTGCGGGTCCAGGTCCTCCAGGAGGACCTCGCCGGGGTCCGTGCCGACCCGCCGGTTCGGCAGCCATCGGGCGCCGGCCGGAGCGGCGCCCGGCTCTTCGGCGGGGTCGCCGAACGGCACCCGGGTCGTGGCGCCGCGGTGGATGAGCGTGCAGCCGTCGGGGTCGAGGTCGAGGCGCGCGATGCCGGCCGCCGGCCCGTCCAGCACCAGGGTGCCGAGCGTCGGCAGGTGCACCGTGCCGTCGCGGATCGGCACGTCGAGGTGGGTGCGCACGCCGGCGCGGACCGCGGCGGCGGCCGCGACGCAGGCCAGGTAGCCGCTGGAGGCGGTGTCCAACGAACGGCGGTGCAGCGCGTCGACCGCCCACACCCGCAGATACGGGTGGGTGAGCGTGGCGTCGACGGCGCCGGGCGCCTCCTGGTCGACGCGGGTGAGCAGGTCCCAGCCCCCGGCGGCGGTGGCGGACCCACCGCCGGCGACCGCGACGATCAGGGCCCGGGTCAGCGCCAGCTGGGTGTCGGCGAGGAACGCCACCGCGTCCGCGTCGGTGCGGCCCGAGCCGATCCGCTCGATCAGACCGGCCGGCAGGTGCTCGTCGGTGCGACCGTCCCGCGCGTGCCGCTCCGACGCGGCGGCGGCTCCGGCCGGGGACACGGCTTCGCGGTCGTTGAGCGACACGATCAGTTCCTTGAGGTCGGCGCAGTACGCGGAGGGGTTGTCGAAACCGTTCGCGGCACGGTACCGGTGGGCGAACAGCCCGCCGCCGCACTGCCGCACGACCGGGCAGGCGCGGCACTGCGCGGCGAGCGCGTCGAGGCCGACCTGCCGGCGGACGACGTCGGGCAGCCCGGCGACGGCGTCGACGGCGTCGGTGAAGACGTCGCGCCCGGTGCCGGCCGCACCGTCGAACGCGGTCTTGAGCGAGTCGACCTGCTCCCACGTGCCGTCGGTCTCCACCACGAGGAGGTCGGCCCGGTCCAGGCCGAGCCACTCGCTGCCGCTGGGCCCGCCCTCGCCCGTGGACCGGATCGACTCGAACATCCGGATCGACATCGGGCGGCCGTCGGCGGTCCACCGGTCGTGCACCGCGAGGAGCCAGTCCGCATACGGCGTGACGCCCGGACCGGACCCCGGCGGCGGCTGCTCCCAGGTCGCGTGCGGCAGCAACAGGTCCAGCCGCGGCGGCGCCTCGGCCCGCAACGCGGCGTAGACCGCCGCCGGATCGTTGGCCACGTCCACGGTGCACAGGAGGCCGGCATACTGGTCGCGGTACTCCGGCCGGCGCAGCAACGCCAGCCCGGCGAGCACCTTGGCGTGGCTGCTGGACCCGTTGGCATACCTGCGGTGCCGGTCGTTGGCGACCGCGTCGCCGTCCAGGGACACCCCCAGCCGGATGTCGTGCTTGACGAGCAGGTCGCAGAACGCCTCGGACAGCCGCACGCCGTTGGACTGCATCCGCAGGTCCAGCCGGGTCACCGGATCGATCCGGTTGCGCAGGATCGTGACGAGCTCGTCCAGCCGCTGCGGCCCGAGCAGCAACGGCTCACCACCGTGCAGGACGACTGTCACGGTGGTGAGCCGGTGAGCCGCCGCGTGCTCCGCGATCCGGTCCGCGGCGGCGTGCATGGTCCGTGGTGCCATCGTCGTGGGCTGCCGGCGCCAGCCCTGGTCGGCGTGCTCGTAGACGTAGCAGTGATCACACGCGAGGTCACACCGGCTGTGGACCTTCAGCACGTATTGACTGATCGGCCAGCGCTCGTCGGGCGGCCCCGCGTCGGTCACGACGACGCGGTCAGATGGACGATCCGAACCGGGCCACCCCGATGGCGCCGTGACCGGCGCCCTGCTGGCTCATGATCTGCTTGACCACGTCCTCGACGGCCTCGGCCTGAGTGACCGGGATACGGTCCAGCGGCGTGCGCCGCAGATTGTTGAGCGATGCCACCATGCTGGGGCGGCTCGATGCAACGGTCTCCACGATCTCGCTCTTCTCTGTGTGGGATCTGTCGATCGTTCCGGCGACCGACTCAGGCCCCCGTGCTCAGGGACCGTTTGTTGCATTACTCATCCGGGGCAGGCAGTTTGAGCAGGATCGATACCGGATACCGCGGCATCCAAGATCAAAACCCGGCGCAGACTGCCGATCGACATTATCTTCCCAGACCCCTACCTTGAAAACCGGCTGGATGGCCGAAGTTGCAAGTCGCGCCTATTGTTGTGGTGCAAAGAATTTCCATGATCATTCGGCGCCGTGCTGCCGGTGGGCCTGTTGCAGCAGTTCTTTGCCCTTGGCCGTGAGCTTTCCCTCCTGATCGTACGACTGCAGCAGCTCGACGGCCTCGCCCACCATCCGCCCGGCCGTCGGACCGTCGATGGTGTCAGCCAACTGCAACAGCGCGTAGGCGAGCTCCTCGGCGAGGTCGCCGCGCTCCCGGTTGCCCTCGTGCAGCCGCCGGCGGAACTGCACCCCGGCGCTGAGCAGCGTCTCCGCGCGGGCGGGCGGGTCCGGGCGGCCGCGCATCAACCTGCCCATCCGTTCGTAGAGGCTGGCGGTGTCCCGGGCGAACGTGGTGTTCTCCGGCTCGACCGCCAGCAGGCGCTGCGCACCGTCGAGGCCCCGCTTGTACAACGGTTCGGCGTCGGCCGGGCGCCCGTCATAAAAGGCGACATCACCCAGATTGGTGAGAAAGACCGTGGCGTCGCGGGCGAGGGTGGTGTTGCGGGAATCGGCCCTGATGAGCCGTTCGACGATCTCCAGGCCCTGTTCATACAGTTGCCGCGCCTCGGGCAGCCGGCCGTCGTCCAGGGCGACGTTGCCGAGGCTGTTGTACGAGCGGGAAAGATCACGCGCAAAGGTGGTGTTGTCCGGCTGCGAGTCGGCCAGCCGCCGGCGGATCCGCAACGCCTCCTCGTAGCGGGCCTTTCCCTCGGCGGACGCTTTCGCGTCCACGGCGAGATCACCCAACCGGTCATATGAGTTGGACAGGTCCCGGGCGACGTTCGCGTCCTCCGGGGCGGCCTCCATGAGCTTCTTGCGGATCGCCAGGCCCGTGTCGTACAGGCGTCTGGCTTCCTCCGCCCGGCGGTTCTCGGTGGCCAGGTCGCCGAGCTTGTCGTAGGACACCGACAGTTCCCGGGCGATCGTCGAGTCGTCCCGCAGCTGCTGTGCCAGCCGCTCGCGGATCTGCAGGCCCCGCCGGTACAGCGTCTCGGCCTGCTCCCGGGGCCCCTGCTCGGCCGCGACGTCGGCCAGCCGGTCGCAGGTCGTGGCCAGGGCGCGGGCGTGGTCCGGGTCGTCCGGTTCGAGCCGCCCCAGCCGTTCGCAGATGCGCAGGCTGCGCTGGTACAGCCGGCGGGCCTTCGCGGTCTGGCTGGAGCGGTGCGCCAGGTCCCCGAGCCGGTTGTAGGAGATGGTGAGCTCGCGGGCCAGGCGCAGGTTGTCCCGGTCGGCCGCCGACATGCGCAGGCGGATCACGAACCCGCGCACGTACAGCGCCTCGGCGCGGTCGCTGCGGCCGGACTTGCGGGCCAGGTCGCCGATCCGGTTGCACGACATGGCCAGGTCGAACAGCGCGTCCGCGCTGCGCGGCGACTGCCGCGCGAGGTCTTCGAGCCGCCCGGCGAGGTCGCCGGCCAGCAGCCGCTGCAGGCCGATCGCGATGTCCAGCCGCCCGGGCCGCCCGGCGACGCCGTGCGCCTCATGCTCGGCCCGGTCGACCAGGTCGGTGTGGCAGCCTGCGAGGGCCTCGGCGATCCGCCCGGCGCTCGTCGCGTCCGTGGCGGCGAGCCGGGCCAGCAGGTCCAGGCTCCGCGACACCTGCGCGTCGTCGGGCAGCGCGAGGACCGCCCGCAGCAGCGCCACGCCGCCGTCCTCCTGCTGCCCCAGGGTGGTGGCGACCAGCACCTCACCGAGCCGGTCCGGGCGCAGCGGGTTGATCCGCGCCGAGCCCGCGTACAGTCCGCGCAGCCACCGCACGGTCCGCCGGCGCAGCCCCGTGCCGTCCTCGGCGAACACCGGCAGGACCTCCAGCAGCGCCTCGCCCCGGCTGTCCCGGTCGGCCCCGGCGAGGGTGGCCAGGGCGACGGCGGTGCGGCGTTCCTGGTCCGTCAGCTCCGGCGGGGCGGCCAGGCTCCAGTAGCGCTCCTCGTGGTCCAGGGCCCGCTCGACCGGCATCCGGTCGGTGTCCGGCGCCCCGCCGGACCCACCGCCGGACCCGTTGCCCGACAGCGCATGGTCGAACGCCTCGAGCAGCACCTCCAGGGGCACCGCGTACCGCTCGGCGGTCAGGTCCAGGTCCGGGATCGCCAGCTGCGGCGGGTCGGTGAACCAGGCGGCGCGGAACGCCACCACGGCCTCCTCGTAGAGCCGCCGCCGCTGCCCGACCGGGATGCCGCGCACCTCGACCGGGTCCGGGGCGTCGTTGAGCACGTTGCGCAGCTGCACCCCGGCGGCCTTGCCGATCTCGCGCAGCACGTCGGTGTCGCCGGCCGCGGTGCGGGTCAGCAGCAGCACCCGCACCGGGGCGAGCTCCGACGCCCGGGTCTGCAGCCGGCCGAGCAGCACCCGCAGGGCGCCCGCGGCGAACGCCTCCACGTAGTCCACGACGATCAGCCGGGGCAGCGGCACGTCGGCCACGTCGAAGCCGGTGTCGGCGGCGGCCGCCGGCCCGTCCCAGAACCCGGCCAGCCAGCCGCGACCCTTCATGATCTTGCACAGCTCGATCGCGTACCGGGTCTTGCCCGCCCCGCCCGGGCCGGTGAACCGCCACACCTCCATGGCGCTGGCCTGCTCGCACCAGCGCTGCACGTCCTCCAGCTCGCGGTCGCGGAAGAGGTACGGCACCACGCCCGCGTCGGCCAGCAGCATCTCCGCAGGCAGCGACCTGGCCTTGCGCTGGAACCGGGTCAGGGGCGGCGCGAGCGACGTCTCGGCCGCCGGCATCTTCAGCACCCGGTGCCACGACGCCCGGTCGGCCAGCACGGCCGCGACCCCCAGCTCGCGGACCTCCCGGAACTTCTCGGCGAGGTCCGGCGGCACGCCGAGCAGCTCCGGCAGGTCGCCGAGCAGCGCGGCGATCGGCGTCGCGAGGCCACCCAGGTCGCTGTACACGTCCCGGGAGCTCACCACCATCCCCACGACCCCCCGCTGCACCGGGCACACCAGCGGCGCACCGGACAGCCCGGCAGCGGCCTGACCCGCCTTCAGCTGCAGGTAGCGGTCGCTGGTCTCGCCCTCGAAGTCGAACGTCGCCGGCCCACCCGACGGCGTCACCCTGGGCTCGCGGACCGGGAACCCGTAGGCGTGGCAGGTCTTCACCGGGTGCCGGGTGTCCAGCCACACGCAGGGGTGCTGCCCGACCCACTCCCGCGTCGGCCGCAGCCGCACCAGCGCCACGTCTGGGAACGGCCACACGCCGGTGCCGTGGCCCGGCGCCGACCGCACGACGACCTCGCCGTCCACGTCGGTGGTGCCGACGTCCTGGTCGCTCGGGGTCACCGACACGATCGGCAGCTCCACCCGCTCGTCGAGGTCGTAGACGACGTGCGCGGCCGTCATCACCCATCCGGGTGCCACGAAGAACCCGCTGCCCAGCGGCCGCCCGTCCGGGTGGTTGATCCGGACCGTGTGCCGGCGCAGCTGCCAGGAGTCGACCGTCGTCTCGTTGGCCAGCCAGCTAAGGCCCGTCATGCCGCTCGGCGTTGAACTCGACGTCGCCGATCCCTACCAACTGCGCGGGCCCGCGCCGGGGCTCACCGGGTTGCATCGCGCACCCTTTCGACTCGCATCGTCTCGGCACCGCCGGGGCGCGGCGCTGCCGATCAAGCGTGGCCGAGCGCCCGGAGCCGACGCAAGTCCCCGGACGGCGGCAACCGCCGGGCGCATCATCGACTCCGGTTGTTCGATCGGCTTCCATGGTGCGCCCCTCCGTCCACACCGGACGCGCCGCCGTTCAGCGCCGGTCTCCGCCACCCGGCCCGCAGGAGATCTGCGCCCGTGAACGCCGACCGGTCCGGCGGCATCGCCTGGGCCACCGACCGCGGCCCGGCCGACGCCAACCGCCTCGAGCGCCTCCTCACCCTCCTGACGGACAGCCTGCGCCGGCGGTGACTCCGGCTCAGGCGCCGCCGGTCGCTTCGCCCGTCCGCGCGAGGAAGGTCCCGACGAGCATGTCCGTGCCGCGCTGCCCGGGCACCGGTCGCTCGTGTTCAACCCTGGCGAGGCCCGGATCCACGATCACGGGCTCGCGAGGTGCTCGCCCCGGCCGACCTGGTAGGCCTCCGCCAGCCAGCCGGCGAAGTCGTCGTCGAGCTCGCCGAGCGAGACGACGCGGTAGCGGTTGACGAACAGGCGCTTCGTGTACGGCGTGGCCCGGCGGATCCGTGGATCCTGCAGGGGCCGCTGCAGATCGAGGTACCCCTCCAGCCACCGCGCGCCCGGGCTCGCGCCGGCGAACCCCCGCCGGGTCCCCTTCAGGGTGATCGCGGTCTTCGCCACGGCGTAGGTGAACGGCCCGCACGCCTCGGCCAGCTCGATGAACCGATGGTAGAGCGCGGCGATCCCGGCGGGCCGACCCGCCAGGTGCCGCGCTACAGTCCACTCATCTTCGTCCATGCGGCCGATGGTATCGGCCGGCTCGGTCACCGTTACAGCGTCACCGGGACGGGGTTGTCGGGCACGAGGGTGGCCAGCGAGACGTGCGGCCAGGTCAGGCCGTTGAAGTTCAGCAGCGGGCGCGGCTGCCCTACCGGCCGGCCACCGCGACCGGCGCGGCGGTGTCGCGCCGCCGGGAACCCAGGCCGACCAGGGCCGCCCCGGTCGAGATCATCGAGGCGCCGACCAGGATCAGGTTGACCAGTCCGAGGCCGGTCACCGCGAGCATCGACGGCACCACATTGGCGGCGTAGGTCGACTCCGCGGTCTGCCCGTAGGCGTCGATCACCCGGTACCGGACCGCCTTCGCGTGGCCGGTGAAGCCGTTCACGGCCACGAAGCTGATCTTCCCGTTCGCCGGCTGCAGGATGTAGGTGCCCTGCCCCGGGATCCGCACCAGCGTCGCCATCCGGCCGCGCGCGTCGAGCAGCGTGATCGACCCGCCGCTGGGCACCGCCAGCTGCGCCGTCCGCGTCTCGTCCACCGGTCCGGTGGTGGTGCGCGACGGCGTCTCCGGTGGGCCGGGGATCGTCACCAGCGGCGTGTAGGTCGCGTTCGCGGTCTGCCCGTAGGCGTCGGTCACCATGTACGGGACCGGCGGCAGCTGGCCGTGGAAGCCGAGCACCGGCGTGAACGTCACGAGCGCGTTGCCCGCCTGCTGCGACGGGTTCGGCACCGTGCCGGCGGCGGCCGCGGTGGCCGTCGCGGCGGCCGCAGTGGCCGGCGCGAGGGTCAGCGTGTAGGCGCCCTTGGCCTCGATGAACAGCGACGTGGTCGGGTTGCCGTTCGCGTCGATCAGCGCGATGCTGCCGCTCGCCGGCACCGGCAGCGTCGCCGTCTGCGGCGTGACACCGACGCCGGACGTGGTGCGGTCCGGCGCGGCCGGCGGCGGCGGTTTCGTGACGGTCGCCGTGTACGTGGAGTCGTCGTGCTGCTGGTATGCGTCGGTCACGCGGTAGGCGACGGATCCCGCGACGCCGACGAAGCCGGCCACCGGGTTGAACGTGAGCCGCTGGTCGGTCCCGCTCCAGCCGTACGTGCCCTCGCCGGACCGCGTCACCGTGGACACCGCACTGCCGCCGTCGAGCAGGGTCACCGTCACGCCGTCGGGCACGTCGACGGCGGCCGACTGCGCGGCCGTCCCCGGTCCGGTGCTCGTCTTCGCCACCGCGTGCGGCGGCGCGGGTCTGGTGACCGTCGGCGTGTACGTCGAGGCGGCGGTGAGACCCTGGCTGTCGGTGATCCGGTACCCGGCCGGCGTGGCGACCCCGGCGAATCCCTTGACGGGCGTGAACGTGAGGACGGACCCGGTGCGGGTGTAGGTGCCCTGCTGCGCCACGGTCACCGTGGTGGCCGGCTGGCCGCCGGTGTCCAGCGCGTCACCGTGCAGCCCTCGCAGCTCGCCACGGTCGCGGTCTGGGGCGTGGTGCCCACGCCGGTGCTCGTCAGCGGCGCCGCCGCCGGCCCCGGGGGCGGTCCGACGGTCGGGGTGTAGGTCGAGGTGGCCGACAGTCCCTCGGCCGTCAGCTTGTACGTGACCGGTGTCGCGACGCCGGTGAAGCCGTTCGCGGGGGTGAAGGTGATGACGCCCGTGCCCGCGTCGAGGGTGTACGTGCCCTCGGCGGGCACCACCGTCACGGTGGCCGCCGGCTGGCTGCCGCTGTCCAGCAGGGTCACCGTGCCGTCGAACGGGATGGTCCGGGCGTGACGGTGAGGGTCCCGGTGGTGAAGCCGCCACCGCCGCCCTTGGCCTCAAGGCCGTTTGCGCCGCCGGCGCCCCAGAGCTTCAGGCGGAGACTGGTCACGCCGGCCGGGACGGTGAACGTCTGGTCGGCGCCGGTGTAGCCGAAGCGGACGCAGTTGGTGTAGCTCACCGGTGTGCACGTGGTCGACGCCGCCGCGGCGGTGACTCCCGGCCCGAACACGCACAGCGGCACCGCCAGCGTGCCCAGCACGGTGGTGGCCACCAGCCGCCGGTTCCTCAAAGTGAGTGTCAAGCTGCTCATCCCCCGTATGTCAAGCAGGCTGACTCACCCTAAACGGCATAAACTCCTCTATAAGGATGATTCCCATAAAAAGGGCGTCACGAGGGTTTCGCGATGACCAGGAACTTGTTCTCGGTGTGCCGGGCGAACTTCAGGAACCCGCGCAGCCCCGGGATGCTCTCCATCAGCCCGAAGATCGGGATCAGCAGGATCACCGCGAGGGACTCCCACCAGCGGCGCCGGGGGTCGGCGGACACCTCGGCGTTGACCCGCAGGCCCTCCCAGTACATCCAGATCACGTACGCCATGTTCAGCGCCCAGAGCGGGATGACCAGGTACGTCACCGGCGAGGTGTTGGGGTCGGCGATCAGCACCCCGATGAGCATCACCACGCCGACGTTCTGGATCGGGCCGACCACCCACGACATCACCGAATACCCGAGCAGCAGCCGGTTGCGCAGCTGCAGCGACCGGTTGAACACCAGGCCGGCGAGGCCCCAGGACCAGCGTTCGCGCTGCCGGAAGAAGTCCCGGAGGCAGGCAGGCGACGCGCCGTAGCACCGGCCCCCGAACCAGCCGCTGCGCCCCTCGTAGCGGGCGCAGAAGATCAGGGCGAACTGGGCGTCCTCGACGATGCTGCGCGGTCCGAAGTCCCAGCCGATCGTCGCCTCGATCGAGGCCCGCACCAGCAGGAGCTCACCGTGCACACCGGCGCGTGGTGTGCCGCTGCCCGTCCAGGCGGAGAAACGCCCCACGTCCTCGGCCGGCCGGGCCGAGTCCGCGAGCCAGGTGAGCCGGTTCATGGCGTATTCGCGCGGGTACGTCAGGATGCCCTGGGCGAGGTGTTTGCCGTTGCGGCCCGCCTGGGCCTGTTCCTCGATGAACCGGGCGACGGCCAGTGCGGTGTCGGGTCCCACGCCGGTGTCGTCGTCCATGTGCAGCACCCACGTGTCGTCGCGGTGCTCCTGCTCGCAGATGCGCAGTTCGTGCGAGTAGTGGGTGGCGCGCGCCTTGAACCTCGTCCCGTTGGCGGTGCGGTACCACCGCGGCACGGTGACCACCCGGATCAGCGGGCTCCCGGCGGCCAGTTCGGCGATCCGGTCCGCCGCCTCGCAGCCCTCGTCGACGACGATGTCGATCCTGAGCCGCGGGAAGCAGCGCGGGAGGAAGGTCACGTAGGACAGGACGGAGCGTTCGAGCGCCGGGTAGGTGTCGTGCCGGCCGACGGTGGGCACGACCACGATCAGGAAGCTCCCGCTGATCGTCAGCCCGTGGCCGTGCCACCGGGCCGCCGACGCGCGCAGCGCCCTGCGGGTCCGCCGGATGCCGACGATGCCGGTGAGCGTGGTGAAGATCGGCCACGTCCACATCACCGTCAGCGGCCAGCCGAGCACCCCGGGGGTCGGCCCGGCGGCCCAGAAGTCACTTGCCACGATGACCACGTACGCGACGATCAGCGGCTGGTACGCCGGCCGCCAGCGGGACAGCCTGCGGTGCAGCTCCCGCGCCTGCTGGGGCACGTCCCTGTCCCGGGGTGTTGCCATCGAACGTTCCACGTCGGCTCTCCCCTCGTGGTCCCGGCCGGGACCGCCGTTCTACCCGGCCGCCGCCTCCCTACCGCCGTAGACGGTGGCCTCCTTGGCGGTCGCCCGGATGCCGTCGGCGCCGTCGAAGATGCGCCGCCCCCAGGCCGTCGGCTGGCCGGCGTCGAAGCCGGCGGCCATGTCGAGGTATTCGACGCCGCCGCTGTTGCCGGCCCATGACCAGCCCAGGTAGCCGATCCCGCGGGCCTGCGCCTCGCTCATGACGGTGTCGGCGGCCACGCCGCCGTCGGTGTGCTTCCACCCGAACTCGCCGACGACAAGCGGCAACCCGGCGTCGCGGAAGGCGTCGTAGTAGTCGGTGACCTTGGCCGCGGTGCTGTACACGCCGTACATGTGGACCGAGAACACGATGTTGTGCAGTGGATCGTCGGCGAACACCGCCGGGGCGTTGCCGCGCATGACGCCCGACCAGTCCTGCCCCCAGTTCGGCCCGTCGACCATGACGAGGTGCTTCAGACCGGCCGCGCGCAGCTTCGTGACCGCGCCGTTCGTCGCACCGGTCCAGCCGGCGGTGTCGTTGTTGCCGAACGGCTCGTTGCCGACGTTGATGACGACGTAGTCCTCCTGGCCGGCAAGCACCTGTCGCAGCCCGACCCAGTAGTCCGCGGCCGCTTCGAGGGGGACGGAGTCGCGGTCCTCGCCGTATCCGGTGGTGCCGTGGAACTCCAGGACGCAGATCAGCCGGTGCCGCTTGCACGTCGAGATGACGTCGGCCACCTCGCCCGCCCCGACGTCGGCCGTCAGCACCACCCGCACGGTGTTGGCGCCCAGCCGTTTGATGTCGGCGAACGACTGGTTCTGGTCCTTGTACCAGGCGTACGGGTGGCTGACGCCCCGCATGACGAAGGCCGCTCCGTTGCCCTCGACGATGTTCCTGCCGCTGACGTGCAGACCGGCCCCGTGCGGCAAGGTCTGAGTCGAGCGGGCCGGTTGCCGGGCGGCGAACCCGAACGCGATGAGTGCGACGCACACCACTCCGACGATAACGGCTGTCCTTCTCATGATCTCCCTAGGCGACGGTGCGGACCCGGATGGGCGCGGGCGACCCCCGCCGCCGGGCACGCATGCGTCGGCGGCGCTGAATCAGGCGGGAAAGCCGGCCCGCAGCGGTGCGGTCAGATGCCGCGCCGGACCGGCGGCTGTCCGCGGGCCCGGCAAATGCCGTCGAGTGTACGACCCGGCCAATCACCCGCAAAGCCACTCGAATTCGCAGGATGTGCCCGTTCTGGCCGGCCGCCACAGGGCCGGTTGCCGCATAGCTCGGCGTATCTGTAAAGAAACTGTACGATGCTGCCCGGGTGATCGATGGACGTCACGGGACCACGGAAGGACCGGTGGCATGACAGCACAGATCATGGTTGCGTTCGAGGGCGAGGGTTCCGGCGTCGACGACCTGTCCTGGGGCCAGCTGGATCTCTGGATGGCGATGCGGCGCCAGAACTCCTGGCTGCCGATGGGCGGCGCGACCCCGTTGCCCGACGGCACCGAGCTCACCGACGTCGTGGACAACCTCCGCTATCTGATGAGCCGCTACCAGTCGATGCGGACCCGGCTGCGCTTCGACGCCGACGGCCGGCCGGCCCAGGTGGTGTCCGGTTCGGGGGAGATCGCCCTCGATGTCGTCGACGCGGGCGACGACGACCCGGCCCAGGTCGCCGACGCGCTGCGGCGCAGCTACGAGGAGACCGGCTACGACTTCGAGACGCAGTGGCCGCTGCGCATGGGCGTGGTGCTGCATGACGGGCGGCCGGCGCACCTGGTCGCCATCATGTGCCACCTGGTCACGGACGGTTCGGGCGCCGCGGTGATGATCGCCGAGTCCGGCGCGCGGGTGACCACGCCGGTCCGGGGGATGCAGCCCCTCGAACAGGCCCGCTGGCAGCGTTCGCCGGCCGGGGTCCGGCAGAACGAGGCGGCACTGCGGTACTGGGAACGGCTGCTGCGGACCATCCCGGCGCGCCGGTTCGCCGGCTCGGACGACCCGCGGACGCCACGCCACTGGCGGGGCGAGTTCAGCTCGCCCGCGCTGCACCTGGCGACGCAGGCGATCGCCGACCGGGCGGGCATGGACGCCTCGCCGGTGCTCATGGCCGTCTACGGGGTGGCCCTGCACCGGATGACCGGGATCAATCCGGTGGTGTTCCGGCCCACGGTGAACAACCGGTTCCGCCCCGCGCTCGCCGACGTGGTGTGCACGGTTGCCGAGAGCGGCCTGTGCGCGCTGGACGTCGCCGGGGTGCCGTTCGCCGAGGCGCTGTCGCGGACCCAGCGGGCGGCGATGGCGGCGTACAAGCACGCGTACTTCCACCCGGTGGACCTCGACGACCTGATCACGCGGGTGGCCCGGGAGCGGGACCCGGACTTCGACCTCGGCTGCTTCTACAACGACCGCCGCATCACCACGCGGGGCGGCCCGACCGGCCCGGCACCGGCACCGGCCCAGATCCGCGAGGCGCACGCCGCCGGCCGCACCACGTTCCGCTGGACGATCCGGCAGGACGACCCCTTCGAGCGGCTGTTCGTCCACATCGACGACGTGCCGGACACCGTCCAGATCACCGTGTTCATGGACACCCACTTCGTCTCCCCCGGCGACGCGGAGGCGTTCCTGTTCGGGATGGAGACGGTCGCCGTCGAGGCCGCGCTGGAGCTGGTGCCCCAACCGAGCTAGCCGGACGCGCGCTCCAGCACGTCCTCGACGTGCCGGAGCATGTCGCCGGCCGCCGGCGCCCAGGCCGTGTCGCGGTGGCAGGCGATCGTCATCAGCGCCGCGGCCGGCCGGTGCTGGACCGACAGGATGTAGCGCGACCCGCCGGGGCGGTCCGGCTGCTCGGTGATGCGGTCCTGGACGGCCGGATCGGTGAAGGGGATCGCCTCGGCGCCGAGGGAGCGGCTGTTCGCCGCGCTGCCCACGATGGAGGCGTCGATGTAGTTGAACCGGGCGACGGCCGCGCCCGCCGCCGCGAGGTCGCCGAGGACCTCGGCGCCGATCGCCGTGGCGCTGACCGGGTCGAGGTTGGCGAACCGGTGGCCGTGCAACTGGTTGCTGGCCGTGGCCGCCAGCCGGGCCGCCAGGTCGCCGGTCCCCGGCACGAGGACCGGCACCGGCATGACCGCCTTGCGCACCGACGCCTGCGTGCCGGCCGACAGCCGGTTCGCGGCGAGGGACCGGATGCCCGCGCACGGCGAACCCTCGACCTGGCTGATCGCCGAGCCGAACGCGGTCAAATAGATCGCCGACACCGGCAGCCCGGTCCGGGTGGCGACGGCCTGCGCGGCCCGGGCGGCACGCGCCGAGGCGAGCCAGCGGGACTGGAGCACCGGCTCCGCCGGCACCGGCCCGCCGCCCGGGCGCCACCCGGACAGCCCGTCGCGCAGCGCGCCAAGCTGGCGCCGCCAGTGCGCCTCCGCCCGCGCGGCATAGGCGCGGCCCGATCCGGAGCGCTCCCACTCGGCGGTTTCCAGGGGCTGCTCCGGCGCGGGCCGGCCGTCGAACGCCGGCCGTCCGCTCGCGCGGTTGCGCAAAGCGTGCAAGAAGTCGCCGCGGAGCACCCGCATGCCCCATCCGTCGACCGCGGAATGATCGACGACGATGCCGATCCGGTGCACGGCGCCGGCGGCGACCTCCAGCACGAACAGCACCGGCGGCTGCTCGGCGAGCCGGAACGGGGTCGCGGCGGCGTCGGCCAGGGCCTGATCCGCCTCCGGGCCGGCCGGGGCGACCCGGACCACCTCGCCGAGCCGCGGAGCCGCCGGAAGGACGTGCTGCTCGCGGCCCGCGGGGCCGGCGACGGGCAGGAGCGTGCGCAGCCCCTCGTGCCGGTCGAGCAGGTCACCGATCGCCGCCAGGACCACCCCCAACCGGGCGCCGGCGCCGTCGACGACGCCGGTGAAGTTGGCCGCGGAGGACCACGGCGAGTCGGTGTCGATGCCGACGTCCATGAACCACTCACGTTGCGCGCAGGTGAGCGGCCCGCGCCGAGTCGAGTTCATTCCCGTTCCTGTCCAGTTTCTAAAGTCGACTGCGTTGGATATTGCAGGACTTCACTGCGTCATGCAACCCTGTTGCCGTGGTTTTGCACGCCGTTCCGCCGACGGTTCCACGCCTCCTCGCCGACCGTTCCTTATCGGAGCCGGACCGCGAGGCGCTGGTCGTTGACGGCGTCGGCGCGCTGACGTTCGGGGCCTGGCAGCGGCGCGCGGTCGGCCTCGCCGGGCGGCTGCGGGAGCGCGGCGTCGCGCCGGGCGATCGCGTCGGCCTGCGGTTCGGCGCCGCCGACTGGCTCGACTACGCCGTCGCCTCCGTGGCGGTGCAGCGGCTGGGCGCGGCCGCCGTGCCGGTCCCGGACGACGCGCCGCCCGCCGAACTGGCGCACGTGCTCGGCGACTGCGGCGCCACCGGGCTCGTCCACGCCGGCGACCCACCCGGCTGGACCGGCGGATGGACGCACGCCGCCGGCGACGGCGCGGAGTCCCCGGACGGCCCCGATCTGTCCACATCGGACGGTCTGGCGCAGATCCTGTACACGTCCGGCACGACCGCGCGGCCCAAGGGCGTCGCCGCCAGCCACGCCAACGTCACCTACGGGGCGGGCGCCCGGCACCGGCCGTTCCGGCACTCCCGGCACCTGTTGCACGCGTTCGCGATCGGCACCAACGCGGCGCAGGTCATGCTGATGAACGCGCTGCTGGCCCACCCGGCCGTGGTGACGCTGCCACGGTTCACCCCGCTGCGCTTCGCCCGGGCCATCGCCCGCTGGTCGGCCGGCACGGTGTTCGTGGTCCCGGCGATGGCCATGGAACTGCTCGCCTGCGTGGACCGCGGCGACGACCACGACCTCAGCAGCGTGCGGCTGCTCGGGTCGGCCGCCGCGCCGCTGCCCGGGCCGGTCGCCGCCCGCCTCGCGGCCGCGTTCCCGAACGCGACGATCGTCAACTACTACACGTCGACCGAGGCCGCCCCGGCGCAGACCGCCATGGCGTACGACCCGGAGCGGCCGGGCAGCGTCGGCCGGCCGATCGCCGGCGGCGGCCTCCGCGTCGTCGACGACGGGCGGCCCTGCGCGCCCGGCGAGATCGGCGCCGTCTGGATGCGCTCCCCCGCCCCGGCCCGCACCTACTTCGGTGACACGGCGACCAGCGCCACCGCGTTCCAGGACGGCTGGGTCCGGATGGGCGACGTCGGCTACGTGGACGCCGACGGCTTCCTGTACCTCGTCGAGCGGGACAGCGAGGTCGTCAAGACCGGCGCCCACCGGGTGTCGACGCTGCAGATCGAGGCGGCCATCCACGAGCATCCGGCGGTCGCCGACGCCGCCGTCGTCGGGCTGCCGCACGAGGTGCTCGGCGTCGAACTGGCCGCGGTGATCGTGCTCGGCGGCGACGCGTCGCTGACCCCGCCGGAGCTGCGGGCGTTCCTCGCCGACCGCCTCGCACCGCACGAGATCCCCTCCCGTGTCCACACCGTGGACCGGCTTCCGCGCAACCGCGGCGGCAAGGTCGACAAGTCATCCCTGCGAAGGACGCTGCCATGATCCAGGCCTCCGCGGCGCAGCACGGCATGTGGGTCGCCGCGTCCGGCGCCGGCCCGACCGCCTACCACCTGCCGCTGGTCGTCACGTTCGCGCACGAGCCGGACGTCGGCCTGCTGACGAAGGCCTGCGCGGCCGCGGTCGAACGGCATGCCCTGCTGGCCACCGCGATCGTCGACCGCGACGGCGTCGCCCACCTCACCCGGGCCACCGCGCCGGGCCTGCGCGTGGCCGGGCCGGACGAGTCGGTCGACGAGGAGATCGCGCGACCGTTCGACCTCGGGCAAGGGCCGCTGGCCAGGTTCGCGCTGTTCGGCCGGACGCTGGTGATCACGGCGCACCACCTCGTCTTCGACGGGCAGTCCAAGGAGGTGCTGCTGCGCGACCTGGCCGCCGGCTACGCGGGTGAGATCCCGGCGCCGCTGCCCCGCACCGCCGCGGACGAGCTCGCCGCCGACGCCGCGCGGCTGGCGGACCGGCGGGCCGCGGCGGCCGCGTTCTGGGACGGCCGGTGGGCCGAGCCGCTGCCCGTGCTCGTCGGCGACCATGTGCTCACCGGCCGGGACCACGGTCCCGGGCAGGTGCACGCGTTCACGCCGCCCGTGCCCGAGCTGCCCGGGCTGACCCGGTTCGAGACGCTCCTGGCCGCGATCCACGCGACTCTTGCCGGGTACGGCAACCCGCGGGTCACGACCGGCGTCGACCTGTCCACCAGGGAGCCCGGCGCCGCCGACACCATCGGACCGTTCGCCACCGAACTCCCCGTCGACTCGCAGCCGGGCGACGCCACGTTCGCGGAGTTCGCCGCCGGGCTGCGCGGCGCGCTGCGCACCATGTACCCGCACCGCTCGGTGCCCCTGGCCCGGGCGGTGCGCCGGATCCGGCCGCACGCCGCGGTGGCGCCCGTCTCCGTCAGTTACCGCCGGATCGGCGCCGCGCCCCGGTTCGACGGCGCCCCGGCGGACGTCGACTGGCTGGCCTTCGCCGGCAGCGTGCGCGGCGACCTGCAACTGCAGGCCGTCGACGACGGCACGACGGTCACCGCGCGGCTGCGCTGCTCGGCCGCGGCGGCGCCGGTCGCCGCCCGGTTCGCCGGCGACCTGTGCGCGGTGCTCTCCCGGGTCACCGCCGACCCCGCGACCCCGCTGCGCGACCTGGTCGCCCCGGCCGCGCCGGCACCGCCCGCCGCCGCCTCCGCACCGGCCGCCGCGCCCGCGCCGGCGCCCGGCGGGGACCTCGTCGAGCCGGTCCTGGCCATCTGGCGCGACGTGTTCGGCGATCAGGCCATCGGTCCCGACGACGACCTGTTCGACCTGGGCGGCGACTCGCTGACCGCGACGCAGATCATCGCGCGGATGCGCAAGACGCTCGGCCTCGACGTCGACATCGACACGTTCTTCGACCACCCGACGGTCAACGGAGTCGTCCATGCCGCCGGCGCTCGCTGACACGGCCGAGCGGACCGCCACCGACCTGGCGGCGATGCTGCTCATCCGGCACTTCGAGACGGCGCTGCTCGACCTGTTCGCGCGCGGCGAACTGTCCGGGACCACGCACACCTGCCTCGGCCAGGAGCACGTGCCCGTGGCCGTGAGCGGCCTGCTCGAACCGGACGACCACGTGCTGAGCAACCACCGCGGGCACGGCCACTATCTCGCCCGGTTCGACGACCCGGAGGGACTCCTCGCCGAGATCATGGGCCGGGCCGGCGCGGTGTGCCACGGCGTCGGCGGCAGCCAGCACATCCACCGGCCCGGATACCTCTCGACCGGGGTCCAGGGGGAGAGCCTGCCGGTCGCGGCCGGGCTCGCGCTGCACCTGCGCCGGCACCGGCCGGGCGCCCTGGCCTGCGTGTACATCGGCGACGGCAGCTGGGGTGAGGGCGCGGTGTACGAGGCGCTGAACCTGGCCGCGCTCTGGCACCTGCCGCTGCTGGTCGTGGTCGAGCACAACGGCATCGCCCAGTCGACGCCGACCGGGCAGGCCATGGCCGGCACCGTCGCCGGGCGCGCCGCCGCGTTCGGCCTGGCCCACACCCGGATCACCGGGACCGACCCGGCCGCGATCCGGGCCGGGCTGGCGCCGCTCGTCGCCCGGGTCCGGGCCGGCGAGCCGCTGATCGCCGAGTTCCACGTGCCGCGGCTCGGCCCGCACAGCAAGGGCGACGACACCCGCCCCGCCGAGCAGGTCGCGGCGCTGCCCGACTGGTATCCGGCCCTGGCCGCCGCCGCGCCGGAGCTCGACCGGGCGCAGCGGGACCGGGTCGCCCGCGTCGTCGCCGACGTGTCCGCGCGCCCGCCCGCCGAGTGGACCGACCGGTGAGGGTCGCCGAGAACATCAACGCCGCGCTGCACACCGTCCTCGCCGGCGACGAACGGGCGTACCTCATCGGCGAGGACGTCCTCGACCCGTACGGCGGCGCGTTCAAGGTCGCGCGCGGGCTCTCCACCCGGTTCCCGGACCGGGTCCTGTCGACGCCGATCAGCGAGTCGGCCATGACCGGCGTCGCGGCCGGCCTGGCTCTGGCCGGCGACACCGCGATCGTCGAGTACATGTTCGCCGACTTCCTGACCCTCGGCTTCGACCCCCTGGTGAACTTCGCCGCCAAGTCCGTCACCATGTACGGCACGCGGCTGCCGATGCGCCTGATCGTGCGCTGCCCCAGCGGCGGCGGCCGCGGCTACGGCCCGACGCACAGCCAGACGCTGACGAAGCACCTCATCGGTGTCCCGGGCCTCGCCGTGTACGAGATGTCGCCGTTCCGCGACGCGGCCGAGGTCTTCGCCGAGATGCTCGCGCTCGCCCAGCCGTGCGTGTTCGTCGAGGACAAGATCCTCTACACCCGCCGCATGCACGCCGGGTGTCACCCCTTTACGGTGTCGGTCCGCGACGGCGTGGCCCACGTCGGCACCGGCGAACCGCCGGACCTGGTGCTCGTCGCGCCCGGCGGGATGGCCGGACGCGCCGTGGCCGCGCTGCGCCGGCTGCTGATCGAGGATGAGATCGCCGGCCTGCTCGTGGTGCCGTCGCGGCTGTACCCGGTCGAGCTCGACCTGCCACCCGTCCCGCACGTGGTGGTGGCCGAGGACGGCACCGCCGGCGGCACCTGGGGCGCCGAGGTCGCGCAGCACGTGCACGCGCGGCACTTCGCGGACCTGGCCGCGCCCGTCACGCTCGTCCACGCGGCCGGCACCGTCATCCCCGCCGCGCCGCACCTGGAACGCGAGGTCCTGGTCAGCGCCGACACCATCTACGACGCCCTGGTGAGGACGGTCCGTGGCTGAGATCGCGGTGCCCAAGCTCAACACCAACGACGACAGCTACGTGCTGCTCGCCTGGCTCGCCCCGGACGGCCAGGCCGTGACCGCCGGCGCCCCGGTCGCCGAGGTGGAGACGTCGAAGGCGGTCGAGGAGCTGACCGCCGCGGCCGGCGGCGTGCTGCGCCACCGCGCCGCGACCGGCGCCGACATCATTCCCGGGCAGGTCATCGCGCTCGTCGACGACCCCACCGCCCCGGGCCACGCACCGGCCGCGCCGACGGCCGGCGCCGACGGCCCCACGATCACCGGACCGGCCCGCGCGCGCATGGCCGAGCTCGGCGTCACCGAGGACCGGGTCGCCGCGCTCGGCCGCCCGATCGTCCGCCGCGCCGACATCGACGCCCTGGCCGGCACCGCGGTGTCCACAGTGGACTCTGCAGGCGCAGGGTCCGCTGCCGCTTGTTCATCCACAGTGGATGGCGAGCCGCCCGGCACGCTGTCGCGCAACCAGCGGGCGGTCGCGCGCACCGTGGCCCGGTCGGCCGCCACCATCCCGGCCGCCTACACCGTGATGGCGGTCGACGTCGGCGCCGCCCTGGAGCGGGCGCCGCAGCTGGCCCGCGAGGTGCGGCGCCCGGTGGGCCTGGCCGAACTGTTCGTCGCCGCGATCGGATCGGTGCACGCGGCGCATCCGATGTGCTTCGCCCGGCTCGACGACGACGGCGTGACGCTGCACCCGTCCGGCGCCGCGCACGTCGGCGTCACCGTCGACGTCGGTGAGGGCCTCTACGTCCCGGTGGTCCGGGACGCGGACACCGCGACGATCGGCGACATCGCGCGGACGCTCACCAGGCACCGGGTGACCGCGGCCGGCGGCACGTTCCGCGCGGCCGACCTCGACGGCGCCAACATCACGCTGACCCTCCACCTGGACGCCGGCGTGAGCCTGGCCGTGCCGATCGTGTTCCCGGGTCAGACGTGCGCGGTCGCGGTCACCGCCCCGCGACCGGAGCTGCACCTCGACGACGACGGCCGGCCGGCGACCCGGACCGTGACGCAGGTCGGCCTGGCCTACGACCACCGCGTCATCAACGGCCGCGAGGCGGCCCGGTTCCTGACCGCCCTGGCGCAGACCGTGAAGGAGCCGAGATGAGCGCGCTGCGCGCCGCCCAGGAACGCCTGTGGTTCCTGCACCAGCTGGACCCGGCCGACGCGTCGTACCATCTCCCGCTCGTCCTGCACGTCCGTGGGCGACTGGACCGGCCGGCCCTCCAACGCGCGCTGGACGCGGTGACCGCGCGGCACGGGACCCTGCGGGCCCGGGTCGACCTCGTCGACGGCACGCCGGTGCTGGCGGCCGCGCCCGGCGGGGTCCGCCTCGAGACCGCCGCCGCGGCCGGCCTCGAGGACGCCCGTGACCTGGTCGCCGCGTTCGTCGCGCGGCCGTTCGACCTCGCCGCCGGCCCGATGGCCCGCTGGCTGCTCATCGACGCCGGCCCGGACGGACACGTGCTCGCGCTCGTCGCCCACCACGTCGCGGCCGACGGCTGGTCGCTGCAGGTGCTGCGGCGTGACCTCGACACGCTGTACCGCGCCCACACCACCGGCACCCCGGCCGCGCTGCCGGAACTGCCGGACCCGCCGCCGGACGAGGGCGGTGACCCGCCGGACCTCGGGTACTGGACCGGACAGCTGGCCGGCGCCCCGGTCCTGGAACTGGCGACCGACCACCCGCGGCCGCCGGTGCGCCGCGGCCGGGGCAGCTCCGTCGTCTTCGACCTCCCCGTCGACCTGCTGCGCCGGCTGGAGACCGTGGCCCGGGCCGAACGCACCACCGTCTACACCGCCCTCGTCGCCGCGTTCTCGCTGCTGCTCGGCCGGATCAGCGGCCAGCACGACATCTGCCTCGGCACGCCGGTCCTCGGCCGCGACGACCCGGACCTCGCCGGCCACGTCGGCTGCTACGCCGAGACCCTCGTCCTGCGCACGGACCTGTCCGGCGACCCGACCTTCCGCGCGCTGCTGCGGGCCACCCGGCGGACCGTGCTCGGCGCGCTGAGCCACGCCGCCCCGTTCGAACGCGTGGTGTCGGCGCTCGGCGCGCCCCGCGACCGCAGCCGCACCCCGCTGTTCTCCGCCATGATCATGTACCTGCGGCAGGAGCAGGACCGGCCGCGCCTCGGCGACCTCGACGCCGAGCTCCTCGACCACCCGTTCGACGCCGCCCGCACCGACGTGTCCCTCGACGTCGTCCAGGGCCCCGGGACCGCGGTCGGCGTGCTCACCGTCGACCGCGACCTGTTCGACCCCGGCACCGCGCAACGGCTGATCCGCCGCCTCCTCGTCCTGCTCGACGACGCGGGCCGGCGGCCGGACACCGCGATCGGTGACCTGCGCTGGTTCGACGACGACGAGCGGCGCGAGGCACTGCACCGGTGGAACGACACCGGGCCCGGGCAGACCGGCCCGCTGGTCGCCGAGCTGTTCCAGGCGCGGGCCAGGTCCGCGCCGGACGCGGTCGCGGTCACCGGCGACGGCGTCGAGCTCACCTACCGCGACCTCGACGCCGCGGCCGACCGCCTCGCCGCCCGGCTGCGCGGACGCGGGCCGCTGATCGGCGTCGGGCTGTCCCGGTCGCCGGCGATGGTGGTCGCGCTCCTCGCCGTCTGGCGGGCCGGCGCCGCGTATCTGCCGCTCGACCCGGCGTACCCGGCCGACCGCCTCGCCTTCGTCATCGCCGACGCGGGCGTCACCACCGTGCTCACCGAGGCCGCCTTCGCGGAACGGTTCGGCGCGGCGTCGCTGCTGATCGACGCCGCCGGCACGGAGCCCGGGGACACCACGGCGCCGGTCACCGCCGCCGGTCCCGACGACCCGGCCTACGTGCTGTACACGTCGGGATCGACCGGACGGCCGAAGGGCGTGGTCGTGCCGCACGGCGCGCTCGCCGCGTTCGTCGCCGCCCTCGCGGACATCACCGGACCCCAGGACGGCCGCGCGTGGCTCGCGCTCACCTCGCTGTCGTTCGACATCTCCGGGCTGGAGGTGTTCCTGCCGCTCAGCCGCGGCGGCCGGGTCGTCGTCGCCGGCGACGCGCAGACCGCCGACGGCGCGGCGCTACGGGCGCTCATCGCCGCGCACGGCGTCACCGACGTCCAGGCCACCCCGTCCGGCTGGCGGATGCTCCTCGCCGCCGGGTTCGACCATGACGTGCCGGCCGCGCTGGTCGGCGGCGAGGCACTGCCGGCGACCCTGGCCACGGAGCTGCGCGGCAGGGTCGGCCGGCTGACCAACGTCTACGGCCCGACCGAGACGACGATCTGGTCCACGTACTGGCCGGTGCCCGGCGAACCGGCGGCGGTCTCCATCGGCGGCCCGATCCCCGGCACCCGCGTCTACGTCGTCGACGACCGGATGAGGCCCGTCCCCGCCGGGGTGCCCGGCGAGCTCGTCATCGCCGGTGCCGGCGTCGCGCTCGGCTACCTGCGCCGGCCCCGGCTGACCGCCGACCGCTTCGGGCCCGACCCGTGGGGTCCGGCGGGGGCGCGGATGTACCGCACCGGCGACCGGGTCCGCCGCCGGGCCGACGGCGGCCTGGAGTTCCTCGGCCGGCTCGACACCCAGGTCAAGCTGCGCGGGCACCGGATCGAGCTCGGCGAGGTCGAAACCGTCCTCGCCGGCTGCCCGGGCGTCGCCGCCGCGGTCGCGGCGGTCCGCGACGACTCCCTGGCGGCGTACGTCACCGCCCGCCCCGGCGCCGCCGTCGATCCCACCGCGATCCGCGACGCGACCCGCGCCGGACTGCCGGCCTACGCCGTGCCGGCCACCGTCACGGTCCTCGACGCGCTGCCGCTCACCCCGAACGGCAAGGTGGACCGGTCCGCCCTGCCCGACCCGCGACCGCACACCACCACCGCGTACGTGCCGCCGCGCACCGCGGCCGAGGCCCGCGTCGCCGCCGTGTTCGGCGAGGTGTTCGCCGCCCCCGCGGTCGGCGCGCACGACGACTTCTTCGCCCTGGGCGGCCATTCGCTGCTCGCGGTCAAGGTCGCGGCGCGGCTGCCCGGCCTGACCGTCCGCGACCTGTTCGACCACCCGACGGTCGAGGCCCTCGCCCGCCGGGTCCCCGCCGGGAGCGACGCCGCCGCCGGTGCGGCACCGGACGGCCCTGCGCCGCTGACCGACGCCCAGCGCCGGCTCTGGTTCCTGCAACGGCTCGACCCCGACGACGCCTCGTACAACATGTTCCTGGTGCTGCGCCTGCGCGGCCCCCTCGACGGCGGCGCGCTGCGGCGGGCCGTGGACGCCCTCGCGGCCCGGCACGTCGCGCTGCGGTGCGCCTACCCGGAGGTCGCCGGCGACGCAGGCGTCCACATCGGACCGGCGACGGTGCCGTTCGAGACGGTCGACGTGGCGTCCGAGGCGGCGGCCCGGGCCGCCGTCGCGCAGCGGACGAACGCGCCGTTCGACCTGCGCACCGGCGCGCCGGTGCGGGCCACGCTGCTGCGGATCGGCCCCGACGACCACGTCCTCTGCCTGGTCCTGCACCACATCGCCGGGGACGGCTGGTCGCTCAACGTGCTGCGGGAGGACCTCGCCGCGCTGTACGCCGGACGGCCGCTGGCGCCGCTGCCACCCGTGCCGGCGGCGACCGGTGACCTCGAAGCCGGCCTCGCCTACTGGCGGGACCGGCTCGCCGACCCGACCGCGCTCGACCTGCCGACCGACCGGCCGCGCCGGGACCGGCCCGGCGGGCACGGCGGCGGGTTCGTCGGCGCCCACCTGCCCGCCGACGTCACCGGCCGGCTCGAGGACCTGGCCGCCGGCGCCCGGACCAGCCTGTTCGCCGTGCTGCTCGCCGCCTACCAGGTGCTGCTCGCCCGGCACACCGGCCAGCGCGACGTCCTCGTCGGCTCGACCCTGGCGGCCCGGGACCGGATCGAGCTCGAACGGGCCGTCGGCTACTTCGCCCGGACCGTCGTGCTGCGCAACCACGTCGACCCGGCCGAACCGTTCACCGGCCTGCTCGGCCGGGCCCGCGAAAGCGTCCTGGACGCGCTCACCCACGCCGAGGCGCCGTTCGAACACCTCACCGCGGCGGCGGAACCGTTGTTCCAGACCATGTGCATCCTGCACACCCAGGACGACGGCACCCCGGTCGAGGAGTTCGCCGGCCTGCGCGCGTCGTTCTTCGAGTCCGGCTACCGCCAGGCCAAGTTCGACCTGATGCTGGAGGCGTGGCGGGCCACCGGCGGGCTCACGCTCGTCTTCGGCTACGACACCGACCTGCTCGACGCCGCGACCGTCGAGCGCTGGGCGCGCCGGTTCGAGGTGCTGTGCGCCGCGGTCGCCGCCGACCCGGCCACCGCGGCCGGCGCGCTGCCGCTGCTGACCCCCGACGACGAGGCCCTGATCGCCGCCCTCGCCGCCCCGGCGCCCGTCACCGCGGCACCGCCACCGGCGTCCGAGCTGCCCCGCCGCGCGGAGCCGTCCACGGTCGCACTCCGCTGCGGCGCCTCGTCGCTGACCTACGCCGAGCTCAACCGGCGGGCCGACGACCTGGCGACCGGGCTGCGGGCGGCCGGTGCCGCCGGTCACGTCGTCGCCGTCGCCGCGCACCGGGACATCGACACGATCGTCGCGCTCCTCGCCGTCTGGCGCGCCGGCGGTGCGTACCTCCCGATCGACCCGGGACAGCCGGCCGAACGGATCGCCGCGCTCGTCGCCGGCAGCGGCGCGCCGATCAGCATCGGGGACGCACCGTGGCCGCCCCTCCCCCGGCCGGAAGCGACCCTGGACGGCGCCGCGTACGTGCTGTACACCTCCGGATCCACCGGCACCCCGAAGGCCGTCGTCGTCGACCACGAGGCCCTGGCGGCCCGGGTCGACTGGATGCGCCGCGACTACGGGCTCGGCCCGGGCGACACGATCGTCCAGTTCGCGCCCCTCGCCTTCGACACGCACGCGGAGGAGCTGTGGCCCGCGCTCGGCGCCGGCGCCACGGTGCGGCTGCTCCCCGACGGCCCGCTCAGCCTGCCCGAGGTCCTCGCCGGTCCCGCCGGCCCGGAGATCACGGTGCTCGACCTGCCCACCGCGTACTGGCACGACCTGGTCGCCCAGCTCGACACGGTCGCCTGGCCGCCCCGGCTGCGGCTGGTCATCCTCGGCGGCGAGGCCGTCCACGCGGCGGCCGTGGCCCGCTGGCGCGCCCGGTTCGGCGACACCGTGCGCCTCGTCAACACGTACGGCCCCACCGAGGCCACCATCATCGCGACCTCGACCGACCTCGGCGCCGGCGACGCGGCCGGGACACCGGCGATCGGCGTGCCGCTGCCCGGCGTGCGGGTCGCGGTCGTCGACGCCGACCTGCGCCCGGTGCCGCCCGGCGCGCACGGTGAGCTGCTGCTCGGCGGCACCGGCCTGGCCCGCGGCTACCTCGGCCGGGACGACCTCACCCGGGACCGGTTCGTCCCCTGGCGCGGCGCGCGCTGCTACCGCACCGGCGACCGCGTGCGGCTGCGCGCGGACGGGCGGCTCGACTTCGCCGGCCGGCTCGACGACCAGCTGAAGGTCCGCGGGTTCCGGATCGAACCGGCCGAGGTCGAACACCACCTGCTCGCGTGTCCCGGGGTGACCGGGGCCGCGGTGACCGCCCACGACGGCGCCCTGGTCGCCTACGTGGCCGGTGCCGTGCCGGTCGACACGCTGCGCGCCCGGCTCGCCGCGCAGCTGCCCGGCCACCTGGTGCCGGACCGCTGGATCGCGGTCGAGGCGTTGCCCCGTACCCCATCCGGAAAGATCGACCGGCGGTCACTGCCCGCGGTGCCCAGCCGGCCCGAACCGTCCCGGCCGCCGCGCACCGACGCCGAGCAGCTGATCGCCGACGTCTGGGCCGACGTCCTCGGCGTCGACGGCGCCGGCGTGGACGACGACTTCTTCGCCCTCGGCGGGCACTCGCTGCTCGCCGTCCGCGTCGCCGCCCGGCTGCGCGCGATCACCGACCTCGACCTGCCCATCCGCCTGCTCTTCACGCATCGCCGGCTGGCCGACCTGGCCGTCGCGGTCGAGCAGCGGCTCCTCGACGACCTGGCCGGGCTCACCGACGACGAAGTGGCCGGCCTGCTGGAAGCGGAGACCCTGTGACCGTCGACGACGCCCGCCAGGCGCGCCAGGCGCTCTTGGCGCAACGACTGCGCCGGCGCGCGGCGACCCGGACCGTGCCCGCCCGCCCGGCCGGCACGGCGCCGCCGCTGTCGTTCGCGCAGGAACGGCTCTGGTTCATGGAGCAGTACGCGCCCGGCAACCGCGCCTACCTCGTGCCCGTGGCCAGGCGGATCCGGCGCGCGATCGACGCCGACCGGCTGACCGACGCGCTCCGCCGCGTCATGGCCCGGCACGAGGCGCTGCGCACCCGGTTCCCGGCCGCCGGCGACGGGATCCCGGCCCTCGTCATCGACGAGGAGCCGGCCGTCGACCTGGCCGTCGTCGACGCCGCCGACGAAGACGCCGCCCGGGCCGCCGTCGAAACCCTGCACGCCCGGGGATTCGACCTCGCCACCGAACAACCGCTGCGGGCCGCGCTCGTCCGGCTCGCCCCGGACGACGCGATCCTCGCGATGACCGCGCACCACATCGCGATCGACGGCTGGTCGGTGCCGCTGCTGCTGGCCGAGCTGATGACCGCGTACGACGGCGGCGACCTCGCGCCCGTTCCCGTCCAGTACGGCGACTACGCGGCCTGGCAGCGGGACCAGCCGGCCACCGGCGTCGCCCGCTGGGCGCAGCGCCTCGCCGGCGTCGAGCCCCTCGCGCTGCCGACCGACCGGCCGCGCCCGGCCGAACTGACCTACGCCGGCGGCAGCGTCGAGTTCGAGATCGACGCCGGTCTCGCCGCCGGGGTCCGGGCCCTCGCCGACAACCACGGGGCGTCGCTGTACATGACGATCCTCGCCGCGTACGCCGCCCTGCTGGGCCGGCACGCACACCAGACCGACCTCACGATCGGCTCCCCTGTCGCCGGCCGCGACGCGCCGGAACTCGAAACCGTCATCGGCTGCTTCGTCAACACCCTCGTCATGCGCGTCGACCTCAGCGGCGACCCGACCTTCACGGAGCTGCTGCTGCGGGTGCGGGAGACCGCACTCACCGGCCTCGCGGACGCCGGCACGCCCTTCGAACGCGTCGTCGCCGACCTGAACCTGCCCCGCGACGTGTCCCGGTCACCGCTGTTCCAGGCGCTGCTCGCGGTGCAGAACTACGGCTCCGCGGGCCGCGGCGACGGCCTCGACGGCTACGAGATCACCGCGTGGGCGACCCGCTACGACCTCGAGCTGTACGTCAGCGACACCGCCGGCGGCGGGCTGTGGGGCCAGTTCATCGCCAACACCGCACTGTTCGACGAGGCCACCGTGCGGCGTCTCGTCAGCCACCTGACCGCGCTGCTGCGGGGGGCCGTCGCCGACCCCCTCACCCCGGTGGCCGCGCTCGACCTGCGCGACGACGACGAACGCGCGGCGCAGGCGTCGTGGAACGCGACGTCGGTGCCCTTCGACCGGGCCGCCACCCTGCCCGGGTTGTTCGCCGCGCAGGTCGCCGCCACGCCGGACGCGCCGGCCGTGACGTTCGAGGACACCACCTGGAGCTACGCCGAGCTCGACCGGTACGCCGACCGGGTCGCCGCCGCGGTGCGGGCCGCCGGTGCCGGGCCGGGCACGCGGGTCGGCGTGTGCGCGCCCCGGTCGCCGCAGCTGCCCGGCGCGCTGCTCGGCGTGCTGCGCACCGGCGCCGCGTACGTACCCCTCGACCCGGAGTATCCGGCCGAGCGGCTGGCGTTCATGGCGGCCGACGCCGACCTGCGGGCCGTGCTGGTCCCCGAGCCGGCGGTCGCGCCGGCGGTCGCGTTCGACTGCCCGGTGATCCGGCTCGACGCGCTGGAGTCCGCGGAGCCGCGGCCCAGCGCCGCGACCGCCGGCGACACCGCCTACGTCATCTACACCTCCGGTTCGACCGGACGGCCCAAGGGCGTGCCCAACGGACACCGCGGCGTCGTCAACCGGCTCGCCTGGATGCAGGACCGGTTCCGGCTCACCGCCGGCGACGTGGTCCTGCAGAAGACCCCGGCCGGGTTCGACGTGTCGGTCTGGGAGTTCTTCTGGCCGCTGATCACCGGTGCACGCCTCGTCCTCGCCAGACCCGGCGGGCACAAGGACGCGGCGTACCTGCGCGCCCTGATCGACCGCGAGGGCGTCTCCGTGCTGCACTTCGTGCCGTCGATGCTCGCCGCGTTCCTGGCGGACGACTCGCCGTTGCGCGGCGCGGCGCTGCGTGCCGTCGTCTGCTCCGGCGAGGAACTGCCGGCCGGCCTCGCCCGCCGCTGCCTCGCCCAGCTGCCGGCCGCCGAGCTGCACAACCTGTACGGGCCGACCGAGGCCGCCGTCGACGTCAGCGCCTGGGCCGTCACCGCCGCCGCGCTCGGCTCCTCGTCGCGGGTGCCGATCGGCGCCCCCGTCGCCAACACCACGCTGCACGTCCTCGACGACCGGCTCCGGCCGCAGCCCGTCGGCGTGCCCGGCGAGCTGCACATCGGCGGCGTCCAGGTCGCGCTCGGCTACCTGCGCCGGCCGCGGCTGACCGCCGAACGCTTCGTCCCCGATCCGTCCGGTGCGCCCGGTTCCCGGCTGTACCGCACCGGGGACCTGGCCCGCTGGCGGCCGGACGGCACGATCGAGTTCCTCGGCCGCATCGACGGGCAGGTCAAGCTGCGCGGCCTGCGCATCGAGCTCGGCGAGATCGAGGCGGTGCTGCGCGAGCAGGCGGGCGTGCGGGACGCCGCCGTCATCGTCCGCGAGGACCGGCCCGGCGACCAGCGGCTCGTCGCCTACGTGGCCGGCGCCGTGCCGGACCGCGCCGCGCTGAAGCGGGTGCTGCCCGACTACATGGTCCCGGCCGCGTTCGTCGAACTCGACGTGCTGCCGCTGTCGGCGAACGGCAAGCTCGACCGGCGCGCGCTGCCGGCGCCCGTCCGCACCGCTCCCGCGGGTGCGCCGCCCACCAGCGGGACCGAGCGGCTCGTCGCCGGCGTGTGGGCGGCCGTGCTCGACCTGCCGTCGGTCGGCGCCGACGACGACTTCTTCGACCTCGGCGGCCACTCGCTGCTGGCGACGCAGGTGGTCGCGCAGCTGCGCCGGGCCGGCGCGGCGGTCGGCGTCATCGACCTGTTCCAGCACCCGACGGTGCGGGAGCTCGCCGCCCTGATCGACCGGCCGGCCGACGGCCCGCGGGCGCTGATCCGCCGGCTCACCCCGGACCGGCCCCGCGCCGACCTGTCGCTCGTGTGCGTGCCGTTCGGCGGCGGCAGCGCCGTGGTGTACCAGCCCCTGGCGGACGCGCTGCCGGACCGGTACGCGCTGTACTCGGTCGCCATCCCCGGCCACGACGTCGGCATCATCGAGGACCGGCTCGACTTCGACGCCCTCATCGACCGCTGCGTCGAGGAGATCATCGCGACGGTCGCCGGGCCGATCAGCCTGTACGGCCACTGCGCCGTCGGGTCGGCGCTCGCCATCGCCCTCGCCCGGCGGCTCGAAGCGGCCGGCCGCGACGTGCGCACCGTCTACATCGGCGCGATGTTCCCGTTCGCCGAACCCCGCGGCCGCCTGGCCCGGACCCTGTCGAAGATCGCGCGGATGGAAGGGCTGCGCAGCGACCGGGTCTACCACAACTGGCTGACGTCGATCGGCGCCGACCTCGGCGGGCTCGACCCGGCGGAGGCCCGCCACATCGTGCGCAACCTGCGCCGCGACTCCGTCGACGCCGAGCGGTACTACACCGGGATGTACGCGACCGGCGCCGAGCGGCTGCGCGCCTCGTTCGTCACGATCGTCGGCACCCGCGACCCGGCCACCGAGTTCTACGAGGAACGGTTCCGCGAGTGGCATTTCCTGTCCGACCACAGCGCCGTCGTGGTGCTGCGGGAGGCCGGGCACTTCTTCCTGAAGTACCGGGCCGCCGAGATCGCCGAGATCATCGACACCCCGCAGTTCGGGCCGCCGCCGCCTGATGCGACGGGCCGCACCTGGTTCCGGCACGCGGAGTCGCACGACCGCACTGTGTCACCCGACCGTGCGGTGTCACCCGACCGCGCGGTGTCACCCGACCGCGCGGTGTCACCCGACCGCGCTGTCGCCACCGGGCCGCAGCCGAGCCTGGGCCGGTTCGCGGCCGTCTCCGCCGGCCAGCTGGTGTCGATGTTCGGGTCCGCGCTCACCGAGTTCGCGATCCCGGTCTGGATCTACCTGACCACCGGGTCGGTCGCGCAGTTCGCGCTGTTCGCGGTCCTCGGCCTCGTCCCGGGCCTGCTCACGCTGCCGGTCGCCGGGGCACTCGTCGACCGGCACGACCGGCGCCGCATCGTCCTGGCCGCCGACCTCGCCGCCGGCGGGGTCCAGGCGGTCCTCGCGGCGCTGCTGTGGGCCGGGCACCTGAGCGTCGGCGCGCTCTACCCGGCCACGGTCGCGCTGTCGGTCGCGCTGTCGTTCCAGCGCGTCGCCTACATCTCCTCGATCCCGCAGCTCGTGCCGAAGCGCCTGCTCGGCCACGCCGCCGGGATCGGCCAGCTCGGCGCCGGCCTCGCCCAGCTGGTCGCCCCGCTGCTGGGCGCCGGGCTGCTCGCCACGATCGGGCTGCGCGGCATCCTCACCCTGGACGTGGCCAGCTACCTCGTCGCGTTCACCGTCGTGCTCGCCGTGCGGTTCCCGGCCACCATGCCGTGGCGGCGCCACGAGACGCTGCGCGCGGAGATCGCCGGCGGTTTCCGCTACGTCTGGGGCAACCGGAACTTCCGCCGCATGCTGCTGTGGTTCGCGGCCCTGAACGTGCCGCTGTCCGCGACCTTCCTCATGCTCTCGCCGCTGGTCCTGTCGTTCGGCACGCTCCGCGAGGTCGGCCAGGTGTCGTTCGTGTCCGCGCTCGGCGTCTTCGCCGGCGGCGTCGTGATGGCCGCCTGGGGCGGGCCGCAGCACCGGCGGATGTTCGGCGTCCTCGTCGCGACCCTCGGCCTGGCCGCGGGCGCGCTCGTCACCGGCCTGCGCGAGAACCTCGTCCTGATCGGCGCCGGCGCGCTCGGCATGGCCCTCGCGCTGACGCTGCTCAACGGCGTGTACACCACCATCATCCAGGTCAAGGTCCCGCAGCGGCTGCACGGCCGGGTGTTCTCCCTGAACACGCTGATCGCGTGGTCGACGATGCCGATCGGGTTCGGGATCGTCGCACCGTTCGGCGCCGAACTGTTCCGCCCCCTGCTGCGCGCCGGCAGCCCCCTCGCCGGCGGTCTCGGCCCGGTGTTCGGCACCGGACCGCACCGCGGGCTCGGCCTCATGTTCGCCGGGTACGCCGTCGCCATCGCCGCCATCGCCGCGGTCGGCCTGTACGTGCTGCGCCGCTTCGACGACGAGGTGCCCGACGCCCTCGCCGACGACCTGGTCGGCCTGGCCGTCCTGGACACCCCCGCCACCGACGTCCAGACCGCCCTGGACGCGGCGGCCCGCGCCACCCTGGAGAGAACCTGATGGACTACCGCGTAGTGATCAACGCCGACGAGCAGTACTCGATCTGGGCCGTGGACGACGACCTGCCGCCCGGCTGGGTCGCCGAGGGGCACCGCGGCAGCCGCGACGAGTGCCTCGACCACGTCGAGCGGGTCTGGACCGATCAGACCCCGGCCCGCACCCGGATCCGCGCCTGGCTGACCGGCGCCGTCTCGGAGGTGTCCGACGGCCTGCTCACCCCGGCCGAGGTCGGCGCGGCCGGCTGCTCGTTCATCGCCATGGGCGTGTCGTCCCTCGCGACGGTCCGCCTGGTCGACGCGGTCGAGGTGGAGTACGACGTGACCGTCGACTTCACCCGGCACGCCCTGGACGACCTGGACAGCCTGACCGACTTCATCGCCACCGAACGGCTCGGCCGCCGCGAGGGCCATTGAACAATCTCGACATCTTTGATGCATCACCATGGATGCGCGCATAGATTTTTGACGATACAGTCACGCGCATGGTGAATTTGTTTCCATCCCGGCGCGCCATGATCCGCGCCTTCGCCATCCTGGTGGGTGCCGCCGCCGTGGTCGTCCCGGCGACCGCGGCGCTCGCGGCCCCCACGTTCAAGGTCCCGTTCCCGTGCGGTCAGGTGTGGTCGGGTCAGACCCGCTCCGACCACAGCCCGGCCAACGCCATCGACTTCAACCGCACGAACGACGACGGCGACCCCGTCGTGGCCAGCGCGTCCGGCACCGTCGACCGGGTCACGGACCTCGGCAACACCAGCTACGGCAGGTACGTCAGGATCGACCACGGCGGCGGTTACACCACCTACTACGCCCACCTGAGCCGGTTCAACGTGTCCGTCGGCCAGACCGTGCGCTACGGCCAGGTCATCGGCTACGTCGGCACGACGGGCGGCTCGACCGGCCCGCACCTGCACTACGAGCAGCGCTCCGGCGGCACCGCCGTGAAGATCAAGTTCAACGGCACCCAGGCCCTGTACTGGGGCACGAAGAACTACACCAGCGACAACGGCTGCCCCTCCGGCTCCGCCAACGGCACGGTGAACACCTCCGGCACCCCGCTGACCGTGCGCTCCGGCCCGGGCACGGGCTACGACCCGGTCGGCACGGTCGCCGACGGCGGCGCGGTCACCATCGCCTGCCAGACGACGGGCACGACGGTCGACGGCACGTACGGCACCAGCAACATCTGGGACCGCATCGGCACCGGGCGCTACATCGCCGACGCCTACGTCCTCACCGGCTACGACGGCTACATCCCCGGCGTCCCCCGCTGCTGAGCGCTCCACGACGCCCCCCGTGCGGATCGACTACGGTGACCACGAGCTGTTCGACGGTCGCGGGGGGCGCTGTGGACGACATTCCTGATGCGGTGCTGGCGGCGCTGGCCGGCCCGGTCGCCGCCGCGCTGCCGCTGCTCGTCGCCCGCACACCGGCGGCGCCGGCGGTCGAGCTGGGCCGGCTGCGGGCGGCCGTCGACGGCCTGGCCTGGCCGGTCCGCCCCGGATCCGGTTCCCACGCGGCGCCGGGCGGGTTGCGGTCCCGTGGCCGGCGCGGGCCGGGCGGCTCGCCGGTGCTCGACGCGCTCGGCGCACTGGAGGAGCTGCTCGTCCAGCGCCTGCTCGGCGCGCTGGAGCTGACCGTGGCGGAGCTCGACCTGACCGCCGCCCCGGACCTGACCGGGTTCCTGGGCGAGCCGTTCACCGGCGGCTACAGCGTGGTGAGCATGGGCCGGAAGAGCGAGGCGGTCACCGGCGCGGCCACGCTGGAGCGGATCCGGCCCGGCGCGCTGCCGCTGGTCGCCGCGCTGGCCGGGCGGCTGGCCACCCACCCGCACATCGCCGCCGTGCTGGAGGTGGACCCAGGCGCCACCGACGAGGCAGGCATCGCCGCCGCGCACGGCGCGGCGCGGCTCGCGTTGGGGGTGGCCACCGCCGCCGCCGTCCTGCACCGGGTGGGCATCGGAGCGTGGGCGACCGAGCCGCCGACCGTGCTCGGCGCGGGGATCGGCACCGCGGTGCTGCTCCTGCGCGCGGCGCCGGTGCCCGACGGCTACGGTGCCGCGGTGCTCGCCCGGGCCCGGGCGGAGTACCGGCTGCCGAACCGATCGGGCGGGTCGGCGCTGGTGTCGGAGCACCGGTTCGCCCTCACCGAGGGCACCGACGTGCCGCGGGCCGACTTCACCGGCAACGGCCTCGTCGCGGTCGTCCCGGGCGGTGCGGTGATCCGCACCGGCGTCGAGACCGGACACGTCGGGTTCACGTTGGTGGTGCTGGACGGGCCGCCGCCGGACGTCGAGACCATCTGGGAGGAGGTCGTCGAGGTCAGCTGGCGGGCGACCGGCAGCGGGGCCGCGGTGCCCGGACCCCACGAGCGCGCGCCGGATCCACGCCGCTGCACCCCGCCCTGGCCGGGCGACTACCGGTTGCGGGTGCACGCCCTCGGCAGGGACGAGCCCGACGACCGCGGCAGCGAGCACTACCAGCTGATGGTGTGGCAGGCACCCGCCGCGCCGGAGATCGTGCACGCCCGCACCGACCGGCTCGGCCACCGGCTGCGCGGCGAGCCGGAGCCGGTGCGGCCCGAACGGCCCGAGGCCGTCTACCGGTGGCTGCGGGACAGCAGCATCGGCGAGGCGGCGACGGTCACCGTGGCGATCGGGACGGCGGTCGCGGACGTCGTGGCGGCCTTCGGCGCGGACCCGGCCCGCCCGGAGTCCGCCCGGGCCCTCGTCGACGACCTGTCGCGCCGGCGGTCGATCGACCCGTGGGTCGCGGTGCTGGACCTCGGCGGCGCCGTGCTCGCCGTGGAGTACAACGGCTGGCAGGGCTCGACCGCTCCCGTGCTGATCAGGGCGTCCGCCGGTGGGCGGGCCGCCAGCATGTACTGGAACGTCAACGCGGTCACCCGGCTGTCCTTCGCCGAGCACGGCGAGCTGCTGCTGGCGGTGGAGCCGTCCGGCGACCTCGGCGCGCCACCGGCGCTCGCCGCGGCGCTCGGCGACCTCGACTTCGCCGACCGCCACCGCGACCGGCGACGCATGGGCCTGGTCGCGGTGCAGGGGTTCACCGGCCACGGCATCACCGCCGAGCACCTCGCCCGCATCGCGGCCGCCGACGTCGCGTTCCGGATCGTGCCCGACCTGCCCGCGCTGCACCCGGACCGCCGGCCGCGCGCCGACCATCCGCTCGGCCCCGGCATCGACGTGCTGACCGGCCTGCCCGAGCCACGGCTGCGGGACCTGGCGTGGTGGGCCGCGGCGGAGGCGGCCCGCTACGCCGGGCTCGGCGCCGACCCGGACGTCGCCGCCAGCCTCGCCGCCCGCGCCCTCACCCCGGACGCGGTCCGGCGCGCCCGCCGGTCCCAGCTCGACGACGGCGAGCACCGGACGTTCTGGCTCGCCCTGCACCAGGCGACCAACCCGGACCCGGTGACCGCCGTCCTCGCGACCGTCCACGCGGCGCGGTACGTCGCCGGCCCGCACGCCGCGGACCTGATCGCCGGGGCCCGCGCCCGGATCGCGTGACGCCCGCCGCACCGCCGCGTTCCGGCGGCCCACTGGGTGCCGCGTTCCGGCGGGCCGCCGGTGGCGCGTTCCGGCGGCCCGCCTGGTCAGCCGGTGACGGTCACGTGGCGCCGGACCGGCGGATGACGATCACCGCCGGCTTCGTGCCCGCCGGTGGCTGCTCGACCACGGCGGCGCGGCGGCGGTCGGTCCGCGACCGGTCACCGCGACCGGCCGGCCCGGGACCCCCGCGACCGGCCCGTCCGCGCCCGCCGTCGAACGTCACCGCCAAGGGGGCGGCGAGGAAGACCGACGAGTAGGTGCCCACGCCGATCCCGACGAGCAGGGCGAGGGCGAAGTCGGCGAGGGAGTCGCCGCCCAGGACGAGCAGGGCGGTGAGGATGAACATCGCGCCCAGACCGGTGTTGATCGTCCTGGGGACGGTCTGCAGGCAGCCGGTGTTGGCGTGCTGCGCGAACGGCACCCGGCGCCGCGGATCGCCGCGGACCAGTTCCCGGATCCGGTCGAAGATCACCACGGAGTCGTTGATCGAGTAGCCGACGACGGTCAGCAGCGCGGCCAGGAACACGCCGTCGACCGGTTTGCCGAGCCAGGCGAAGACCCCGACGAGCAGCAGCACGTCGTGGAGCATGGCCAGGACCGCCGCGGTGCCCCATCGCCACCGGAACCGGACCGCCAGGTACAGCAGCTGCGCGCCCAGCGCCACGGCGAGGGCGATGAGGGCGTTGCGCCGCAGTTCGGCGCCGAGCGACGGCCCGATCGTCTCGTCCCGCAGGCGCTGCACGTCACCGCCGCCGGCCCGCTCCAGGGCGGCGCGGACGTCGGCCTCGGTCGCGTCGTCGAACCCGCCGGCGCGGACGCTGAGGTCGTCCGGGCCCGCCGTGTTCACCACCGCCCGCTCCAGGCCGGCATCCTGCACCGCGGCCCGGGCGGCGTCGATGGACAGCGGCGCCGAGACGCGGTACTCCACCAGCCGCCCGCCGGTGAACTCGACGCCGAGGTTCAGCCCGCGGACCCCGACGCCGATCACCGCGATCACGACCGCGACGACCGAGATCGTCAGCCACATCCGCCGGCGGCCCATGATGTCCGGCGGGCGCCGCTCGAGCCGGCGCCGCACCCGCCCGAGCCCGGCCAGCCCGCTCCAGGCGGGCCGGGCGGCCAGCCACCGGCTGTGCGTCAGCGGCACCGCGAGGGTGCGGGTCAGGACCAGCGCGGTGAACATCGACACGAGCACGCCGATCGACAGCGTGACACCGAAGCCGCGGACCGGCCCGGCGGCGAAGTAGAACAGCAGACCGGCCGCGAGCAGTGTGGTGGCGTTCGAGTCGGCGATCGCCGACCAGGCGTGGGTGAACCCCGACCGCAGCGCCGTGCGGAGGCTGCGCCGGCCGTCGCCGGCGGCGTACTCCTCCCGGGCCCGTTCGAAGACCAGGACGTTCGCGTCGACGGCCATGCCGATCGCGAGCACGAACCCGGCCAGCCCGGGCAGCGTCAGCGTGGCGCCGACGGCGAGCAGCGCCGCGTACGACACCAGGCCGTACGCGGTCAGCGCGAGCGCCGCCACGCCACCGACCAGCCGGTACGCCGCGACGATGAACAGGATCGTGGCGATCGTGCCGATGACCCCGGCCCACGCGGACGCCGTCACCGCGGCCGCACCGAGCGTGGGCCCGACCGTGCGCTGCTCGATGATCTCCACCGGCACCGGCAGCCCACCGGACCGGATGAGCAGCGCCAGATCCTTGGCCTCGCCGGTGGTGAACGAGCCGGTGATCTCGGTGGTGCCGCCGGTGATGCCCACCTCGCAGGTCACGTTCCGGCCGACCTGCGGCGAGGAGATGACCTCGCCGTCCAGCACGATCGCCACCCGGCGGGCCGGGTCGCCGTCGCGGGCGCAGGCGGCCGCGGCGGTCAGCGTCCGCCAGGCCGCGGCGCCCTTGTCGCGGAAGTCGAGCGTCACCCGCCAGCCGGCCGGCCCGGCCGCGGCGTCCGCGTCGGCGACGTCGTGGCCGAACACGACGGCCGGGCCGAGCCGCAGCCGCCGGCCTTCCTCGTCCGGCAGCACGACCTCAGCACCGTTCGCGGGAGCGGCGGGCGCCTGGGTCGCCGGTGTCGTGGGCGTTTGTGTCGTCGGCGCCGGTGTGGCGCCGGCACCTGGGCCCGGCTCGGCCGGGGCGGGGCCGAGGACCGGGCGGAACATCAACTGTCCGGTCCGGCCGATCACCCGCACCGCCTCGGCGGGGTCGGTGACGCCGGGCAGCTCGACGATGATGCGCCGCTCACCGGCGCGGGTCACGGTCGGCTCGGTCACGCCGAGCGCGTCGACGCGCCGGCGGAGGATCTCGAGAGCGTCATCGGTGGTGGCGGCGTTCGCCTCAGCGAACTCGCCGTCCCGGGTTTCCAGCACGATCTGGGTGCCGCCACGCAGGTCCAGGCCGAGCCGGGGCGGTCGGGTGGCGACGAGCCACCCGGAGACCGCCAACACGGCAAAGGCCAGCACCGCGCGCACGGCAATGGCGCGCGTCATCAGTATTTCTCCTCGGCAGGGAAGACGCCGACGGTCCGCACGGCGGGACGCCGTCGGCGAAAGGGAACGGGACGCTGGTTACCGCACGGCGTGCGGTGGCGCCCGGCCCCTCAACGCGCCGAGAACCACGAGCGACGACCCGGCCGGACCCGCCGTGCCGCCGCCGGTCCGGGCCGTGGGCCGCGCCGGGCCCGCCAGCAGCGCGCACATGGCGGCGACGAACAGCCAGACCGCGGCACCGTCACCGGTGAGGCGGTCGGCGGCGAGTTGGACGTCCGGCCGGACTGCGTTGACCGACGCCGGCAGCACCGCGGGCATCAGCACCGCGGGCGTCCGCGGCATCGGCTCCGCAGCCGGCGGCGCCGGGTCGGAGCCGCTGAGGACGCCGAGGGCCAGCAGCACGGACAGCAGCACGCCGGGCATCGCCCACCGCACCGGTCCGCGTCGCATGGCTCGACCCTCTCGTCGTCCGGTTCACCGTACCCGTCATCTCGACGCGCCGGGCTCCCGCAAAGGTTCGCCGGGTCGTCCTGAACCCGGACTCGGTCGGTCATCCGGTCAGGCACGGGTGTCCGCCAGCTCCAGACATCGACCCATATACACATAGGCACCGGTAGCTGCCAGTTCTACGGTGTGGAGGTCAGGCCCCGGATCGCACGTCAGGGGGAAAACCATGGGGGATGTCGCCGTACGGCTCCTGAGCAGCCTCACGTTCTGGACCGGCCTGCTGCTGGGGCTGCCGACCGGTGTCGCGTACCAGCGGATGCGCAGCTCCTGGAACGCGCACAAGACCGCCAAGGCGTTGGTGCCGGGCCTGGCCAAGGCGCGGTGGGGGTTCGTGCGCAAGTTCCTCGTGCTGGCCGCCGTGGTGGCGGCGGGGGTGCTGTTCTCACTGTCGTGGATCGCCGGGCAGAACGCGGGCTCCAACCCGGTGCCCGCGTCGGTGCCCACCCTGAGCCCCAGCCCTCGCTAGCTCCCGAACGACCCAGCAGGTCTGCCGAAGCTCAGGATTTCGTCAAGCCCGTCGCCGCGCGGATCGTCGATGTCGATGATCACCGATAGCCTGCGGCAGACGGAAGGTGGAGCCTCATGTCCGACGGGCCGGCCGGCGCCGCGCACATCGGCGGCATCGTGCGCCGGCTGCGGGAGCGAGCGCTGCTGACGCAGGAGGAGCTGGCCGGTCGCAGCGGGTTGAGCGTCGGCACGATCCGGGGCATCGAGGCGGGCCGGATCCGGCGCCCGCACCAGGGCTCGGTGCGGTTGCTCGTCGCGGCGCTGGAGCCGGACGGCCCGGAGCAGGACATGCTGCTGGTCGCGCTGAGCGCCGGCACCCCGGCACCGGCGGCCGACGGCACGCCGGCGACACCGCCCGCCGCGCCGCCGCTCCCGGACCGTCCGGTGCCGGCGCAACTGCCGGCCGCGCCGGCGGCCTTCACCGGGCGGGGCGACGTCCTCGCCCGGCTCGACGCGCTGCTCCCGGCCGCGGTGCACCGGCCGGACCCGGCGGCGGGGCCCGTCGTGGCGGTGGTCGGCGCGGCCGGGATCGGCAAGACGGCGCTCGCGCTGTACTGGGCGCACCGGGTCAAGGGCGCCTTCCCGGACGGCCAGCTGTACCTGAACCTGCGTGGCTTCGACCCCGGCGCGGCACCGCTGAGCCCGGAGGCGGCGCTGCATGCCTGCTTCGACGCGCTCGACGTGCCACCCGCCCGGGTGCCGGCCACGATCGACGGCCAGAGCGGTCTGCTGCGCAGCCTGCTCGCCGAGCGCCGGATGCTCCTGGTGCTGGACAACGCCCGGGACGCCGGACAGGTCCGGCCGTTGCTGCCCGGTTCGCCGGGGTGTCTCGTCGTGGTCACCAGCCGGGTCCGGCTGACCGGGCTGGCCGCGACCGACAGCGCCACGGTCGTCACGCTGGACCTGTTCACCGACGGCGAGGCGCGCAGGCTGCTGACCGGGCACCTCGGCGCGGACCGGGTCGCCGCGGAACCCGACGCCGTCACCGGCATCGTGGACGCCTGCGCCGGACTGCCCCTGGCACTCACGATCGTCGCCGCGCGGGCCGCGGCTGGTCCCCCGTTCCCGCTCGGGGTGCTTGCCGGCCAGCTGCGCAACATCCGGGATCAGCTCGACGCGTTCGAGGACGACGACGCCGCCGGCGACCTGCGGGCGGTCATGTCCTGGTCGGTGCGGACGCTGGACGACGGGACCGGCCGGCTGTTCCGGCTCCTCGGCCTGCACCCGGGTCCGGACGTCGACGCGGCCGCGGCGGCCGCGCTCGCCGGCGTCCCCCGGCCGGCGGCCGCGCGCGCCCTGACCCGGCTCGCCCGGGTCCACCTCGTCGTGGAGGAGCGGCCCGGCCGGTACTCGTTCCACGACCTGGTCCGCGCCTACGCGGCGGAGCTCGCCCGCACGGACGAGTCCGCCGAGGCCGGCCGGGCCGCGGTCGAGCGGCTGTACGACCACCTGATGCACCAGGCGCACGCCGCCGCGCTGCTGCTGCGCCCCGAACGCCGGCCGGGCCTGCCCCTGCCGGTGCCCTCCGCCCCGCCATCGTTCGCCGACCAGGCCGCGGCGGCCGAATGGTTCGACGGCGAGCTGCCGGTCCTGCTGACCGCGGTGGCGGCGCAGTCCAGGGCGACCGGGTCCGCCCTGGACGGCGCTGTCTGGCGGATCGCCTGGGCCGTGCAGGACGTCCTCGATCGCGGCGGCTGGTGGGCCGAACTCGCGGCGGTCCAGCACGCCGGCCTGGTGTGTGCCACCCGGCTCGGCGACCTCCTCGGCCAGCTGCACACCCGCCGCGCTCTGGCGCTCGTCGGCTTCCGGCTCGGCCGGGGACGCGAAGCGGCCGAGCACCTCAAGCACGCACTGCACTGCGCCGAGGCGCTCGGCGACGTGCCCAGCCAGGCGCAGGTGACGTACAACATCGCGCTCCTGCTGCTCCGGCAGGAACAGCTCGACGCGGCGCTGGCCGCGGCGGAGCGGGCGGACCTGCTCTACGCGGCCGGCGAGCCCGTGCACCGGTGGCGGGCGTGGCAGGTCGTCGCGCAGTGCCACACCGCGCGCGGCGACCACCAGGAGGCCCTAGCGGCCTGCCGGAGGGCGTTGCTGTTCGTCCGCGCGAGTCCGGACCCGGCGTCGCAGGCGTTCGTGTGGGACACACTCGCCGACGCGCACCATCGGCTGGGCCGGCTCCAGCTGGCGGCGGCGTACAAACGGCGGGCGTTCGCCCGGTTCGAGGCGGCCGGCGACGCGTACCACATGTCGCAGGTCCTGCTGGACCTCGGCGACATCGAGCGGGACGCGGGTGACCACGACGGCGCGCGGGAGCGCTGGCGGGCCTCCCTGGCGATGCTCGAGCGGCTGGAACACCCCGACGCCGAGTTGCCCCGGGCGCGGCTTGCCGCCGCGAAGTTGACGGTAGCTTGACGGCGAACCGCCTGGTTCGGGAATCACGGAAGCGACAAGGTTGGACGACGGCGACATTTCGCCGCAAGTCACAACATTTCCCGTGAAAGGACTTCCTGAATGTTCCGAGCGTTCAAACACGCCGCCACCGCCGCGGCCCTGATCGCGGCGGCGCTGGTCGCGACGCCAGGCGCCGCCTCCGCCGGCAGCAACGGCTACGCCTACGCGTGCTGGATCAAGCCGGGTTCCGTGACCAACGGCGGGTGCGCCAAGCTCTACGCCGAGGGCGACTTCCTGCGCCTGATCGACTACACGGCCGACGGCTGGGGCACCCGCGCGCAGATCCAGAAGCTGCTGCCGGACTCGCACGGCGTCTTGCAGTGGGTGAACCACAGCAGCGCCTGCTTCGACGACACCAGCACCAGTAACAGCATCAAGGGCTACACCGTCTGCAACTACAACGTCACCGAAGGCACGACGATCCGCGTCCACACGTGGGCTTCGCACAGCGGCACGACCGCGTACCACATCTACAGCCCGTCGATCACCGCATGAGCGGGGACCGCGTCATGCGCACCGTCATCGGCCGGGCCGCGACCACGCTCGGCGCCGCGCTCCTCATCACCGGCGCGCTGCCGGCCGCCCTCGCCCATGCCGACGCGGCCGGCGAGTACTGCCGGTCGAACCTCGACGACTACGTCGACGTCTGGCGGGGCAACGGCTGCTTCGTCAGCTATGGCGACAAGATCACCGTGCGGGACAACGTCGAAGACGGGCTGCGCGTCATCGTCACCTGGCAGACCGACTACGGCCGCTCCGACGTGTGCCACAACGCCAAGGGCGGGGGCACGACGGTGACCTGCAACTACGACATGCGTGAGGACAGCCGGATCCGGTTCGAGGTCTGCAACCGCAACGGCGCGTCCGGCGCAAACATCAACTGCACGAGCTGGACGCCCTGGTTGAGCATCAGCACCGGCAAGCCGGCCTGAGCACCGAGAGGACTCCGAGATGCACAGCGGCACGACCGCGTACCACATCTACAGCCCCTCGATCACCGCGTGAACGCCGCCCGCACCGTGCACCGCACGTCCCTCGTCGCGGCCGCCGCGGCGGGCGTGCTGCTGGCCCTGGCCGTCCCGGGTCTCGCGTCCGCCGGCTACTACGGCGACGAGACGGACTACGCCAAAGCGTCCGGCGGACCGACCGGGCAGTACTCATGCGGATCGTCGACGGGTGTCACGATCTGCTTCAAGGCGAGCGACGACCTGATCTACGTCAAGGACACGAAGGCGGACGGCTACGCCGCGGCCGCCGACTGGTACTACTCGAACTCCATGCGGACCGGCTCGTGCGTCAACAAGCTCACCGCGGGCACCTGGGGCGTGTGCAACAAGAACTTCGCCGAGAACCAGATCGTGTGGTTCGACCCGACGCGGTACAACAACGGCCAATATGTTGACGACGGTGATTCGTTCAGCGTGTACGCCTGACGGACCGCAGCCCGGCTCGAGTGCCGCCGGCCCCCTCCCCCAAGGTCGGCGGCACTCGTCCCGGTCACACCGGAACGAGGCGGCGACCCGGGCGGCTCCAGGTGCCGGATCGCCTGCTGCCGGAAACACCGTCCCGCGCTCCCCACCGGGTTGCGGACGAAGGGTGAGCGGGCATACCTGCCAGCAGGTATATGCGGGTGCGGAAACCCGCAGTCGGAGAGTCCCGCTGGCGCCGAGGCTGTCCCCCAACGGTACGAGAGAACGTGGATGAAGAGACATTCCACCCCCTCTTGAACAGGTGATCCCCCATGACGACTTGCCCGGTTGAGCCGATGCTGAGCATGGCACTGTTCGTCTCCGACGCATCCGCACGCGGCGACCTGGACGACGCCACCATCCGCGACACCGTCCACCGCACGCTCGATCAGCTCGGCCCCGACGAGTGCTACGCCCGGGCCGCGGAGGTGTTCGGCGACCGCCCCGAGGTCGCGCTGCCCAGAATCCAGTGGGCGCGCGAGCGCTGCGCCCGCGCCATGGCGCCCGTCCTCGCCGCCTGACCCTCCGATCCGCCTCCGACCCGCCTCCAGCCCAGCCCGCCAGCTGCGCCGCGCGGGTCGGACCCGAGCACCCCACCCCACGGCTCACCCTCACCCGCCTGCCCGCCACGTCACGGACCAGCACCAGCACCAGCACCTCGGCATCAAGCGCTTATACCCGCCCGGGCGGGGCAGGTCGCACATCGACCGGTGAGCGGCCGAGCCCGGCACGGACCCGGCCACAAGGGTGAGTCTCTGCGAAGGTGGGCCTTGACGTGCGGGCTTTTTGGGATGCGCTGGTAGCCGGCCTCGATCGGTTGACGTTGGCCGGGTGGATGCAGATCATCGCGGCCATCGGCGCGGTCGCCGCAGCGGTTGCCGCCGCCTCGGCCGCCCGCTCGGGGCGCGCCGCCGCCCGGACCGCTGCCAGGCAGCTGCCGGAGCTGCAGCAGCAGGTCGAGATCAGTGCGGCGCAGTCGAAGGCCGCCGGCGAGCAGGTCGTCCTCGCCCAGGAAACCCTCAAGGCCGCCACGGCGGCGGTCCGGGAGGCGGCCCGCGCCAGGACGGACGAGCGGGCTCCCCTCGTCGTCGCGCTGTTCGAGGCGCCGCGCTGGCCCCCGTTGATCGACGCGACACGGGACCGGATGCCGTACGGCACCGAACCGCGCCTGCTCGACCACCACGCCGTGGCGCAGGCCGAGGCGGCCTCGCCGGCGCGTCTCTTCGCCCGGAACGAGGAACGGACCCGGCTCCTGTGGTTCCAGACCCGGGGCGTGCTGATCAACGAGGGCGCGACCACCGCACGGGTGCGGCTCGCCGACGAGGCCCAGTTCGTGGAGGCGAACGCCGCGAAGCGGGAGCGCCTCCTGCGACCTGGCGAGGTGGCCCCGTTCGAATGGGGAGCGGGGCACACGGTCGCGGAGTGGGCGGTCGCCCGCGAGCGACCCGACCCGCCCAACCCGCTCGGCGCCTGCTTCCTGACGATCACCGTGTTCGACTCGTTCGAGCAGGGCATCTTCGACCACATCCACGTCGTCATGAACGGCCGGCCGATCGTCGGCGTGGACGGCGCGTTCGACGAGGTGCGGCTCGCCTCCCGGGAGTCCGAGGCGGACATGGCCGTCACGGTCTTCCCCACCCGGCGCACGTACCGCTCCGACGGTGCGCGACGGGACCCCCTGCCCTGGGACGGCACCTACGCGGCCTGGTGGCGGGAGAACGGGCGGCGCGCCACGGAACTGGGCGTATCCGGGACCGGCACACCGGCCGCAAACCGGGCAACGGGGGGACAATCAGGCCATGGAACGTGACGAGCGCAGCGCCCGCGCCCGCCGGCTCGCCGACGAGTCGGCCGCCCGGGGGGTACGGGCGGTGGCGCTGACCTTCGTCGACAACGCGGGCGTGACACGCGTGAAGACGGTGCCGATCGGCCGGTTCGGGCACGCGGCGGCGTGGGGGGTCGGCATGTCACCGGTCTTCGACGTGTTCCTGCTCGACGACTCGATCACCACCAGCCGCCACATCGGCGGCCCGGTCGGCGACCTGCGGCTGTACCCCGACCTGGACCGGTTCACCGTGCTCGCCGCCCAACCCGGCTGGGCCTGGGCGCCCGCCGACCGGCTGACCCAGGAGGGCGAGCCGCACGCCGGCTGCCAGCGGACCTTCGCCCGCACCGCCGCCGGACGCGCCCGGGAGCGCGGCGTCGACCTGCGGATGGCGTTCGAGGTCGAGTGGTTCGTCGGCACCGAAGACGCCTCACCGGCGTGCGAGGGCCCGGCGTACGGCATGACCCGCGTCGTGGAGCTCTCGTCGTACATCGACCGCCTGCTGGCCGCGCTGGACGCGCAGGACGTGCCGGTCGAGCAGTTCCACCCGGAGTACGCGCCGGGGCAGCTGGAGCTCTCCGTCGGCGCGGACGACCCAGTGGCGGCGGCGGACCGGCAGGTGCTCGTCCGGCAGACGATCCGCGCCGTGTCCCAGTCGTTCGGCCATCGGGTGTCGTTCGCGCCGGTCGTGGTCGCCGGGCAGGTCGGCAACGGCCAGCACCTGCACCTGTCGGCCTGGTCGCACGGCCGCAACCTGTTCAGCGGCGGCGACGGGCCGCACGGGCTCACCGCCCAGGGTGAGACGATCCTGGCCGGGCTGCTCGACCGGCTCCCCGCGCTGAGCGCGATCGGCGCGCCGAGCGTGGCGAGCCACCTGCGGCTGGTGCCGCAGCACTGGGCGGCGCCCTACCAGTGCTGGGGCCACGAGAACCGCGAGGCCGCGCTGCGCCTGGTCACCGGCAGCCTCGGTGAACGGGACACGGCCGCCAACGCCGAGCTCAAGTGCTGCGACGGTGCGGCGAACCCGTACCTGCTGGTCGGTGCGGTGGCCGCGGTGGTGGCCGGGGTCGCGGGCGGGGACCGGCGGCTGCCGCCCGGGATCGACGTCGACCCGGCGCTGCTCCCCGAGGCCGAGCGACCACCCCGGCTGCCGGCCGACGTCGACGCGGCGGTCGAGGCGCTGCGCCGCGACGACCTGCTCCCGGCGGCCCTCGGTGAACCGCTGCTCGAGGCGTTCTGTGCGGTGCGGCGCGCCGAAGCCGAGCTGTTCCGCACCGCCGACCCGGCGGCGATCGCGGAGGCCGGCCGGTGGAGGTACTGATCGACGCGCACTGCCACACCGTCGTCGCGGGCGAGCTCGACGCGGCGGCATTCGAGCTGGCGTGCACCGAGGCGCACCTGCCCGCGCCGGCCGGAACATCCTATTTGGACAGTCAGGTCGGGCTGGCGCTGCGGCGCTGGTGCGCACCCGCGCTCGGACTGCCCGGGCACGCGGAGATCGGCGACTACCTCGCCCGCCGGTCGGCCCTCGGCTGGCGCGACGCGACGCGGACCCTGCTGCGGTCCGCGGGCCTCACGACGCTGCTGGTCGACACCGGCCTGGACGGCCCGGACCGGCTCGACCCCGCGACACTCGGCGATCTCGCCGGTGCGGCGGTGCACGAGGTCGTGCGGCTCGAAACCGTCGCCGAGCACGTGGCGTCCACGGGCGTCGACGCGGCCGGGTTCGCCGCCGCGCTCGCCGAGGCCCTCGAACGCCGCACGGCGCACGCGGTCGCGGTCAAGTCGGTCATCGCCTACCGCGCCGGGCTGGCCGTGCCCGCCGAACGCCCGGCCGCGGCCGAGGTCCGCCGGGCGGCCGGCGACTGGTTGCGCCGCGGCGGTGGGCGGCTCACCGATCCCGTGCTGCTGCGCCACGTGCTGTGGGCCGGCGTCGGCACGGGACTGCCGCTGCAGGTGCACACCGGCTTCGGCGACCGCGACCTGGCGCTGCCGGCCGCCGATCCCGCGCACCTGCAGCCGTTCCTCGGCGCCGTCGACGTGCCCGTCGTGTTGTTGCACTGCTACCCGTACCATCGCCAGGCCGGCTGGCTGGCCCAGGTCTATCCGCACGTGTACCTGGACGTCGGCCTGACCGTCGGGCACCTCGGCCTGCGCGCCGACACGGTGCTGGCGGAGTGCTTCGAGCTCGCCCCGTTCGGCAAGGTGCTCTTCTCCACCGACGCGTACCTGCTGCCCGAGCTCTACCTCATCGGCGCCGCGCAGTTCCGGCACAGCCTGCGCCGCATGCTGGACGCCTGGCGGGCCGACGACGCGATCAGCGCGGCGGACGCGGCACGGCTCGCCGAGCGGGTCTGCGCCGGCACCGCCCGCCGCGTCTACGCCCTCCCGCCGACCGGCCGGGCCGGCGGGAGCGCGTAGCGTCAGGCGTCGGTCTTCTTGAGCTCGACGTAGTCGAGTTCGGCGAAGCCGGTGCCCTTCTGCAGGCGGATCCGGTTGGTGCCGGCGGTGAGCGTGACCGTCACCGCGGCGACGCGGCCGGCGCGGTCCTGGGCCGGGCCGCCGAACCACGCGCCGGTGCTCGGGTAGAAGACGGTGCCCGCGGCGCCGCCGTTGACGGACACCTGGTGGGTGGACGTCGCGGTGGTGCCGTTGCCGTAGCCGACCTCGAGGCGGTAGTCGCTCGTCAACGCAGGGTAGGTGACCGAGCCCTGCGGCTGGCCGTTGACGCGCACCGTGTGGGTGGCGTTCGCAGCCGTGGTGCCGTTGGCGTAGCGGACCGTCATCGTGTGGATGCCCGCCGACGCCGCCGTGACGGTGAACGTGACGGCGCTGTCGGCGAAGTCGATGCCGCCGACCCAGCCGCCGCCGGACGCGACGACGCTGCCGGACCTGGCCGCCGCGTTGACCCGCTGGGCGTGCTCCGCCTCGTACTTCGTGGGGTACGCGGCAGGTCCAGCGGCCGGCGAGATGAGGATCCGGTAGCCGTTGTAGCCCTCCATCCGGTGGACCGGCACGGTCAGCGCGCCCGAGGCGTCGACCGTCATGGTCGTGTCGACCAGGTTGAGCGGTGCGCTCTGCCAGTCGCCGCCGGCCTGGACGTTGCGGTCGGTGGCGAGCGGGTCGACCGTCCACACCGCTGAGTCGACCCGGACCCGGACGTTGCCGGTCAGGCCGCGCCGGGCCAGGCCCAGCACCCGCATGTCGACGTCGTTGTCCTCGCCGCCGACGAGGATCTGCACGGTGCGGAGCTCGTCGTCCCAGCTGGCGACGCCGTCGCAGGCCAGGTACCGCCGGGTGTCCCACCCGGCTCACGTCGACGCGGGTGCCGGTCATCGCCTTGTACCACGCCATCATCTGCCAGCCCGCGTTCGGCTTGAGCCCCGCCGAGGTGCGCCGCAGCGTGTTGCCCAGCAGCCCCGGGTTGGTGTAGATGCCCATCATCGCGTGGTCGACGTTGTACCGCTCGAACTCCGCCCAGTGCTTGATCATCGAACCGGGGACCCCCTCGAAGTCCTTCGCGGCGCCCGAGCCGTACTCCTCGATGACGACCGGCAGCGGCCGGCCGGGGATGCCGAGCTCGTTCTCGAGCGGGCGGTAGTACCGGCTGAGCCCGGAGCAGGACCGATCGATTGGGAGCGCTCCCAATTCCCCGATCGTGGTGCGGTGCCCGCGCGACCGTCGACCGTTTTCGAAACCCGGGCGGAGAACGGCACAAAGGTCCCGGGCGCCCGGCGGATCAGCGCCGGGACCGCTGCCTGCCGGTGCGGCGCCGCGGCTGCGGGTACCGGCCGTAGTGCCAGTGGATCCGCTGCAGCTGGGGCGCCTCCGGGTGGTCGAGCAGCCAGAGCAGGAACCGGGCCCGCTTCGCCGGGACGGCATTGGTGCCGTCGTCGAGCTCCGCGAGCCGTCCCCGGAACTCCGGCAGGTCCACCGCCCGGGCCAGCCGCGCCCAGCTGACGTCCTCGACGTGGTACTCCCGCCGGATCACCAGCACGACCAGCTCGACGAGACGCCGCTTGGCCGCCACCGGCAGGTCGGCGAACTCGCGCGTGAGATGCCGCAGCAGCACCTCCTTGGCCGTCCAGTCCTTCGCGGTCGCGTACCACTCGTCGGGGTACCGGACCTCCCACTCCAGGTAGCGGATGAGGTACGGCAGGCAGGCCGACGTCCCGAGCGGCTCCTTCGGACCGAGCCCCTCCGGGAAACAGAAGCTCTGCCGCAGCCGGTAATGCGCGAGGAGGCCGGCCCGCTCCGGGTCGTCCAACCGGCCGGGCACCGCGTAGAGGCGGCGGAGCGCGGCGTACATGAGCCGGCGCATGACCGTGAGCCGCCGCTGCGCCCGCACCCGCACGACGGGGTCGTCGGCGACCAGGCCGGCCGTCCACCCCAGCCGCCCCTCCCACGTCGTGTCCACAGCGACGTTGGTAACCCGTGGCCCGCCGACCGCGCAAACAGTTAAGGGGCGCCCACCGTCAGGCGGGCGCCCCCTCTACTGCCTAGCGGTACGTGATGTCACTCTGCTTGACCTTGCAGTTGGCGTCGTTCCAGCCGTCGCCGAGGTAGCTCGGCTCGCTGCCCTTGGCGACGCCCTTGTACTTGGCGCAGACGTGGATGCTCGAGCCGTTGTACACGGTGACGCGGGTGATGGTGGCGGTGTCACCCCAGTTGCTGTTGATGCCGGCCACGTAGTCGACGTCGTCGACGATGACGTTGTCGATGACGACGTGGCGCTGGTAGGAGTTGGTGCAGTTGCCGCAGGCGCGGTACAGCTTGCCGGCGCCCTTGAGGTAGAAGCCGCTGATGTTCACGGTGCCGTTGCCGTTGTGCTGGAACGTCTTGTCACTGCCGGACCTGGCGCCGCCGCCGATGACGTAGGAGGTGCCGCCGCCGGTGCCCTTGAAGGTGGCGGCGTCCTCGCCGATGTCGTTCCACCAGACGTTGCGCAGGGTGCAGGTGCCCTCGCAGTGCACGCCGTCGCCGGCCGGGGAGCCGAGGATGACGTTCTGCAGGGTGGCCCCGTTGGCCAGCTTGAACATCGGGTCCTGGCTCTCGCTCTGCCCGCCGTCACCGATGCAGCAGTAGGTCTTCATGCCACCGTCGAAGGTGCCCGAGACGTTCTGCGTGCTGGAGATCGACACGTTGCCCCGCGACGTCGGCCACGACGTGGTCGGGGTGCCGCTGCCGCCCGTCGGGGTCGGGGTGGCGGTGGGGCCCGTCGGGGTGGGGGTCGGGTTCGAGCCGCCGCCGCTGGCGTACGTCTCGAACTCCGCGATCCGCGGCGCGCCGGACGCGCTGGTGATGTCGAGGGTGAGCTTCTTCAGCGCGGTCGAGGAGAAGGAGATGGTGCTCGGGCTGCCGCTGCCGCTGGTCAGGACGGCGCCGTTGTCGCCGTTGAGCAGACGCCACGCGCCGATCGACCCGCCGCCGGACGCCTGCCGGATGACGGCGCTGCTCACCGTCGTGGCGCTGCCCCACTTGACCGAGACGTACCCGGTCGAGCTGGCCGGCGACCAGTAGGTGCTCGTGTTGCCGTCCTTGACGTTGCCGTAGCTGGTGCCGCTGGCCTTGCTGGAGCCGTCGGCGCCGGCACCGATGCTCAGGTTGGGTCCGTCCGCGGCCGAGGCCTGGGGCAGCGCCACCGCCAGCGTCACCGCGGCGCCCGCGACCGCGACGGCTCCTCCAGATATCCACCGTAGAGCAGCTGATCGTCTCATCCGTGTCTCACCTTCATGTCATGGTGCGTGGCGGTCACTACCGCTTTCCCGGCGATGACGGGTGCCGGGTCTGGACGGGTCGTTCGGAAGCGCCGGGCCGGACTTGGCGTTGCGCGCGGGGCGGGGAGTCGACTGACTTCAATGTAGGAATGCGCTTTCCTCAAGGCAAGCGGAGGCGTTTGCAGGTTTGTTGCAGCGCGTGCCGGGCGCTGCGCGGGGAGGCCGCCATGAAAATTTCGCGGAGTACCCCGGCGGACCCTGCGGTCAAGCCACGTCCGGTGCCGCCGGCCCGATCGCGTAGGTCCGGAGTCCCCGGATGTTCGAGCGCAGCAACTGGACCGCCGAGACCAGGGTCAGGCCGCAGGTGCAGGCGATGAGCACGACGACGAGCCCGCCCCGCGCGTCGCCGGCCAGATCCGCGGCCACGCCGCCGAGCAGCGCGCCGACCGGGATCGAGCTGAGGTTCACCGTCCTGGTCGTCGCGTTGACCCGGCGCAGCAGCTCCGGGCCGGTGACGGTCTGGCGCAACGTGAGCGAGGCGGCGTTCCAGATGGGCAGCCAGAGCGACGAGACGAACATCAGCGCCATGAGCACGAACGCCGGCGCACCGACGAGCAGGGTCAGCGGGGCGAGCAGCCAGATCAGCCCTTCGGTGAGCGTCAGCAGGAACGTCCGGCCCACCCCGAGCCGGCGGGCCACCCGGCCGGACAGGCTCGCGCCGAGGATCGAGCCCGCCGCGCCGCAGGTGAACACGAGGCCCACGGTCTGGGCCGGGAGGTGCAGCGCGTTGTACATCAGCAGCAGCAACACCGTGCGGTTGGCGCTCATCGCGAGATTGCGCAGGCATGCCGAGATGGCGAGCGGGCGCAGGAACTCGTGCCGCCACAGGAACCGTGCGCCGTCGGCGATCTGCCGCCAGGTCGTGTCCGGGGCGGACGCCTCCCGGCCGGAACTGGCGGGAGCGGCCTCCCGGGCGCGGATCCGGGCCATGCCACCGATGGAGGCGAGGTAGGACAGCGCGTTCGCGCTGAGCCCGACGACGGTGCCGCCGAACTGCAGCAGACCGCTGCCCAGGCCCGGGCCGGTGAACTTCGCCACGGCCTCGGAGGCCACCATCCGGGAGTTCCCCCGGGCCAGCGCCGGCCCCTGCAGCAGGGTCGGCACATACGACTGGTACGAGATGTCGAACACGACCGAGCACGCACCGGCGAACACCGCGACGACGAACAGCTGCGCCAGCGTCAGCCGCCCGGCCGCGGCGGCCACCGGAAGCGAGGCGAAGGCAACCACGCGCAGCACGTCGCAGACGATCATGGCCGGTAGCAGTCGCACCCGGTTCAGCCACACACCGACGAACAGCCCGAGCACGGGGTACGCGATGGTCGTCGCCGCGTTGAGGGCACCGACCTCGAGACTCGACGCGTGCAGGGTCAGCAGCGCGACGGTCGGCAGGGTGAACAGCGACACGTGGTCGCCGAGCAGGCTGACCGACTGCCCGAACCACAAGGACCGGAAGTCCCGCGCACGCTCCCGGCTCACCCGGGCAGCCCCGCCACACACCATCGCCGCGGCAGTGTCACGCGGACAGCCACGGCCATGCCACGCAGCGTAGCCCGCCGCGACCGGTACGGCAGTGACCTGCCGCTCACCGCTCAGAGCTTCCTAGGACAATTCCGAGCCCCGGCCCTGCGACAGGGCCGGGGCGTCGGCGGTTCAGGCGGGGACGGCGATCCGCTGGGCGTTGGAGGCGTTGCAGTCCCACAGCTGCAGCTGGGTGCCATTGGTCGTGCTGCCGGACGGGTCGTCCACGCACCGCCCCGACTGGGGGTTGCGCAGTGCCTGACTGGCGGGCACGTAGGTCCACTGCTGCGCGCCGGTGCCGTTGCAGTCGTACAGCTGCAGCTTGGCGCCGTTGGCGGTGCCCGACGACGTCACGTCGAGGCACTTGCCGAGCGCGCGCACGGTGCCGTCGCCCGGGACCGTCCACTGTTGTGCGTTGGTGCCGTTGCAGCCCCAGATCTGGATCTTCGTGCCGTTGGCGGTGCTGGAGTTGTTGACGTCCAGGCACTTGTCGAGCTGGACCAGCGTCACCGGGCCTGTGCCGGTGCGGTCCGGCGGCCGGTTGGCGGTCGCCGTGCCCCAGGTTGAGGCCGCGGCGCCCATGGTCAGTGACAGGGTGCCGCCGCTGCGGACGAACGACTCCGGCAGCCACGAGCGGTTCAGGGTCGCGCCGTCGAGGCTGGCGGACTGGACGTACTGGTTGGCGTCGGTGGTGGCGGGGGCGTCGACGGTGAGGACCACGCCGTTGTCGCGGACCAGCTTCACGCTCGGAAACAGCGGGCTGCCGACGAGGAGCTCGGCGCGGCCGACGACCTGGGGGAAGATGCCGATGGCGGCGAAGACGTACCAGGCGGACATGGTGCCGAGGTCGTCGTTGCCGGGCAGGCCGCTGGGGCCGGTGCCGTAGACGGTGTCGACGATCTCGCGGGTGGTCGCCTGGGTCTTCGCCGGCTGCCCGAGCGCGTTGTAGAGCCACGGCGCGTGCAGGCCGGGTTCGTTGCCGGGGTCGTAGCGCTGCGCGTTGCCGCCCTTGACGGCCCAGTTGCCGGCGTCGTCGTGGAAGAACGCGTCGAGGCGCTTCACGGCCAGCCCGGTGCCGCCCATGGCCGCGGCGAGCCCGGTCGCGTTCTGCGGGACCATCCACGTGTACGTCGCGGAGGTGCCCTGGGCGAAGCCGACGTCGGTGGAGGGCGAGAACCCGCCGACCCAGCTGCCGTCGGCGTTGCGGGCCTGCTGGTAGCCGCCGGTCGAGGTCGCCTGGGGGTTGAAGGTGTTGCGCCACCAGTCGGCACGGGCGGACATGGTGGCCTGGTCGGCGGTGCGGCCCAGGCGCTGGGCCCACATGGCGAGGGAGAAGTCGGCGAGGGAGTTCTCGAGGGTCTCGGCGGCTCCGCCCCAGCAGTGGCAGGCGTTCTGCGGTGCGTAGTGGGAGGCGAGGTATTGGTTGAGCGCGGGGCGCTGGCCGGTGCACTGGCCGGGGCAGCCGCCGTCGTTGAGCGCGTCGGCGTTCTGGACGGTCGCCTGGCGGTACAGGGAGGCGTAGGCCCCCGCCGCGTCGAAGTGGTCGGCGCCCATCGCGACGAACGTGGCGAGGGTCGGTGCGGCCGGGTCGCCGGTCATGACGTGGGTGGGGCCGTTGTTGTGCAGCCACCGGTCCCAGATCCCGCTGTGCTGCTGCGCGAACTGATACATCGACTGCGCGTAGTCGCCGGCGACGGCGGGTTTGAGCAGCGCGAGGAGCTGGATCTGGGCGCGGTACTGGTCCCAGCCGGAGAAGGTGCCGTACTGCGCGCCCTGCCCGGCCGTGACGGTGTGCACGGCCAGGTCGCTGCCGAGGTAGCGGCCGTCCACATCGGACACCAGGTTCGGCTGCAGGAGGCTGTGGTACAGCGCGGTGTAGAACGCGGTCCGCTGGGCGGTGCTGCCGCCGGTCACCTGAACGGCCGAGAGCTGACGCTTCCAGTCGTCGTAGGCCTGCGCGGCGACGGTCGGGACGTCCACCCCCGCGGTGAGTTCCGTGTCGCGGTTGCGTTCGGCGCCGGCGAGGCTGACGTAGGAGATGCCGATCCGCATCCGCACGTCGCTGCCGGAGGCGAAGGAGACCCAGCCGCCGGAGCCGCGACCGGCCCGGTCGGCGCCCGTCGCGTACCCCTCGCCGCCGGTGGCGCGGGTGCCGCCCGGCTGGAGCGTGCCGTTGACCCAGGTGCCGGTACCCGTGACGGCCTTGTCGAACTGCACACTGAAATACAGCCGGTAGTAGGTGCGGCGGTTGTTGGTGCCGCCGTTGGCCCGCCGGCCGCAGAACGCGCCGGTCAGCACGGACCCGGTGACCCGGCGGTTCGCCGCGTCGATGGTGATCTCGGCGTCCTCGCTGCCGTTGAGCGAGTTGGACGTGCGGAACAGCAGGTTCGCGGGGCGGCCGGCCGGGAACGTGAACTGCCCGACGCCGGCGCGGGCGGTGACGGCGAGGTCGGAGCGGACACCGTCGGCGAGCTTGACGGTGTACCGGCCGGGTTTGGCGCTCTCGTCGGCGTGGCTGAAGTTCGTGGCGTACTTCGCGTCGGTGCTGTCGGCGGACGGCGACGAGTCCACGGCGGACGCGAACGGCAGGATCGGCACGTCGCCCGCGGCGCCCGGGTTGCAGCCGGCCCCGTTGAGGTGGGTGAGGCTCAGCCCCCGGATGCGGGTGACGTCGTACTGGTAGCCGTTCGCGGCCCCGGTGCTGGTCTGGTCGCCGCGGGTGCTCGTCGGGCTCCACGACAGCATGCCGTAGGGCCGCACCGCCCCCGGCCACGTGTTGCCGTCGCGCGCCGACCCGATGAGCGGGTCCACGAACGCCGCCGGGTCGGTGACCACGTCGGCGGCGGGGGCGACCGGCGCGGCCACCAGGCCGGCACCGGTCACGGCGACCACCAGAAGCTTGCGTTTGAGATGAGCCATGACTCCTGCTTCGTAGATCTGTCGAATCTTTCAGTGGCAGGAGCCGGTGCCACTGTCGCTGTAGGTCTGGCCTCGGCGCGAAGCGTTCATAGACATGGTTGTGACCCCACAGCACGACGTCGGCGTTGTAGTCGTACAGCGCCTGATAGAGCGGTCGGGTGTCGGTGGACGGTGCGTGGTTGGAACTCGAGGTGAAGAGCGGGTGGTGCCAGTAGGCGACGGTGCACGGTTTGGTGCTGGCGGCGAGGTCGGCCCGCAGCCACTGCTCCTGGGTGGAGCCGGCGGTCAGTGGGTCTGGCGGATACCCATCCGGAGCGTCCTCTCTGGACATTGACCGACGGCAAGACTGAAATGTAAAAATATCGCAAAACTCATCGATGTAAAGGCTCGTTCTGCGGGGGTTCGTCGCGGACCGGGCCGATCATGAGCAACCTGTGAAGGCCGCGTCGGGTTTCGATCCGATCCCGGCCGTTCGCGGCTTCCGGACGGCTTCTTCATCGGATCCGCACGATCACCTCCCTACCGTGGCGCCACCGGCGCAACGAATGAGGAAGCTCATGTCTCAGCATTCCCCCATCGCGTGGTCCGACGAGGTGCCTGGCAGGTCGTGGGACGACGACCTGTTCGCCCGCGGCGGGCACTTCCTGCAGAGCACCCACTGGGGCGCGTTCAACCAGCAGCTCGGCCGGAAACTGTTCTTCGGCCAGGGCCCAGGCTGGCAGTGCTTCGCCATCCTGGAGCGGTCCAACAAGGCAACCCGCCTCTACTGCCCGTACGGTCCGGTCGCCGAGAACCTGGTGAGCTACCAGCTTGCGATCGTGGAGCTGAAGGCCCTCGCTCAGGACCAGGGCGCCATCTTCGTGCGGATGGAGCCGTGGGCGCCGGTGACGAAGGCCGACCTGCAGCAGCTCAGACATCGGCCGGCGCTGAAGGAGATCCAGCCCTCGCTGGTGCTGCAGCAGGATCTGACCAAGCCGCGCGACCAGATTCTCAGGGAGATGTCCAAGAACAACCGGCAGCGGTACCGCAATGCCGCCAAGGCGGGTGTGCGCATCGAGGCAAGCCATGATCCCGGTGATGTGGACGCCTTGCTGATGGTGCTCCACGAGGTGGCCGCCCACAACCACATCGTTCAGCACCCGGACGACTACTTCCGGACCATGGCGCAGGTGCTGCTGCCCCGCGACGCGGCCACCCTGTACATCGCCCGGCACCACGACGAGCCGGTCTCCGCGGCGATCGTCTTCGACGGCCCGACCACCCGCCACGTCGGACACTCCGGGAGCATGCACGCCCACCGGTACGTCCACCCGGGCGCCATCATGCGCGCCACGATGGTCCTGGACGCCCAGGATCGCGGGCAGAAGATCTTCGACTCGCTGGGCGTGGCGCCGCCCGACGAGCCGGAACACGCGTGGGCCGGACTGACCAGGTTCAAACTGTCGTTCGGCGGCGACTACCGGCACTACCTCGGCACCTGGGAGCTGCCGGTGAGCCCGCTGTACCACGCCTATCGGTCGGTCTACCTGGCCTATTCGGCGACCCGTCGCTGACGGCCGGGTCCGGGGGCGGGATCATCCCCGGGTCTGCCGGGCGGGACGGTCCCGCGGCTCAACCGCCGATGGTCGCCAGCTCCTGCACCAGCGCATTGGTGAGGCCCTGCTCGCCGGCGCGGACCTGCCGAAGGTACCACTTCTGGATCGGCCCGTGGCTGCCGTCGAACCGCCAGGTCCCGCGCGGGCTGGGGATGTCACCGAGCCGGCCGATCTGCTCGTTGATCGCCTCCGGCGTGAGCCGCGGACCCGCCGCCGCGATCGCCCGGTCCAGCACCGCCGCCGCGTCGTAGGAGGCCATCGCGAAGGTCGTCGGCGTCGGCGACTCCGGGTGCGCCTGCCGCCACGCGGCCACGAAACGGTCGTTCTCCGGGTTCTGCAGATCGGCGGAGTAGTTGGCCACCGTGGAGATGCCGATGGCGGCGTCGCCCTCCTCCTTCAGGACCGAACCCTCGGTGAGGAATGCGCCGTAGAGCGGGATGGTGCGGGCGTCCGAGCGCCGGTACTGCTTGACGAAGTCGATGGCCGCCTTGCCCGCGTAGAACGCGTAGATGGCCTTCGCGCCGGTCCGTTTGATCTGGTCGAAGTACGGCATGAAGTTCGTCGTCGCCGGAAACGGCGTCCACAGCGGCTCGCCGCCGGGATTGGCAATTTTGCCGCCGGCCGCGGCAAAATTGTCGACGAAGCCGCCGATCTCGTCGCGGCCGCCCTGATAATCCGGTCCGATCACGAAGACCGGGCCGGCGACGGTGCTTTTGATGAACGGCGCGATGGCCGTCCCCGGGTCCGAGGACCTGAAGCTCGTGGACCAGAAACCGTCGACGGTGTCCATGCCCGGCCGCCCGTTGGCGCTGACGAGCGGGATGCGTTCCTCGCGCAGCATCGGGGCGACCGCGGCCACCGTGCCGCCGCCGACGATGCCGGTCATGGCGACGATGTGCTCGTCGTTGACGAGATTCAGGGCGGCGGGCATCGCGGACGCGGCGCTGTCGCCCTCGTCGGCCACCTTCAGGTCGACGGGGTGGCCGCCGAGCTTGCCGCCGTGCGACTTGAGGTACACCTCGAATCCGCGCTGGATGTCGGTGCCCACGGCCGCGTAGGTGCCGTGCAGGGTGGCGAGCAGACCGATCTTGATCGGCGCCGCCGACGCATCGGCGGCGGGCCCTTCGCCGCACGCGGACGTGAGCATGCCGGTGGCGATGACGGCCACGCACACGGCGGTCGCCGGCCGCAGCAGTGATGCGCGCATGTCACCGTCACAACCAGGTCAGAGGCGCATTCGAGAACAGAGACGCGGGCGGATCGACGGCACCGTGAATGAACCAGTCCAGCCCGTGCCCCCGCTGAGCGCGCCTGTGAAGTTATCGGTTCGGGCCGCGAAGCGCAACGCGCCGTCATCGGTGCCCGCGAATTTCGGCGAGCCGGTGCCGAAATTGAACAGCACTCGCATCTCACATCGCGGCATCGCCGGTTGTGAACTTGTGGAGTGTCTCCACGATGGTTGCGCACGCGGTGGCGGCATTGGTGGAGGCAGATCGATGATCCAGTGTTGGAGCACGGACATTGCGGGGTGGCCCGCCGCCATTTCCTGTGCTTTCATGACGCCCGATGACCGGACGCGACGCCGCCGATGAGCCGTGGCGTCGCCGGCGGTTGACGCGGAACGCAACGCCACGCGCCACAATCGGTCGGCGATCAGGAAGGAACACCGTCGATGGCGTCGACTGACCTCTGGCTGGTCGAGACCGCCCCAGCGGGCCAGCCGGGCGGCGAGCCCGCCGGCCGGCATCATCCGCACCGCCGGGTCGACTGGGCGCGGACCGCGCCCGGCCGGCTCACCATGATCCTGCTGGTCATCGTGGCGCTCGGCGGCGCGACCGGGCTCGCGCAGTTCCTGGCCTGGTCGCAGCGCTCCGCGCTGGTGCACGGCATGGCCACCGGCAGCAGCCCGCTCGGCCTGTCGGCGCTGGACATCTACCGGTCGCTGTCCGACGCCGACGCCACCGTCGCCAGCGACTTCCTGATCGGCGGCACCGGCGACCCGGAGCTGCGCCGGCGCTACCTCTACGACGTCGTCAAGGCGGCCGAGGCGATCAACGTCGCGGCCGGAGCCGTGGACGGCGGCAGCGCCGCCGCGCAGGAGCTCGCGACGCTCAACATCCACCTGCCGATGTACACCGGGCTGGTGGAATCGGCGCGGGCGATCTCGCGGCAGGGGCACTCGCTCGGCGCCGCGTATCTGCGTGAGTCCTCCGCGCTCATGCGCAACACCCTGCTGCCGGCCGCGCAGCGCCTCTACGACACGGACAAGGGCGGGCTCGCCAGCGCCCAGCGACGCGCCTCGGCCGTGCCCTGGGTCGTCGTGCTGATGATCCTCGGCACGATCGGCGCCCTGGTGCTGGCTTCTCGCCGGCTGGCGCGGATGACGAAACGACGCCTCAACGGGGGGCTGCTGGCGGCGACGGCGGCCGCGGTGGCCTGCCTCGCCGTGACCGTGGCCGCGACGGTCACGGCCCGCGACAACCTCGAGGAGGGTCGCCGGCACGGCTCCGAGGACGTGCAGATCCTGGCCGAGGCGCGGACCGCGGCCCTGCAGGCCCGCGCGGACGAGGCGCTCACCCTGGTCGCCCGCGGCGGCGGACGCGACTTCGAGGAGCACTACCAGGCCGCCATGGCACGGCTCGACGGGCTGCTGGCCCAGGCCGAGGCCGACGTGTCCGACGCCGCGTTGCAGCGCACCGTGCGGATCGTGCGGCAGCAGGTACGGACCTGGGCGGGGCTGCACAAGAAGATCCGCGAACTGGACGACCGCGGCCAGTACACGGATGCGGTGAAGCTGGCGACGAGCCAGGACGCCGGCGGCATCACGATCGCCTACCTGCGACTGCACGACGCCCTCGACCGGGAGATCGCCCAGCGCAACACCACCTTCACCGACACCGCCGAGCAGGCCCGGCGGGTGATCGTCTGGTGGGGGGCCGGAGCGCTCGCGCTGACCCTGATCCTGCTGCTCGGCGCGGCGCTGGGCCTGCAGCGGCGAATCGCGGAGTACCGGTGAACGGAGCACCGGCGCGCGGGGCGCCGATGGATGCCGCCATGACCCGCGAGGAGGCCGAGCTGGCATACCGCCGGCTGGCCGGCATCCGGGACCGCCTCGCCCGCAAACTGCTGACGGAGATCGAGAGCCACGACGGGCTGCGGCACCTCACCGACCACCGGCTCGCCGGGCACACGCTGCGGCTGTGGCGCGAACTGCAGGCCGACATCGTGCTGCTGGGCGCGCAGTATCAGGCACTGGAGCGGCACGTCGGCACCGTCGAGGCCCTCCGCGCGCGCGGCGACCGGTCCGGCGTCGCCCGGCTGGCGCGGCTGAGCGACCTGCTGCACAGCCCGATGGTCCGGCTGTGCGCCGACGGTGCACCGGCCGGCGAGACCACCGGCCCGGTCGCCGAGACGATCACGCTGGACGCGCTCTGCGAACGGGTCGAGGCGCTCGGCGACGACATCCGGGCGCGGCTGCAGGACGTGGACGTCGCGGCGAAGGCGGTCCTGACCCGCCTCGGCGCCCTCGCCGACACGCTCAGCGTGCTCGCGGCGCAGCGGCCCGCGCACGACGACCTGGTCGAGCGGTACCGGCGCCTGCGCGCCCTGGCCCTCGACGACCCGATCGGCTGGGCCGCCGACGAGCGGGAGCTGCACCGGCTGGAGGCCGACGCGGCCGACGCCCGGGCGGCGCTGGACAGCACGCGCGAGGTCGCCCGCGCCGCCGGCGAGCGTATCGACACGCTGCGTGCGGCGATCGAGGCGGTGGACGCGGCGGAGGCCCGCGCGGAGACCACCTGCGCGCAGGCGTCGCGGAAGGTCACCGGAGGCGGCCCGGAGCCGGCCGCCGGACAGGGCCCGGCGCTGCGGGCCGCGTTCGCGGACCTCGAACGGCACCTCGCGGCGCAGCGCTGGCCCGAGGTGACCGCGGGACTGGCGGCCGTCGAGCGGGCCGCCCGGGCCGCCCTGGCCGCCGCAGCCGACCGGGCCGCGGCCGCCCAGGCACTGCTGGACCGGCGCGACCAGTTGCGCGGCCGGCTCGACGGCTACCGGGCGAAGGCGGGCCGGCTCGGCATCGACGAGCGCACCGAGCTCGCCGCCGCCTACCGGATCGCCCGGGAACAGCTGTGGAAGGCGCCCTGCGATCTGGATGCCGCGGCCGGGGCGGTGTGGCGGTACCAGGATCTGGTGGCGACCGGCCGCGTCACGACGGAGGTGCGAAGCGATGACCGCTGACGGCAGTGGACGGTGCGGGCGGCCGGGCTGCGGCGGAACGTACGCGGCCGACGGCTACTGCGACCGGTGCGGGCACCGGGCCAGGGCGACCGTCGCCGCGGCGCAGGTGTCCACAGCGGATACCCCGGCCCCACCGGACGCCCGCGACGTCCGCGACGCCCGGGATGCCCGCGACGTGCCGGCGACCCGGCGGTCCGCGCCGGCCGGCCTGCCCAGGCGGCGTTCCGGGTCCGCTCCCGAGCTGGACCGGGTCGCCGAGCTGGACACCCTGCCGGACTTCGGGCCGCGGCACGCCGCCACACAGCGCATCCCGCGCCGGGCCCGCGGCGAGCCGTCCACCCTGGACCGGCCGCGGGCGGGTGCGCGGGGCAGGCTCGGTGCCGGCATCGTCGACATGCCGACGATCCCGTCGCCCGACCCGAGGCGGGCCGTGCTGAGCGACCCGCAGGTGCGGGAGAACCAGCGGTTCTGCAGCAACTGCGACCGGCCGGTGGGCCGCGGCCGGCCCGGCCGGGCCGCGGTCGGCGAAGGGTTCTGTCCGCAGTGCCGCACGCCGTTCTCGTTCGTGCCGGACCTCGCCGCCGGCGACGTCGTCGACGGCCGCTTCGAGATCGTCGGGTGCCTGGCGCACGGCGGCCAGGGCTGGATCTACCTCGCCCGGCACATCCACCTCGGCGACAGCGAGGCCGAGCGCTGGGTGTGCCTCAAGGGACTCATCACGCCCGACGACCCGGAGGCACGTGAGGCGGCGGTCGCGGAGCGCCGGTTCCTGGTGCGGGTCGACCATCCGTCCATTGTGGACATCCAGGACCTGGTCACGCACCCGCACGTCAGCGGCGCGCTGCGCAGCTACATCGTCATGGAGTACATCGGCGGCCGCTCGCTGCGCGAACTGATCCGGGAGCGGCGCGCGTCGGCGGGCCGCACCGATCCGCTGCCACTGCCGCAGGTGATCATCTACGGGCTGGAGACGCTGCAGGCGCTGAGCTACCTGCACGACCGGGAGCTGCTGTTCTGCGACATCAAGCCGGACAACATCATCCACTCCGAGGACCGGATCAAGCTGATCGACCTCGGCGCCGTGCGGTACGCCGACGACGACGTCTCCATGCTGTACGGCACCCCCGGCTACCAGGCGCCGGAACTCGAGCAGTTCACCGGCATCGCGTCCGTGCGTTCCGACCTGTACACCGTCGGCCGGCTGCTGGCCGAGCTCAGCGCCGATATGCCGAAGTTCAGCTCCGACCTGGCCCACCGGCTGCCCACCCCGGCCGAGGAGCCGCTGTTCGCGCAGGAGGAGTCGTTCTACCAGTTCCTGCTGCGGGCCACCGCGCCCGACCCGGAGCTGCGCTTCGGTTCGGCGACCGAGATGAGCGAGCAGCTGTTCGGGGTGCTGCGGCAGTGCATGGCCCGGCGCGGCGAGCCGCCCAGGCCGCTGCCGTCGCTGCTGTTCACCGGCGAACGACGCGTGTTCGGCACCGAGGACGGAGCGGTCGTGCCCGACGCGGCCGGCCCCGGCCCGCGGCCCGGCCGGATCGCGGGCGCGCTGCCCCTGCCGCAGATCGAGGTGCCGGACACCGGCGCCGGCAAGCTCGACGCGATGATGGCGGCGCTGTCCGCGCCCGCGGAGGACGGCGTCACGGTGGCGCTGCAACGCATCCGGGCGGCGTTCGAGCAGGGCCGGCCGCCGCAGGAGGCGACGCTGACCGCGCTGCGGCAGCGCTTCCCGCAGGAGTGGCGCATCGACTGGTACCGGGGGCTGGTGGCCCTGGCCGGCGGCGACCCGGCCGAGGCGTTCGCGGCGTTCACCGCCGTGTACCGGTGGCTGCCCGGAGAGCTCGCACCGCAGCTGGCCCTCGCCGCCGCGGCCGAGTGCGCCGGCGAGCCGGACCTGGCGGCCCGCTACTACGAGCGGGTCTGGCGCACCGACCACACGTATGTGAGTGCGGCGTTCGGCTTCGGCCGGGCGCTGCGGGCCGGCGGCGACGGCCGGCGGGCCGTGGCGATCCTGGACGAGGTGCCGGACAGCTCCAGCCACCACGTCGCCGCCCAGATCGCCGCGCTGCGGGCCCTGCTGGACCCGCGCGGCGGCACGCTGGACGAGGACGCCGTCATCGAGGCGGCACACCGGGCGCAGCGGGTCTTCGAGCGCCGGATCAGCGGCGAGGAATGGCTGATGATCGAGGTCCTCTCGGCCGCCCTCGCCTGGGTGCTGGACCGGGCGCGTCCGGCCGCCGCGGACCGGCGCGCCGGCGGCACCGTGCTGGGCCGCCCGCTCACCGAGCACGCCCTGCGCAGCGGCCTGGAGGACGCGTACCGCCGGCTGGCGAAGGCCACCCAGGAGCCGCGCCGCCGGATCGCGCTGGTGGAACGGGCCAACCAGGTGCGGCCGACGACATGGTGGTAGCGGCGGTGCGCTGTGTCCGGTGCGGCACTGCGGCACTGCGGCGCCCGGCGACGACCGGTGCTGCGACGGCCGGTCCCGGTGCCGGGCGAGCCGATGACGGGAGTGACGATGGCCGACGGTCATGACGTGCTGATCGAAGTCGACCAGAACCCGTACCTGGCGGCGGGTGTCCGGCAGGTCAACGCGATCGTGACCGTCGACGTCGGCGGCGCACCGGCCGGCGGCCGCCCGCCGACCGTGGCGCAGGTGCTGATCATCGACGGCTCGGCCTCGATGGCCTACCCGCAGACGAAGCTGCCGGAGGCGAAACGCGCGCTGGCCGCCGCGATCGGCGCGCTGCGTGACGACACCGCCTTCGCCGTCGTCGTCGGCACCCACACGGCGCAGCCGGTGTATCCGGCCGGCGGCGGCATGGCGGCCGCCACGGCGCGGACCCGGCAGGAGGCGCTGCGGGCGGTCGACGCCCTCACCGCCGACGGGCACACCCGCATCGGCCGGTGGCTGACCTTCGCCGCCGAGCTGCTCGCCGCGCAACCGGCCGACGTCAGGCACGTCGTGCTGCTCACCGACGGGCGCAACAGCGAGGAACACCAGGACGAGCTCCGCGACGCGCTGCGGGCGTGCGCCGGCGCGTTCGTCTGCGACTGCCGCGGCATCGGCCGGGACTGGAAGGGCGAGGAACTGCTCATGATCGCCGACGCGCTCAACGGCAGCGCCGACGCGGTGACGGACCTGAGCGCCCTGGCCGGCGACTTCCAGGCGATCACCGAGAAGGTCATGGGCAAGGTGCTCCCGGACCTCGCCATCCGGCTGTGGACACCGACCGGCTCGGCAGTCCGCTTCGTCAACCAGGTCCACCCGCGCATCCTGGACCTGACCGACCGGCGCACCGACATCGAGCCACGCGTCGGGGAATACCCGCTCGGCACCTGGGGCGCGGAACGCCGCGACTACCACGTCTGCGTCGACGTCGAACCGGGCGACGTCGGCGACGAGATGCTGGCCGGCCGGATCAGCGTCGTGCGCGGCGACCGGGTCTACGCCGAGGAGCGGATCCTCGCGATCTGGACCGCGGACGAGGAACGCTCCACCGTGGTCAGCGAACGGGTGCAGCACTACACCGCACAGACGGAACTCGCCGGCGAGATCCAGGGATTCACCGCGGCCCGCCGGGAAGGCGACGAGGCACTCGCCCTCGCCCGGCTGCGCCGCGCCGTGGAGCTCGCCGACGGGTCCGGTGACGCCGCCACCGCCAGGTCGCTGGAGCAGCTCGTCGACGTCGACGACGAACGCGGCACCGTCCAGCTGGTGCGGCGGACCGGCGACGCCGACCTCGCCGTCGAGGTGGTCACCGTCCGGCGCACCCAGACGGTGCGCGAACCCGGTGCGGCTGCGAGGCACGATGCCGGCCGATGAACGCGTCTGCCGGGCGTGCCGCAGCCCGCTGGAGGACCGGTACTGCGAGCACTGCGGTCACGACTCGCTGGCGCCGGATCCACTCCTACCGGATGCGGCGCCCGCCGCGCGGGAGCCCCGGTCCTGGCTGGTGGTGGCCGCGGCCGACCGGTCGTACTACGACACCGTCTGGGAACAGGCCGGCCCGAAGTCGCAGACGGTGGCGTTTCCGCCCTACTACCCGGCGCGCCGCTTCCCGCTCACCGGCCCGCAGGCGCTGATCGGCCGGCGCAGCGTGCGCCGGGGCATCGACCCCGAGATCGACCTCACCGGCCCGCCCGAGGACGTCGGCGTGTCGCACACGCACGCGCTGCTCAGCGCGACGCCCGACGGCACCTGGGTGGTCGTGGACCTGGGCTCGGCCAACGGCACGTTCCTCAACGGCGACTACGACACGCCACTGCGCAAGGAGACGCCGGTCCCGCTCGGGCACGGCGACCGGATCCACGTCGGCGCGTGGACCGTGCTGACCCTCCAGGCCGTCACCGGCGCCGCCCGCCCGCTCCAGGAGCCGTTCGGATCATGACTCACCTGCAGGAGATCCGCATGCGCGTCATCAGGCTGGCCGCCCTCACCGTCGCCGTGCTGCTGCCGCTGACCGGCTGCGCCGCCGGCGAGTCGCAGGCACCGGTGGCGAAGGCGTCCTACATCGAGCCCCGGCCCGAAGGCGCGAGCGCGCTGCCGCCCGCCTCGGCGGGCGCCCCGACGGCAAGCCCCGCACAGACCTGCAACCCCCTCGCCAGCCTGCGACCGCCGAGCGTCATGCCGACGCCGGGCCACATGCCGGCCGGCTCGACGATGCAGAAGATCGTCGAGCGTGGCCGGCTCGTCGTCGGTGCCGACCAGAGCATCAACCTGTTCAGCTCGCGCGACCCGGCGACCGGGCAGATCGTCGGGTTCGACGTCGACGTCGCCCGCGAGGTGGCGAGGGCGCTGTTCGGCGCCGACGGCGACGAGCACCTGCAGATCACCGCGATCGCCTCCGAGGAGCGGTTCCCGGCGATCCAGAACAAGCGGGTCGACCTGGTCGCCCACACCACGACCAGCACCTGCGAGCGGCCGGAGCCGGCGGCGTTCTCCACCGACTACTACGACGCCGGGCAACGGATCCTCACCAGCCGCAACTCCAACATCATGACCGTGCGGGACCTGGACAACCGCAGGGTGTGCGCGGCCGGCGGCACGACCTCGATCGCCACCATCGCGCGGGTGGCACCCACGGCGCAGATCATCGCGGCGAAGTACTGGACCGACTGCCTCGTCATGCTCCAGCAGGACCAGGCCGAGGCGATCACCACCGACGACACCATCCTGTACGGCCTGGCCGCGCAGGACCCGGCGCTGCACGTCGTCGGCGAACAGTTCAGCCCCGAGCCGTACGGCCTCGTCATGGAACGCTCGGCCATGGACTTCGTCCGGTTCGTCAACGGCGTCCTGGCCCGGATGCGCGCCGACGGCACCTGGCAGAAGCTCTACACCAAGTGGTTGCCGGGCCCGGCCCCGAAACCGCCGGTCGCCCAGTACAGCGACTGAACGAAGGGTCACTTGGCGGCTTTGTTCCAGGCTCCGGTGCCGTGAAGGTCGGCGAGGTCCCACAGCACGACGTTGTCGAGTTCGTCGTAGTCCATCAGGACCGACAACCCGCGTGCCGTCTGGACGACGACGCGGTCCTTCGGCCGGCCGCCGATCGACCAGCTGGCCTGGGTGTCGAGCGTGCCGGCGGGGTGGCCGTCGACGGTGGCCCACAGGTAGATGTGGCCGCTGGAGTCGCCGGCGGCCACCAGCGATCCGTCGTCGTTGAGGGCCAGCGAGGCGACCTGGGACTCCTTCGTGCCGCCCGGCACGTCGATGGCCTGCTTCGCGGTGCCGGTCCGCAGGTCCCAGACACTGACCCGGGCGGCGGTCACGCCGAAGCTACCGGTGGAGACGACCAGTTTCGAGCCGTCGCCGCTGACGGCGAAGCTGGTGAACGAGCCGGGGATCCGGTCGACGGTGGTGCCGGGCAGCGGTGTGACCGCGCCGCTCACCGCGTTCAGGAAGAACAGGCCCTCCGCGGTCGCGACCATCATCGTCGCGTTGTCCGGCAGGTACAGGATGCCGCCCGCACCCGTCCGATACGCGTCGCCGGACTTCTGCTTGCCCGGGACGGTGAACGTCGAGACGCCCGCGCCGGTGGCCGTGTCCCATACCTGGACGGTGAACGCGTCGGCCAGGGTCGCGGCCAGCCTGGTGCCGTCGTTGCTGAACGCCAGCGACGCGATCTGGTGGCCGGTCACGCCGGCCGGAAGGGCCGGCGACGCGACGAGCTTGTGCGCCTTGACGTCCCACAGCACCGTCTTGCTGGCGTTCGTGCCGAGGCCGGCCACGGCGAGCAGCCGGCTGTCGGCGCTGAAGGCGACCGCGACGGGGTACCCGACGGGCAACGGCAGCGTCTCGACGATCTTCGCGGTGTGCGTGTCGAACAGGTACGTCTTGTCGCCCTCGGGCACGGCCGCGATCAGCTTGCCGTCGGGGCTCAGCCGCCCGACCTTCATCATGTCCACGCCCTCGGGGAGGTGGAACGTGTTGATCACCGGCGCGCCGGTGGGCTCGGGCGTGTTCGCGATCACCACCGCGGCGAAGGCCGTGGTCGCCGCCAGGCTGCCCACGAACGACACCACGACGATCAGCGCCGGGAGCCGGAACGACCGGCTGCCCCGCACCCGCGGCAGTGCAGCGGCCGGCGGCGCGCCCCGCAGGTCGAGGCCCGGGACCTGCGCGGCCCGGACGACCTCCAGGACGGACAGGAGGGTGACGGTGACCGCGCCGCCGTAGAACAGGGCGATGCCCGCGGGGTCGCTCGGCAGGGCGTTGCTGCCTTCGATCCTGAGCAGCTGCGGCAGCACCCACGCGACCGCGGTGGCCGCGACCGGCGCGAGCAGGGGATGCCCCTCGGCCGCGAGGAACAGGGTCGTGGCACAGACGTACGCGCCCACCAGCGCGTACCACGCCGTGCTGAGCAGCCCGGCGACGGCAGCCAGCGCCAGCACCAGGGCAACGAGGAAGCCCCAGACAGGGTGCCCGGTGTCGCGGATCGTGTGGAAGGTCCACATGATCAACTTGTACCCGTAGATACCGATGACCCACGGGGCCGCGAAGGCGACGGGGTACAGCAGCACCGTCTGGATCGGGATCAGCATCCGCCGCATCACCGCGCCCCGGGCGGAGGCCTTCGTGAGGATCACGATGCACACGATGGCCGCCAGGACCGCGACCGCCGTCGCCACCACGGCGAAGAGCAGGTCGACCAGCCGCGCGAACGGGTCGAACGCGTCACCGCCGAACCCCGTCGCCAGGAAACTGACGACCAGTGCGGTGACAAAGCCGATGACATTCCGGGCGACATTCAGCCGGGACACGAGGACGTCCTCCTCATACCACCGATTCGCGTGCCCTTCCCCAGGCTCGCTCCGAAGCCGCAAACGCGCGCGCAAGGCGGTGAACAAGCCCTTTTCCCCCTGCCACAGCATGCAAAAGACCGGTTCCGCGGCAAGGCTCTCACGCGCCTCGAACAGCGTCAACGCACGGCACAACGCACCGTTTTGTCGACATGGTTCCATATATCATTGATCGCGCGACCGCCTTTTATATGCGCATCGGCGAGTTGTCGTGGTTTCGATCGAACGGAATTGTCGCGCGGTTCGACATACGCTCCGGAATGACAGATCCGACCGTCCGGAAGATCTCGACCGACCGGCTGCTGATCATCGCCGTCGACCCGGCCGCCGTTCTGCTGTCATCCGGCAGCGGCGCGGCTCTAGAATTGAGCAGAGCCCGACTACCGGATCACAGGTGCCCCGTGGCCCAGGGATCATGACGCCAAGCCAGGTCGCCGTCTCGACCCAACGGGTCGTCCAGTCGGGTACCCGTTGGAACAACAGGACGTTGGCGGCTTGGATGCGACGTCGCCTGCCGGTGTACGCGTGGCGGAAACACCGCCTGCCAGCAGAAGTCCGCAGTGCTCCTGTCGGAGCAGGTGGCCCTGCGGCGGGTGACGATGCTGGTCGCCCGCGGCGCTGCGCCGATGGAGGTGTTCGCCGCGGTCACGGCTGAGCTGCGCCGGCACTTCGGAGGGATCAGCACGGCGCTGGCCCGCTACGAGACCGACGGCACCATCACCCTGGTGGCTCAATGCGACGAGTTCGGCCGTCCGATGATGCACGATGACAACGTCCCGATCGACGGCGACAGCGTCTGCAATGTGGTCCTGCGCTCCGGCCGGGCGGCTCGCGTCAACTACGACACCGCTACCGGCCCGGTCGCTGAGACCATGCATGGCCTGGGCTTCCGGTCCGCGGTGGGCGTGCCCGTCATGGTCGAGGGCAGGCTCTGGGGCGTGGCCCACGCGCTGTCATCCAAGCCGGACCCTCTACCGGTGGATACGGAGCCGCGCCTGCACGACTTCACCGAACTTGTCGGCGCGGCGATCGCCAACGCCGACAGTCGGCAGCAGCTCATCGCGTCCCGAGCCCGCCTGGTCACCACTGCCGACGAAGCGCGCCGCAAGATCGAACGGGACCTGCACGACGGCGCGCAGCAAAGGAATCGTGTCGCTGGCCCTCCAACTGCGGTTGGCCGCAGCGTCGCTTCCGGCCCAGACGTCCGAGGTGCAGCAGCTGCTGTCGCGCACCGTTCAGGGCCTGAACGACATTCACGGGAGCCTCAGAGAGCTCGCCCGTGGCATTCATCCGGGGCTGCTGTCGCAAGGAGGCATTTGTCCCGCCCTCAGGAAACTCGCCCGCTGCAACGCCCTGCCGGTCGAGCTGGATCTATGCCTTGAGCGCCGCCTCCCTGAATGGATGGAGCTGGCCACGTACCTCATGGTGTCAGAGGCGCTGGCCAATGCCACCAAACACTCGCAGGCCTCGATGGTCCGCGTCATGTTGGCGACGGATGGCGCAACGGTCCGCCCGTCCATCCGTGACAACGGCATCGGAGGCGCCGACACGAGCAAGGGCACGGGGCTTGTCGGCCTCCAGGACCGGGTCGAGGCGCTTGGCGGCCGTATGGACATCGTCAGCCCGCGGGGACACGGCACGACCCTGACGGCCGAGATTCCCTACGACGAGGTGCGCACAGCCGACCTGGTCTCGGCGCACCCTTCGCGGCGCGACGAATGACGAGAGCCGGATCGGGCAATGCGCCTGGTCTGACCGCTGCGACGACCCGTCCGGCACGATCCACGGCGGCTGCTCGCCACGCCCACGGCCACCGTTCCCAGCTCAGCGTCCACAAAGGACGGAAGACGGACCACGGCTGCGGCCGGTGGCCGATCGGCAGGTCACCGCCCCTCCGGACCGGGAGCGTCGTCGTCACCGTCCGCCGCCCGGTCCCAGACCTGGGCCCCGGCAGAGGTACGCGGGCAGGGGCGGGCACCACCGTGCGGCTACGATCGAGCGACCGTCGACGCTGGAAGGGACCGCCGGCTCATGCAGACACCCCCGGGTCCGCCCGTGCGGACACGGTCGCTCGTCGCGGCCGGGGCGCTCGTCGCGGTGCCGGTCGCCGTCGTCCTGCTGGCACTCACCGCGTTCTCCAGCTCACCGAACGGTCACGTGCGGCTGACCGCGCCGCAGGCCGAGGCCGTCCCGGCGAACGCGCTCGTCAACACGGGGTTCGAGGACGGCACCCAGGGCTGGAAGGCGCAGGGCGGCGGGCAGGTCCGCCCGTCGACCACGGCGGCACACGGCGGGCGGCACAGCATGCTCGTCACCGGCAAGGACGGCAAACGGCCCGGTGCGTCGCTGGACCTCGCCGGGAAGCTGCGCCCCGGCACCGTCTACGGGGTGTCGGTGTGGCTGTGGCTGCCCGCGCACGACCCGGGGGCCAAGCTGCGGCTCGGGATGTCGTGGGGCTGGGCGTCCGCGGTCCAGGACACCGTCCTGACGTCGGCCGACGTGACCGCCGGCGGCTGGGTGCGGCTCGAAGCCCGGTACACCCCGGTGGCCGCGGTCGACGTCCTCACCGCGGACATCAGCCCGGTCAGCGGCGACGGCGAGTTCCACGTCGACGACTTCACGGTGGTGCCGCTGCCGGACCGCCCGCAGGTCACGGTGCCGTCGCTGAAGGAGGCGTTCGGTGAGAGTTTCGAGATCGGGGCGGCCGTCGGGCAGCAGCAGCTCGCCGGCATGGAGGCCGACCTGCTGAAGCGGCAGTTCGGTTCGGTGACCCCGACGAACGCGCTGAAGTGGACGGCGACGGAGCCGCAGCCGCAGGCGTACCGGTTCGCCGCGGCCGACGCGATCGTGGACCTCGCGACCGCCAACGGGATGCAGGTCCGCGGGCACACCCTGGTGTGGCACAACCAGACCCCGGACTGGGTGTTCCTCGACCCGGCGGGCCGGCCGATGACCCCCACGGCGGAGAACAAGGCCCTGCTGCTGCAGCGGATGGAGAGCCACATCGCGGCGGTGGTCGGGCAGTACCGCGGCCGGATCCAGACCTGGGACGTCGTCAACGAGGTGATCGCCGACGACGGCACGATGCGCGCGAGCCGCTGGTATCAGCTCGCCGGCCTCGACTTCATCAAGCGGGCGTTCCGGGCCGCGCGGACCGCCGACCCGGCCGCGAAGCTGTGCGTCAACGACTTCAACCTGAGCCAGCCGACCCGCCGCGACGCGATGTACCGGCTGGTCTCCACCCTGAAGGCCGAGGGCGTTCCGATCGACTGCATCGGCAACCAGACCCACGTCAACATCGCCTCCCCGACGGCGGCGCAGGTGTCGGCGGCGCTGGAGAAGTTCGCCAGGCTCGGCGTCGACCAACAGGTCACCGAGCTCGACGTCAGCGTCTACACCGACAACACGTCCGTCTACACGACCGTCCAGCCGGCGCTGCTGGCCCGGCAGGCGGCGCAGTACCAGGCGCTGTTCGGGGTGTACCTCAAGCACCGCGACAAGATCAGCTCGGTGACGTTCTGGGGGCTCGCCGACAACGACTCGTGGCTGCACACGTATCCGATCCCGCGGACGGACGCGCCGCTGCTGTTCGACACCGGCCTGGCGCCGAAGCCCGCGTTCTGGGCGGTCGTCGGCGGTCGCCCGGCGAATTGACGCGGCCTGATGGTGCAGCCTCGCGGCGAGCTGCCTTCAGGGCCGCCATCACGGGGAGTATCAGTGTCGACCACCACGGTGTACGTATCGGGGAGGAAACCGGCAAACCGGGACTGATCATCACCAACCCCTCCGACTCCGCCGGCCCGCAGATCGTGATGCTGAGCGACACCCCGTACCCGAAGTCGAACGCGCCGGACTGTGTCTCCTCGAAACCCGAAGGACGTCACAGCTTGCACGCGTCCGATTGACACAGCGTTGGTCCTGCCGCAGCGGCGCAAGCTTGTCGCGGAGGCCGCCGCCGCGAACGGCGCAACTGTGATCGACCCCACTGCGTGATTCTGCACCGCGGCGACATGCCCCGTCATCGTCGGTGACATGGTGGTCTACCGCGACGACAGCCACATGACGACCCCGTATGCGGCGCTGCTCGCACCGATGCTGGGGCAGTGTTGCTGCCGGTGCCGTGATGGAATCTGCCGCGGAACACGACAGACGCACAGGTTCGCTAGGATCGCCACCTTCGCTAGGATCGCCACCTTCGGCGCCGAACAGTCGGCATGACCTGACCCCGAGAACATTGTGAGCTCCGTGACCGACAACGATCAGACGTTCATCATGCCGAGGCAGCGTTCCGTGCCGGACGGCACCATGGACGACGTCGACCTCGACGACAGCACCGTCGTCGTGCCCGAGCGGGTCCTGATCGAAACGGCGAACCAGGCCCGGCAGAATCAGTGGGATGCCGACCGGCCTGCCGCCCGGGGCGTGTCGCCGCTGGAGGGTTCGCCGTTTGGCCGGGAGAGGGCCCTCGGCACGCTCGCCTGGATCGTGGCCGCGGTCGTCACCGGCGCCGTCGCACTGATCCGGCTCAACTGGGCCAGCATGCGGGTCGGCGAACTGTCCGCCTGGGGGTTCACCCGGGCGCCCAAGGCGGTCGTGTTCGACCTGCTCGACGAGGTCGGCGCCGCCGACGCACCCTACTTCGTGCTGCTGAAGGGCTGGGCGAGCGTCTTCGGCCGGACCGACTTCGCGCTGCGGATGCCCTCGGCGATCGCGATGGCCGCCGCGGTCGCGCTGGTCGCGATCCTCGGCAACCGGCTCGGCGGCCCCCGGGTCGGGGTGCTGTCCGGACTGCTCGTCGCGGTGCTGCCGGTCACCAGCCGCTACGCGCAGGAGGCGGGTCCGCAGGCGTTGACCCTGTTCGGGGCGGCCCTCGCCACGCTCGCCCTGGTCAAGTACCTCGACCGGCCGAAGGCATGGCAGCTGGTCGGCTATGCCCTCGCCGTCGCCCTGACCGGGGTCAGCCACACGACCGGGCTGCTGCTGGTCGGAGTCCACGGGTTCGTCGTCGTGGCCATGAAGCGTGAGGTCTTCCTCGGCTGGCTGCTCGCGACGCTGGCCGGGGCCGCACCGGCGGTCGTGCTGATGGTGCTGTTCGGTGCGCCGGTGCGTGACGGCGACCCCGGTGCGTGGCCGTCGGTCACCGGCCTCGCCCACGACACGTTCGGCTCGGTGCTCGCCGGCGGCGTCGTGCTCGGCCTCGGCCTGCTCGCGCTGTCGGGACGCAAGCCCGGCGTCGTGTACTCCGCCTGGGCCCTGATTCCGCTCGTGCTGCTGTTCCCGCTCGTGCGCCTCACCACCTATGGCGCCGACCAGATCACGATCGTCGCCGTCGCCGGCTGGGCCGGCCTCGCCGCCATCACCCTCAGCCGCGGCCTGATCGTGCGCGGGCTGACGGCGGCCGTCGTCGTCGCGCTCATCGGCCTGCCGGAGCAGATCGCGATCCGTCAGCAGGACGGGCACGGACAGGCCTCCCACGAGCTCGCCAACGTCCTGTTCACCCAGGGCAAACCGGGCGATGCGATCGTCTACGGCCCGATCGCCGGCGACGGGCAGTCCGGGCGTGACATCGTCGAGCGCTACCTGTCCCAGGACCACCGCCCGAAGGACGTCCTGATGAAGACGGTCGCCCGCGACAACGGGACGCTGCGGAGCACCGAGTGCCCCGACGTCGACGCCTGCCTCGGCGCGGCGCCCCGGGTGTGGCTGGTGCGGGTCGGCACCTTCGACTCGCCGCTGACCGGCCTGGAGGCGGGCAAGGACGGTGCGCTGCGCGTGCGGTACACCCAGGCCCAGACCTGGAACCTGACCGGCGTGACGCTCGCCCTGTTCACCCTCAAGCCGGCCGCGTAACCATGCTGGCCTTCCTGCTGCAGATCAACGCGTTCGTCAAGAGCGGCGCGGTCTACCCGTTCGCGGTGTTCATGCTGTGGGTGTGGCTGCTGTGGCTGCTACGGGTCACGCTCGCCGGGCAGTACCGCCCCGTGCAGGCCGCCTACAACGTGAGCACCTCGGTCGTCATCCCGGTCGTCGACGAGCCGGAAGACCTGTTCCGCGAGGTGCTCAGCCGGATCCGCGAACAGCGGCCGACGGAGATCATCGTGGTGATCAACGGGCCGCGCAACGAGACCCTCGAGAAGATCTGCAGCGACGTCGGGGTGCGCTGGGTGTGGACGGAGACGCCGGGCAAGCGCAACGCGGTCGCCGTCGGCGTCGGGATGTCCAGCGGCGACGTCGTCGTCCTCGTCGACTCCGACACCGTCTGGACCAACGACACCCTGCGCGAGCTGGTGAAGCCGTTCCGTGACCCGCGGGTCGGCGGGGTCACGACCCGGCAGCGGATCCTCGATCCCGGCCGCACCGTGCTGACCCGCTGGGCCGACTGGCTGGAGAACGTGCGCAACGAGTACTCGATGCCGGCGATGAGCGTCCTGGGCACCGTCGGGTGCCTGCCGGGACGCACGATCGCGTTCCGCCGCTCGATCCTCGTCGACTGCATGGACAGGTTCCTGACCGAGCGGTTCCTCGGGGTGTTCCTCGAGGTCAGCGACGACCGGACGCTGACCAACTACACGCTGCAGGCCGGTTACCGCACCGTCTACCAGTCGACGTCGCTGGTCTTCACGGACGCGCCGACGAAACTGGCGAAGCTGACCAAGCAGCAGTACCGGTGGGCGCGCGGGTCCCAGTACAACACCCTGCGCATGCTGCCGTGGATGCTGCGCAACGCGCCCGTGCTCGCGGTGCTCTACCTGTCGGACATCCTCGTGCCGTTCGTGCTGGTCGGGTGCTTCGTCAGCTGGGGCATCGCCCTCGCGACCGGGTTGAAGTCGCAGCTGTACGGGGCCCTGATGCTGCCGGACGAGTCATGGCAGCGGGTCGCGATCATCCTCGGGCTGACGGTCGTGATGACGCTCGCCTCCCTGGCGCTGCGGTTCGGCCGGCACTTCGCCCACAGCCCCGGCGACGTCTTCGCGCTGCCGGTGTTCATGCTCATCAACACGTTCATCCTGATGCCGATCCGCGTCCTCGGGTTCTTCCGGATGGCGCACAACGCGGGCTGGGGGACGCGGGCCGGCGGGTTCGCCGGGGAACGGCGGCGCAACCCGATGCTGGTGCTGCCCTACATTGCTGGAGTGATCATGTTGTGCGGGTCGGTGCTGCTCGGTGCCTAGGCACACGCGGGAGACGCCGCGGTCGTTCCGGATCTGGATGGCCGCCAACACGATCGTCGTGGTCGGGCTGGCCGCGTGGATCCTCAGCCCGGCGGCGAAGGACCCGGACTCCACCCAGTCCCGCGGCAACGCGGCCGTCGCGGAGGAGAACCGGCGGCAGGCGCAGAAGCCGGCCCCGACCCGCGAGGAGATCCTGGCGATCCCCGGGCTGCGGTTCGGCATCAGCACACCGCAGGCGCCGTGGTCCTCGGCCGAGGTCGGTGCGGCGGCGAAGGCCGCCGGGGCCGACCCGACCGTCGTGCAGTACTTCGTGAAGTGGACCCAGGAACTGCGCGCCGACTCGATCCCGCAGACCTACAAGCAGGGTGCGCTGCCGGTCATCTCGTGGGAGCCGTGGGCGGGGGTGAAGTCGGGGCCGAACCAGACCGACTACGCCCTGTCGAAGATCATCTCCGGGAAGTTCGACGACTACATCACACGGTTCGCGACCTCCGTGCGCGACCAGAAGTGGCCTGTCGCGATCCGGCTCGCGCACGAGATGAACGGCAACTGGTATCCGTGGTCGGAGAAGCAGTCCGGCAACAAGCCGGGCGAGTACGCCGAGATGTGGCGGCACGTCCACGGCATCTTCGCCGCGGTCGGCGCCACCAACGTGATCTGGGTGTGGAGCCCCAACATCATCCGGCCGGTGCCGAGTGTGAAGCTCGACCCGTTGTATCCGGGCGACGCCTACGTCGACTGGATCGGCATGGTCGGCTACGCGGTCGAGGAGAGCAAGGCCGCGACGGTGTTCGAGCCGACGATCGCCGCGGTGCGCAAGTTCAGCCAGAAACCGCTCATCATCACCGAGACAGCCGTCGAGAAGGGCCCGCACCAACTGCAGTGGATCGCGGACTTCTTCGCCTGGATGAACCGTCGGCAGGACATGGTCGGCTTCATCTGGTTCAACTTCAGCAAGGAAGAGGGCGGCACGTCGGACTGGCGCTTCACCGTCCACCCGCCGCTCGCCGAGGCCGTCCGCAAGGGCATGGCCGGGGTCAAGCTGGCCGCTCCCCCGCCGCACTGACCGCTCATCGCTTCGTGGTGATGTCCTCGACGAGGGCCTTGACGATCGGCTTGGCCTCGGCGTCGGTCGTCACCTGCCAGGTCAGGTCACCGACGGTACTGCCGAGGCCGGCCTGCGCGCGCGACGGCAGCTGCGACAGGGTCACCGCGCGGATCCAGTCGACGTCGGGGGTGCCGAGCCAGGTGCGCAGGTCGGTGAAGAACTTGACCCGATCATCCGCGGCCGCGTTGACCTCGGCGAGGATGGCGTCCTTGGCGAACGTGGTGTGCAGCATCTCCAGCCGCGGCACGAACGCCTTCACCTGGTACGACTTCTTGTTCCCCATGCTGATCATCGTCGTGCCGACGTAGTCGACGTGGTCCGGACCGGGCCAGTACTTCTGCACGTTGGCCAGCCACGCCTGGTCCTGCTCCGGGCGCTGGTACAGGTTGGGCGACGGGGCGAACACGAACTTCGCGTTGCCGGCGCCGGCGGAACGGAACACCTCGACGACGTGCTTCCACGCCGCGACGTAGGCGGCCGGGTCGTGGCTCCACGGATACCAGTCGCCGTTCATCTCATGCGCATACCGGATGTACACCGTCAGTCCGGACTTCTTGACCGAGGTGGCGAAGGTACGGATGTACGCGTCGAGCTGCCCGCCGGCGATCGCGGCGTTGCTGAACTTCGGCTGGACCGCCGCGGCCTCCTCGGGCCGGGAGGCGTCGACGCTCGCCCACGGCTCCCACGTCACCGAGTAGGACTTCATCTTCTGGTCGCGGGCTGCCTGGAAGTGCGTGTCGAGGCCCCGGTTGCGCTCCCAGGACTCGAACTCCATCACCATCGTCGGCTTCACCCCGACGGCCTTCGCCCAGTCGGCGGCCTTCCACGGGTCGGATGCGACGCCGAACTCCCGCGGCGGGCGCCCGTTGCCCGCCGTCGCGTCCTCCGACGAACAGCCCGCCACCGAGACGGCGCCCGCGGCAAGACCGGTGAGCAGCAGCTGACGCCGAGTGAGCACGATCGGTTTCCTTCCCCGTGGGTGCGCCACCGTCCGCCGGGCCGGGGCGGCGCCAGTCTAGCGAGCACCGGACCGCGAGGGCGACGTCCATATGATTGGATCGACCGGAGTTCCCGCGGCGGCGCTGCGGCTGACAGCGGCAGGAGGTAGCGGCAGGTGACGACCGACGCCCAAGGGCCGGTCCGGGCTTCGGCCCGTGTCGGTGTCGGACCCGCATCCGACCCGTCCCCGGCGACCCTTGCCCCGCGGCGGCAGCCCAGCCATCTCGGGCCGGTCCACGTGCTGCAGGTCGTCGCCGTCGAGGCGGCGATACTCGGCCTGCTCGCCGTGCTCGACCAGGGTGTCCTGGTCATCGTGCCGGTCGCGCTCGCCGGGCTGCTCATCGCCGTCGTGGCCCTCGGCCGGCAGAAGAGCCGCTGGTGGCTGGAGCGCCGGGTCCTCGCGTGGCACTTCAACCGCCGCGCGAAGCGGCGCCCCGCCGGGCCCGTCACCGACCAGCGGCTCGCCCCGCTGCGCACGCTCGCGCCGCGGCTGACCATCCAGGACGTGGCGGTGTCCGACGACTCCGTGATCGGGGTGGCCCGCGACGACGCCGGCTGGTTCGCAGTGGCGGAGGTCACGCCGACGGCCGCGATGGCCGACGGGCCGTCCGGGCACCTGCCGCTGGAGTCGCTCGTCACCACGCTCACCGGCACCGACCAGCCCGGCTCCGCCCTGCAGGTGGTCACCCACACCCTCGGCTTCGACCTGCAGCAGGCGCTGCCGGCCGCACACTCCTACCGGGAGCTGGTCCAGCGCTTCGGTGCCGCCCCGATCCCGGCCGACCGGGTCACCTGGGTCGCCGTCCGCCTCGACGCGCGGGCCCTCGCCGAAGCCGGCGCGGAGAGCGCCGAGAACGCCGTCGACGTCGTCGCGGCGATGCTCCGCAAGGTCGCGCGGACCCTGCGCACGGCCGGGGTCAACGTGCGGATCCTCGACCGTGGCGGGGTCCTGACGGCCCTGGAGCGCTCCTGCGACCTGCAGCGCACCGACGACGCGACGCCGCCGCCCCAGCCGCGGGAGACGTGGGACGCGTGGCACTCCGCAGGCCTTGCCCACCGGTCCTACTGGGTGCAGGACTGGCCCTCGATCAACCAGGACGGAGCCGTCGGCGCCCTCGGTGACCGGCTTGCCGCCGTGCCCGGCTCGTTCACCAGCGTGGCGTTCGTCATCGTCCCCAATGCCGCCACCGACGCCCAGGTCGACGTCAGGTGTCTGGTGCGTGTCGCGGCACCCGCCGAGACGATCGCCGCCGTCTGCCGGGTCCTCGAAGGCGGCACCGACGGCGCACACCTTCTCCCGCTCGACGGCGAGCAGGGTCCTGCCACCTATGCGACCGCACCGACGGGCGGAGGGCCCCGATGACCCGCCCCATCGAACCGGTTCAGCAGCGCGGTGTCCTCGGCGCGCCCGCACCGGCTCCCGGGCCTGCCCAGGGACAGCCGGCCGGGCAGGCGCCCCACGTGCGGGTCGCCGGGCCGCAGGCGGCACCCGGCACGCAGGTCCAGCCCGATACCGGGCGCGCCACCGAAGCCCATGCAGCCGCCGAGGCGGAGGTCGAGGCGTCGGCGCAGACCCAGCGGGTCGCCGGGCTCGTCGCCGCCGCCCCGGTGCCACCGTCCGGCCCGCCCGGCGGCACCGTCTACGGCAACCGTGACGACGAACGCGACGCCGCTCCCGGCGGCAGACAGCCGGGGCTGCGCATCGGCTGGCACACCGCGTCGCTGACCGCGCTCAACACGATGGGCGTCAGGTCGGCCGGCACCGGGCTCGTCCTCGGCGCAGACCACGCCCAGCAGCCGGTCCCGATCCGGCTGTTCCGGCCCGAGCCGACCCGCGTCACGCTCGTCGGCGGGGTGTGGGCGGCGCAGATGCTCGCGTTCCGGGCCCTGGCGCTCGGCTCGCAGATCGTCGTGATGACGGTCGACCCGACCGCGTGGCACGGCTTCGGCGATCGGGCCGTCGGCCGCGCCGACCGGGTCGCGGTCCTGCACGGTGAGCAGCCGGCCACCATCACCGCGACCGCCCGCCGGCCCGTCCTCGTCGTGCACGACCTCGGCACCACCGGCCCGTCGAGCCCACCGGCGGCCGGGCCGTGGCAGACGCAGCTGACCGTCCTGCGGCGCCTCGAGGAGCCCGGCGCGCCCGCGGTGCGGTCGTGCGATCTCGTGGTCCTGCAACGGTTGCACGCCACCGAGGCCGCGGTCGCCGGGACGGCGTTGCAGCTGGACCCGCAGAGCGTGCAGCGGCTGCAGATGCTGGAGAACGAGATGCTCGCGCTCATCGGCGGCGGTGCCAACCGGTACCTGTGGCTGCACCCCACGTCGACGGAGCGTCAGACCATGGGCAACGCATGGCGATGAGGACGTTGCGCTTCCAGGCGTTCTGTTACGTTGTTTGCCGTCGTCGCCGTCTGTGCAGCCATGACGCAGTGAGGAGATCGCCGTGACGCCCCGGATCGGCATCGGGCTGGCCCGAGTGACCGTCGCCACCCCGAAACGGCGCATCGACGTCGCACTGCCCGACAACGCCATCGTCGCGGAGCTCCTGCCGCACCTGCTGCGCCACGCGGGTGAGGACATGGGCGACACCGACCACAACTCCGGCTGGGTGCTGCGCCGGGCCACCGGCGCGCTCGTCGAGCCGGCCCGCAACCTGACCGTGCAGGGGGTCCGAGACGGCGAGATCCTGCACCTCGTGCCGGGGCGCACCGACTGGCCGGAGCTCGCCTACGACGACGTCGTCGAGGTCATCGCCAACGGCGCGCGGCGCACCGGCAGGTCGTGGAGCGGTCCCGCCACCCGCCGCGGGGGGATCACGTTCGGCGTCGTCACGTTCACACTCGGCGTCCTCGCGATCGCCCTGTCCGGCCCGCCGTGGACGATCCCGGCGGCCGTCGCCGGCGGGATCGCGCTCGTGCTGGCCCTCGCCGGGCTTGTCGTCGCCCGCGCCTTCGGCGACGCACCCGCCGGTGGTGCCGTCGCCGGCGCCGCCCTGCCCTACGCGTTCGCCGCCGGCGCCCTCGCCGTCGTGCCCGACGGCATCGGCGTCACCGGGCTCGGCGCGACCAGCGTGCTGCTCGGGTCGGCGGCGCTGCTGGCGGTCAGCGTGCTCGGATACGTCGGCACGGCCGCCGTGCGGTGGCTGTTCATGGCCGGGCTCGAGGTCGGCATCGTCGGGATCATCACGGGGCTGCTCGTGCTGGCCGGGATGCCGGCGGCCGGGTCCGCCGCCTTCGCCCTGACCTTCGTCATCGGCCTGCTGCCCGGCTATCCGCTGATCGCGAGCTGGCTCGGCAAGCTGCCCTTGCCGGCCCTGCCGAACAGGCCGGAGGACATCCTCGTCGACCAGCCGGTGCCGAAGCGGGCCGGGGTGTTCGCCGCTGTCGCCCGCGCCACCGAGCTGCTCACCGGCATGCTGCTGGCCGCCGCCGTCGTCGGTGCCGTGACCATCGTCATGCTCGGCATCGACGGCCGCACCACGAGCATCCTGCTGGCCGCCAGCGCGTCCGCGGCACTGCTGCTGCGGGCCAGGCTCTTCCCGGCCGCCCGGCAGCGGGTCCCGCTGCTCGCCGGCGGTGCGTTCGGCGTCGCGGTGCTGCTGCTCGGCCTCGTCCTGCGCACCGACCCCGGTGGCGGGCGCCTGGTGGTCCTCCCGGCGCTGCTGATCGTCGGGGGTGCGATCGTCGCCGCCGGGCTGATCTACAGCAGACGGCCACCGACGCCGTACATCGGCCGCATCGCCGACATCACCGACGTCGTCGCGATCATCGCGCTGATCCCCCTCGCCTGCGGCGTGATCGGCGTCTACGGATCGATCCAGGCGCTGTTCGCCTCGTTCGGCAGCTGACATGGCTACCCGCCGGGACCAGCTGCAGTCCTACCAGTTCATGACCCAGCGGGTCCTGTCCGCGTTCGTCATGCGCGAGACCGACCCGGCCCAGTCGCCGCTGCGGCGCGGCATCGGCGCCGTCTTCGCCGGCATCATGGTCGCCGTCCTCGTCGGTGCCGGCTTCGGCGTCTACGGCATCCTCACGAAGGTCGGCGGCACCGCCTGGAAGGCCGACGGATCGATCGTCATCGAGCGCGAGACCGGCGCGACGTTCGTCTTCATGGACGGCCGGCTCCACCCGACGCTCAACTTCACCTCCGCGTTGCTGGCCTCCGGGCGGGGCGCATCGCAGCTGTTCCGCGTGTCGCAGAAGTCCCTGGGATCCGTGCCGCGCGGCATCACCATCGGCATCACCGGCGCACCCGACTCGCTCCCCCCGGCCGGCAGGGCCGTCGGGCTGCCGTGGACCGTCTGCTCCACGGCGGGCACGTCGAGCTCCGGCGGGCAGACGGCAACGGTCAGCCTCATGGCGGGTGAGGCGACGGCCGGTGCACGTGCCAGCGGAAACGGCCAGGGCGTGCTCATCAAGGACGTCACGACCGGCCTGACCTACCTCGTCGTCAACGGTCACCGGCACCAGCTGTGGGAGTCGCGGACGGTCATCCCGGCCCTGTTCGGTGCCGTCGTCACCCCGGCCCCGGTCGGCACCGCCTGGATCAACACCCTTCCCGCGGGTGTGCCGATCAGCCCCATCACCATCAACAACCGCGGCACCGACAGCAAGAGCGTCACCGGCCGCAAGATCGGCGACCTGCTGGTCGTGCAGACGGGCTCCGGCCCGCAGCACTACCTCGTCTTCGACGACGGGATCGCCCCGATCACCCAACTGCAGAAGAACATCATCGACGCCCAGTTCCCCGGCAAGGACCCGGCACAGGTCTCCGTCGGCGACATCAACAAGGCCAAGCGCAGCTCCCGCCTGACCACCCCCGAGGGAAACGACGCCGCGGCCCCGTCCGAGCCGCCGAAGCTGGACCTGCAGCCCGGCTCCCCCGGCGACCTCGTCTGCGCCACCACGACCGACCCGCGCAACGCCCCGCAGATCACCGTCGGTGGCACGATCCCCTCCATCGACGCCGGGGTCCCCACGATCGGCCGCTCGACCGCCGGCACCACCCTCGCCGACCGCGTCTCGATCCCGGCGGGGCGGATCGCCGTCGTCCGCGTCCTGTCGTCCGCGACTGCCACCTCGGGTGCCTACGCGATCATCACCGACATGGGCGTGCGCTTCTCCGTGCCGTCGGCGGAGGTCCTGCGGATGCTCGGCTACCCGCCGGAGAAGGCGACCGACGTGCCGAGCTCGCTGGTGACCCGCATTCCGGCCGGTCCGGTCCTCGACCCGGCGGCAGTGCTCCAGCCGCAGGTGGCCGGCGCTCCGGCCGCACCGGCCACACCGTCCTCACCGGCTCCGTCCACGTCCGGCTCCCCATCCCCGAAGCCATCCACCAGCTGACCCGGTTCGTCCGCCGCCGCTTGATCAACCTCCCGGGAGACGGGTGGGCGCTGGACGAGCGTGCCACCGGCCAGGACAAGGTCGACGCGCCCGGTCATCCGCTCGACGGGTGATGGTGTCAGTCGCGCGACCTTGCCGTCAGCAAGCAGCGCGGCGAGGAGATGCCGGCCCGGAACTGCTGACGACGCGACTCGAGCAGCTGCGGTGCTGCCGGCGTCCCGCCTGCTGATCGTCATCAGCCAGGAGACCGTCAGTCGAAGAGCATCGCCGGCGGCCCGGGCTCCTCCGGCTCGTCGCGGACCCGGGCCGGAGCCGGATGCTCCGCCCGCCAGCGCCGGCGGCGGCCCTGCGGCAACGCGACGGCAAGGACCGCGATCACGACCGCGAGCCCGAGCGCGCCGGCCGTGCCGATCAGGGCCCAGCGGCGGCTCCCGGCCCAGATGGAGGCGCGGGCAGGCGCCGGACCGTCGACCGGGCCGATGACCGCCGGCGGCTGCTCGACGACCTGGTCGCTGAGGGCGCCTGCCGGATTGACGATCCCGTGGCCGTAGAACTGGCTGCCGGGGCCACCTGCGGCGGGGACGGCGGTGCCGGTGAGCCGGCGGGTCACCTCCGCGACGTCCGCCCGCGGGACGAAGGCGCGCACGAGAGCGACGACGGCGCTGACGAATCCCGATGCCACGCCCGTGCCGTTGACGACCGTGAGACCGGAGGCCCGCTGCAGCGTGAGGATGTTGCCGCCGGGTGCGACGAGGTCGACATACTCGCCGAACTGCGAGCTGTCCACCCGGATGCCGCGCTCGTCGACGGCGCCGACGCCGATGACACCGTCGTAGGCGGCCGGGTAGGGGGTCGGGTTCTGCTGGTTGGCGCCGCCGAGGTCACCGACGGCCGCGACGACCACGATCTGCTTGCCGAGGGCCTTCTGCACGGCGGCACGGACGGCCGGGTCGTCGGTGTAGGTGGGCACGGCCACGTCGATGACGTCGGCGCCGGCGTCGACGGCCGCGTTGATGCCCTTGGCGAGCTGGGCCGCCTGGGCACCGCCGGTCTGCCGGTCGGCGACGACGCGGACCGGCAGGATGCGGGCGAGCGGGGCGACACCGGTGAAGCCGATGCCGTTGGTCACCTTGCCGGCGATGACCCCGGCGACCTGTGTGCCGGTGCCGACGCAGTCGGTGTTGGCGGGCCCGGTGCCGGCCACCGCGTCGACCCCCGCGGCGACCCGGCCGCTGAGCTGCGGGTGGGCGGCGTCGACCCCGGATTCGAGGACAGCGACGGTGATGCCGCCGCCGCGGGTGAGGGCCCAGACATCGCTCGCGCCGAGGTTCTGCTGCGCCCACGGCACGGTGGTGATGTCCTGCCCGGGATCGGTGCACTCGGCCGCCGCCGCGGGTGCCGCGAACGGCGCGACCACCGCCACAACGCCGACCAGTGCAACGGCGAGGATCCGGTGCAGCCACATGAGGGATGCGCTCCACATCGTCGTCATTGCGGGGGCGGTGTCCACGGCATCTGGATGAGCCGGCCGCTCTCGCGCCGCGTGAACAGATAGCCCCGCCCGGGCGGCAGGAACTGCGGCCGCATGTTGCCGAAGAGCGGACCCTCCTCCCGGGAGCCGGACATCATGATGCCCGGTGAGGCAAGCTCGCGGATGCGGGTGATGATCGGGTCGAACATCGCCCGCCCGGCGCCACCGATCCGGCGGGTCAGGATGAGGTGCAGGCCGATGTCACGGGCCTGGGGCAGGAACTCGAGCAGCGGCGCCAGGGGGTTGGCCGCGGCGCCGGCGACGAGGTCGTAGTCGTCGACCAGCATGTACAGCTCGGGCCCCTTCCACCAGCTGCGGTTGCGGAGCTGGTCGGGGGTGACCTCCGGCCCGGGGAGCCGTTCGCGCATGACGGTGACGACCTGCTTGACGAGGTCGAGGGTGACCTGCTGGGAGGTGCCGTAGCCGAGGAGGTGCTCGGGGCTGACCGCACCGAGGAGGCTTCGGCGCAGGTCGACGAGCATGATGCGCGCCTCGGACGGCTGGTATGCCTGGGTGAGGCTGCGGGCGAGGCCGCGCAGGAAGGCGCTCTTGCCGCACTCGAGGTCGCCGAAGAGCAGCAGGTGCGGGTCGGCGTCGAAGTCGAGGGTGACGGGCAGCAGGTCGTTCTCCGCGATACCGATCGGGATGCGGCCGCGCATCGGTGCCGGCAGCGACTCGAACGGCAGCTGGTCGGGCAGCAGCCGCACCTTCGGGGCGGGTGCCGCGGTCCAGTAGGCCTGCAGGTGCTTGACGAACTCGGTGACCGCGTCGGACAGGTCGTCGACCTGCTGCTGGCCGTCGATGCGGGGCAGGCCGGTGAGGAAGTGGAAGCCGTCGGCGGTGAGGCCGTGGCCGGGTGCCTGCTCGGGGACGTTGACGGCGGCGCGGCGGTTGATCGCCGAGTCGCTGGGGTCGCCGAGGCGCAGCTCGACCTTCGTGGTGAACATGTCGCGGGTCGCGGTGCGGATGTCCATCCAGCGGTTGGTCGAGGCGAGGATGTGGATGCCGTAGCCGAGGCCGCGGTTGGCGATCTCCGACACCATCGGCTCGAGGTCCTCGAACTCGCCGCGGAGGGTCGCCCAGCCGTCGACGACGAGGAACACGTCGCCGAACGGGTCCTCCGCCGCGGGGCCGCCGGTGCGCTGGCTGCGCCGGTAGGCGGCGATGCCGTCCATGCCGAGCTTGGCGAACAGCCCGTCGCGTGCCTGCAGCAGCCCGTAGACCTCCGCAACGGTCCGGCGCACGGTGTTGACGTCGCGCCGGTTGGCGATCCCGCCGACATGCGGCAGGCCGGCGAGGGCGCTGAGGCCGCCGCCGCCGAAGTCGAGGCCGTAGAACTGGACCTCGCGCGGGGTGTGCAGCAGGGCGAGGCTGCTCACGAGGGTCCGCAGGAACGTGGTCTTGCCGGTGACCGGGGCGCCGACGACCATGACGTTGCCGCCGGCGCCGGACAGGTCGAGCCACATCGGGTCGCGCAGCTGCTCGTAGGGCTTGTCGATGATGCCGGCGACGCCGTGCAGGCGGCCGTGCAGCGACGCGTCGGCGACGGTCAGGCCGCGCTCGGGCGACTGGACGATCTGGGGCAGCAGCTGGTCGAGGGTCGGCGGCTCGTCCAGCGGCGGCAGCCACACCTGGTGCGCTGCCGTGCCCTGGCCCTCCATCCGCCGCACGAGGACGTCGAGGAGGGTCTCCCCGACGTGGGTCTCCTCCGGCTCCGGTGCCTCGTCGGCCTGCTCGGTCCCACGCGGCGGCGTGACGTAGGCGGTGGTGAAGTCGCGGACGGCGTCGACGGTCCTCCCGCCGACCGTCGGCAGGGCTCCGTCGCGCCGGTAGGCCCCCGACACATACGCCGCCTTGAACCGGATCAGCCCCTCCGTGCCGGCCTTCAGGTAGCCGTGGCCGGGTGAGCGCGGCAGCTCGTAGGCGTCGGGGACACCGAGGACGGTGCGGCTCTCCATCGAGGAGAACGTCCGCAGGCCGAGCCGGTAGGACAGGTGCGTCTCCAGGCCGCGCAGGCGGCCCTCCTCGAGGCGCTGCGAGGCGAGGAGCAGGTGCACGCCGAGGGACCGGCCGACCCGCCCGATCTGCACGAACATGTCGATGAAGTCGGGCCTGGCGGTCAGCAGCTCGCTGAACTCGTCGACGATGATGAGCAGGCTCGGCAGCGGCCCCAGCGGGACCCCGGCGGCACGTGCCCGCTCGTAGTCACGCTGCGACGCGTAGTTGCCGGCCTTGCGCAGCAGCTCCTGGCGGCGCACGAGCTCGCCCTGGATCGCGCCGAGCATGCGGTCGACGAGTGACAGCTCGTCGGCGAGGTTGGTGATGACGGCGCTGGTGTGCGGCAGGCGGTCCAGCGCGGTGAACGTCGCGCCGCCCTTGAAGTCGACGAGGACGAAGTTGAGGATCTCCGGGTTGTGCTTGACGGCCAGGGCGAGCACGAGGGTGCGCAGCAGCTCGCTCTTGCCGGAGCCGGTGGCGCCGACGAGCAGGCCGTGCGGGCCCATGCCGTCCTGCGCGGACTCCTTGATGTCGAGCTCGATCGGGCGGTTGTCGGCGCCCATGCCGATCGGCACGCGCAGCCGGTCGCGGTTGGGCCGGCTGGCCCACGCCTGTGCGAGGTCGAACTCGGCCGGGTCGCCGAGCTCGAGCAGCTCGGCGAGGCCGAGGTCGACGGTGACGGAGGTCGACTCGGCGAAGGAGGCCGCCGACAGCCGCAGCGGTGCGAGCTCCCGCGCGAGCACCTCGGCCTCCCCGGGGTGCAGCCTGTCGGCCTTGCCGATCTGGATGGTGCCGTCCATGGTGGTGCCGGAGACGGCGCCGTCCGCCGCGATGTCCAGCACGACGGTCGTGTCGTCGAGCAGCCGCGGCGGCGGGTTGGACAGGTCGATGATGGTGACGCCGGCGACACCGCCGTCGGTCATGAGGTGGTCGGACCCGGCGGTGGAGCCGCCGTCGATGACGACGACGGTGTGCGGGCCGGCGAAGTTCTGCGCGACGGCGGGGTCGAAGCGGGGCCGGTTGGCCAGGACGTCGTCGAGCATGGCCTCCAGGCCGGTGACGCCGGGCGTGAAGAGCCGCACCGCACCGACCGCGTCGACCTTGGTGGGGTGGGCGGCGTGCGGCAGCCACTTCACCCACGACCACTGCGGTGCCTGCGCGTCGGCGACGGCGACACCGATCAGCAGGTCGTCGGGCGAGTGGAACGTCACCATCTGGGCCAGCAGCGCGCGGACGAGGTCACGGACGGTCTGCTCGTCGGTGCCGCGGATGTAGACGTGGGAGAAGTCCCGCAGCGCGATCGCGACCGGCAGGTCGGGCACGACGGTGTAGGTCCCGACGAACTTGCGCAGCGCCATCGCGCACAACGGCTCGAGCTCGTCGACGGGGCGGGTCTGCGGCGGGATGAGCGGGGTGGCGACCTCCTGGGCGCCGAGGCCGATCCGGGCGACGCTGAAGTCGGCGTCGCCACGGCGGCGTTCCCACAGCCGGGCGCCGGTGACCAGCGACCACAGCACCGACGGGTCGGGGTGGCGGTAGTAGATGGCCTCGCGCTGCTTCTTGATCGTGTCGCGCAGCTGGGCGCGCAGCTGGCTGAGGCGCCGCATGTACTGCCGGCGGGCCTCGATCATCTCCTTCTTGCCCGGCCCGTTGGTCTGCGTGGCCATCATGGCGATCATGCCGAGGATCGAGACGCCGTACATACCGCCGGCGACGTAGACGAGCGGGCCCGAGCGGCCGCTGGCGCCCATCATGAGACCCATCGCCACGGCGCCGGCCGCCATCGGCAGGATCATCAGCATCCGGGTCCACGTCTTGCCGGCCGCGTTCGGCACCTCCGGCGGCGGGTCGAGCAGCACGTCCCCGGTCGGTAGCGGCGGCGCGGCACGCCGCGGCGGACGCTTGATGATGACGGACGTCACGTGCCTGCCTCCCCAGTCTGACCAGCGCGGCCAATCCTATAGACCACCGTGCACCCACACCTCATCGCGCTCGTCCGTGGTGGTCGTCGTGCCCGCGGCGGGGTCCTCAGGCTCCCACAGCAGCAGCGCCTGCACGTCCTGCGCCGGCAGCTCGATCCCGAAGTCGGTGCGCGGGTTGACGGCCAGGGCGGTGCCCTCCGGCCACACGCCGAGCAGCAGCACGAACGGCATCGTCACGCTGTGCACCCGGCCGGTCGCGGAATCGGTGCGGGCCATCGGGAACGCCGCGAAGAACGCCTCCTCCGACGTGAAGACCTCCAGGACCGGCTCCTGCTCCGTCCCGGCGGGACGCCACCAGTCCTGCTGGTCGAGCAGCTGCTCGGGGTCCTCGACGGCGTGCGCGGTCGGCACGACGACGGTCGAGTCGAGCAGGGTGTCGATGTAGGTGCCGGGATCGTTGCGCTCGGCGGCGTCACGCAGGACCGTGTCGGTGTCGAAGACCTGCGTGGCCTGCTCGTCCTCGGCGAACCCGGCGACGATGACCTGGGCGGCGGTCGGCAGCTTGACGTCGCCCTCCGCCGCCGCCCCGACCGCCTCCACGGGCAGATACGCGTCGATCGGATAGCCCGGGTTGACCGCCAGCCGCCAATCCGGCTGCGGCCACCGCTCGAGCAGCTCCTGGTAGGTGGTGACCGAGTATGCGTCGGCGACCCCGGCGACCGAGGCCGTCAGTCCTTCCAGCGACGTGTAGACCACCAGGACGGTCTGACCGAACAGCTCCGCGGTGATGAACGTCTGCTCCTCGGTCTCGTCCTGGCCGACCTGCGGCAGGTAGAGCTCGGCGGAGGCGATGATGCCGAAGAACGCCTGCTGGTCGCCGTCGGCGAGGGCCTCGGCGAGGGCGCGCTCGGTCTCGTTCGCCGGCTCCCACTGCGGAGGCTGCTGGTCGGGGGCGGGGTCGGTCATCGGGTCGCTCCTCCGCTCGCCGGTTGCGGGCCGGTGGGGCGTTTCGCGGCCGGCAGCGCCGCGCCCATCCGGTCCGGGTGCAGCTGTATCACGTCGGCAGCCGCGGCCGCTGCCCGCAGCGGCTCCGGCGGCTCGCACAGCATCTGCCAGAAAACCTTGAAGTCGTCGGCGCAGTGGTGCAGCAGCCGCTCGCACACGTCTTCGGCGGTGTCGTCGTCCTTGGCCCGCGGGTCGTCGTCGTCGAACCACCACACGGAGCCGGTTGCCTCGCCGCGCACCTTCACCGCGATCAGCCCGCCCTGGACGTAGCCGGCCGCGACGTAGTCGGCGGTGAACCGGTCACCGAACCAGGCGTTGGCGTAGAGCAGGTCCTGCAGCGCGTCGGGCCGGGCCACGCCGAACATCGGCTGGTCGGCGACGAACCCGAGACCGACGTGCACGACCGCGACGTGCGGGCCGCCGCCGTTGCTGTCGCGCAGATACTGACGGTAGTCCGCCGGCAACGCACGGCCGAGGTGCTCCTCCACCTTCGTGAGCGCGTCCTCGGCGACGGTCGCCTCGACCCGGCTCGGCACCGGCCACCGGCCCGGCTCGCCGAGATAGCCGCGGGTCCGGGCGGTGCGGGCGGTGCTCACGCCGCCGAGGTGCCGGTGCGCGCCGTGCAGCTCGATCGGCACCAGCGCGGCCCGCCGCGGCGCGCCGGGTGTGACGACCGGCAGGTGCGCCCATGTCCAGCCGGCCGGTCCACCGCCGGCCGGGGCGTCCTCATGGAGCGGGTCGGTGCCGGCGACCACACGGTTGGCGGCGAGCACGTCCACGACACGGTTGGCATGGGCGCCGAGGTCGTCACGGACCGGTGGCAGCTGCACGACGGCCCGCGCATACGGGACCCAGTCGGGGAATCCGTGCGCGTCCACGACGATCCCCGCCCGGTAGCGCACCCGCAGCATGGGTGAGCCCGGGTGCAGCACCTGGAACGCATGCCGGCCACCGGCGATCATCGACCGCTCCTTCCCCGTCAGGAGGCATCGAGGTTAAGCTACCGCGGTCGGTCGTCGGCTACCACGGGGAGTTCACGCATGCTACGGGTCGGACCACCGGTCGCCGTGCTGCTGGTGGCGGCGGGTGCACTGAGCGGCTGCAGCACACCGGCGGGGAGCCCGCCTGCGGCGAAGGTGACCCACACGGTGACCTACGAGCTGTTCCACTCCGGCGGCCCCGGATTGAAGATCGTCGGCGCCTACACCGACGATCGGGGCGCGTCGGTGTCGGTCGAAACCCCGCAGTCGACCTGGACGAAGCAGGTCAACGTGGTGTATCCGGACGTCACGATCGTGGTCCTCGGCGGCAACGCCGCCCCGGACGGCGACACCGTGATCGGCGCGCAGATCCCGCAGCTGCAGTGCATCCTGTCGGTCGACGGCTCGATCGTCGCCCAGCAGCACTCGCTGAGTCCGCGGTGCGAGGCGAAGCTCACCGGCACCGTCACGACACCGAAGCCCGGCTCGCCCGCGCCGTCAGCATCCCGCTGACCCGTCAGCCTCGCAGCAGCTGCGCCAGGGCGGCCCTGGCCTGATCGGCCGTCGCCGTGGTGACCGGCGGGCACATGAACCCGTAGCGCAGGATGTGCCCGGCGAACGGCGGCTCGGGCAGCAGGTGCTCGCGCTCCAGCCGCTCGGCCAGGGCCGGTGCCCAGATCCAATGGCCGTCGGTGCGGTAGCCGCCGCCGACGGGCGCACCGGCGCGCAGATACCGCAGATACCGCTGGCGGCGGCCCGGATCGTCCAGGCGTTCACCGCCGGCCTCCCCGGCGAGGACGAACTGCCCCATGGCGTCTCCGTTCGTCACCACGGCGGCGCCAGCGGCACGGCGTCGGCCACCGCCGCACAGTCCCACGCCGCGGGCGCGCCGTGGGGAGTCTTCGGGATCCGGACGGTCCACCGGCTCACGTCGAGCACCGGCCTGCCACCGACGACCTCGGTGGTCTGCCGGGACGCGAAGAACGTCAGCCGCGTCGCGTCATCCGTGTCCTGCACCTGCGGCGCTTCCACCTGCGGCAGGTCCGCCTCCGGCGGATGCTCGCCGCGCCACGCGGCCGGATCGGTCACGACCTGTTTGAACCAGCCGCCCGGCCACTGGCACGAGGCGAGCACCTCCGCATACGCCACCGGGTCGAGGTCGCCGGTGACGACGAGCGCACCGAGCGCGGCGACGGTGCCCGGGTCACGCAGGTGCAGGGCCTCGCCGTCGGTGCGCAGCAGGAAGACGTCCTGCGGCGCCGGGCCCTCGACCTCCTGGTCCTCGCGGATCGCCACGACGAGCGCTTCGACCCACGGTGCCGCACCGACGCGCAGCAGGTCGGGCACGACCCGGACGTTGAACAGCCGGTCGCTGGTCTCGACGGCGAGTGCGGGATGCGGCGCGTAGTCCTTGCTCCACACGACGGTCTCGTCGTCGAAGAACACGAACCGTCTCAGGAGATCCAGCAACACCGCACCAGTGACCATCGTCTGCCTCGCGTCCGCCCGTCGACTGCCGTGGGCAAGCGTAGCGTGGGTAAGGTCGTCGGCATGGTCCTGCGACTGGCACGCACGAACGTCGAGGCACACCTGTTCATCGAGTTGCACCCGTGTGAGACGTGCGGCGAGACCCGCTTCACCCCGCCGAGCTCCGTCGTGGTCGTCGGTGACGACCTCGCCAGCCGATATGCGGGGCCGTGCCCGCGCTGCGGCACCGAGCGGGAGTTCACGTTCCGCCTGCCGGAGCAGGTGACGCTCCCCGACGAGGAGGAGCCGGCCTTCGGCGTTGACGGCGGCGCGTCGGAGATCATCGACGCGGGTGAGTGGCTGTGGGTGGCCGACCTCATCATCCGCAACACGCCCGCCGAGCCGGACGAGGCGATGGCCGTCGAGCAGCGCCGGCAGGCGTTGATCGACCTGCGGATCGCGGCCGCCGCCGTCGGCGAGGCGATCAAGTTCGTCCCGCCGGGCGCCGACGCCGTCCCCGTCCACGCGCTGTGGACCGAGCGCGGGCGGTCGGTGTACGACGCCGAGCCGGGCAGGTTCCGCAAGATCCGGCTCGAAGCGGTCCAGCGGACATACCGGGAGCTCTCCGACGGCTTCGCCACCCGCTGACCGCACAATCGGGCGGTCAGGCCGTCAGGGCCAGCAGCGCCTGCCGGCACGCCTCGATGCGCGCCTGCAGGCGTTCGCGGGTGAAGGCGGCCGGATCCGCGGCGTACCAGGCCCGTCCCGGCTCCGACGTGAACGCCGAAGCCGGCACCGCGGACGCGTCCGGCGGCACGAACTTCAGCACCTCCTCCACGGCGGCGAGCGCGTCGGAGGCGGCGGTGCGCGCGTCTTCGCGGCGAGGCCCGGACGCGTCCGCAGGGACGGCCGCGTGCCGGGCCGCCCGTTCGCTCATCGCCAGGAACTCGCCCGGGTCGATGATCCGGGACGGCTCTGGTCCCCCGTAGGCCGGCGGCGGCACCGCATCCGGCGCGATCACGAACTCGAACCGGCGGGACGCGCCGCACGACGGGCAGGGCCCTTCGTAGGCCGACCGCGGACCAGGCCCGCGGTCGTGCCGCGACCACGGGAAGTCCCACTCGCCGCAACCCTCACACGGGTGCAGGGCCATGTACAGATGGCACTCGGTCACCGACCGCGCGACCAGCAACGCAACCTCCCTCTAGACCGGCCTCTAGACCGGCACGGACTCGGCGACGGTCCGCACCTGCCAGGTGGCCGGGGCGTCGGGAGGCACCGACACCGACCACGCCGACACGTCCAGCGTGAACCGCCCGGACAGGTCCGGCACCTGCCGGGCCGCGGCGAACGTCAGCGTCATCGTGCCGCCGGTCAGTCGCACCGACAGCGGTTCGACGTCCGGCAGCGGCGCACCGGCCGGATATCTGCGGCGCCACGCGACCGGGTCGCCGACGACCTCCTTCGCCCAGCTGCCCGGCCACTGCCCGTGCACGAGCAGCTCCGCATACGCCGCCGGCGGCAGGTCACCGGAGCGCACCCGCTCCCCCAGCGCGGCGACCGCACCGGCGTCGGCGAGGCGGACCGCGGTGCCGTCGTGCCGCATGAGCAGATACTCCCGCGGCGGCGGGCCGTCGAAGTCCTCGTCCTCGCGGGTGACGGCGACGACCGCCGCGACGAAGGACGCCCGCTCGGCCTGCAGCAGCCCGCGCACGACCCGCACCGACAGCCCGCGCTCCGCCGTCGACAGGGCCACGACCGGCGTGTCGGTGCCGTCGCCGACGGCCTTCATCCACTCGATCGTCTCGTCGTCGCGCAGCACGTGCCGCCTGGCGAACTCGACGAGCCGGTCAGCACCGATCGTCACCAGTCGTCCTCCGTCCAGTCACGGATCGCGGCGTCCAGCAGGCGCCGCTGCATGAACTGCCCCAGCGGTTCGGTGTCGAACCGCACGGTGCCGACCTGGCGGCCCGGCCGCAGCCGCACTGCCAGCTCGTCGAGCAGGTCCGCGGTGACGGTCGCCACCACGTCCGGCAGCACCACCCAGGCCCGCTGCGGCGACCACCGCGGCACCGGGTCGTCCGGGCCCGGCCGCCACGGCCCGCGCAGGTCCCGCAGGTGGTCCCGGATGCCGGCGGCGTGCTCGGCGAGGCCGACGGGGCGCGGGACGTCACCGTCGAAGCGGACGAACGACACCAGATGCTCGGCCGGGCGCAGCCCTTCGGCGCGTTCCCGCCAGTCCGGGCCGGCGCTGCGGTAGAGGCCACCGAGCAGCTGCGCGGCCGCGTCCGCCGCGTCGAACCGGACGCTGAAGTCGGTGCCGCCGGCCAGCTCCCGCGGGCTCGGTGTGGCCGCCGCGGCGAGCCGCGCGGCCGCTTCGAGGCGATCGGCGGCAGCCGGCATCGGCAGGCCGGCCGCGAGCGGCTGCGGTCCGCGCAGCGACGGGCGCGGCCGGGGTGGGTGCGGGGCGCCGCTGACCGCGGTGCGCAACGCGGCGGCGAACTGTGCCGCGACAGCGCTCAGCTCACCTCCGGCAGCACCGACCGTCACGGCCGGCCGGCCAGGGGCGAGGCGGCCGGTGAGCTCACGCAGCAGCCCTCCGGCGAGCGTGTGCCACAGCCCCGGCATCGCCACGACCGTGCCCGGGGCGGGCGGCGCCGCCGCGGTGATCCGCTGCTCCCACGCCCGGACCGCGTCCGCGATCCCGACCGGGCGGCCGTCCTCGTCCACTGTGGACGCCAGCTGCCAGGCCGGGTCGGCGGTGCCCGGCAGCGTCGTGCGCGGCAGTGCGGTCAGCAGCATCTCCAGCTCCGACCAGCGCCTGCGGCGCTCCTGCGGCCAGTGCGCACGGCCGGCTGCCGGGGCGTGCTCGGTCAGCATCCGCGCCGCCGCGGAGTACACCCGTTCGTAGCGCTCCTGCACGTCAGATCACCCTGCGGGGCCGTCAGGGCTGCCGGGGCTGCCGGGGCGCAGCAGCGCCGCGAGTGCGCGGGCGTTGCGCGGCGACAGGGCGGCGCCGTCGAGCTCGGGCAGGAACCAGTGGGCGAACTCCGGGCCCTCGGTGGGGAAGAAGAAGTGCTCGGCGGCGAGCGGCACGAGATCCCGGTGCAGCTCGGCGAGGTCGACCAGGTCGAGCCGGACCGCGTCGGTGATGACCCGGCGCAGCTCCAGGTGGTCCATGTGACCGCGGACGAGGTCCAGGACCGTGCGGTGCGCGACGGTGACCGGGAGCCTGCCACGGACGGTCACCTCGTCCGGGCGCAGCGTCTCGACCAGCACCCGGGTCGCGCGCGGCGCGGGCAGCGGCTCCGGTGCGATGAAGCTGACCCGGCCGAGACTCGGCGCACCGAGCCGCCACGCCCGGGCCGCGGCCTCGTGCGACAGCACCGCGTCGGCGGTCACCTCGCCGCCGGCGCCGGGGCGTTCCCAGGCGAAGACGGCCGGGCGCAGCGCCAGCCACGCCGCGTAGGGATGTGCGTCGATCGGCGGGGTCGGGCTGCCGCGGACCTCGAACACGTCCCAGTCGACCCGGCTCAGCAGCATCCGGCGGTACAGCTCGGCGCGCGTGGCGGGGTCGACGCCGGCACGTTCCAGCTGCGCGGCCGTCACCAGCCCGCCCTGCCGGCCCGCCACCGCCGTGACCGCCTCGAACGCCCGCTCGACCGTCATGCCCCGCCCATCTCCGCCCACGTCCATCATGCCGCCGGCCCCGGCCCGCGCTCGTCGCCACGCCGCCCGCCATCCGTGCCGCGGCCCGGATCCACGGAGCGACCGGGTCCGCCGACCCCACCGGCTGCACCGGCCCCCGGCTCACCGGCAGCGGTCCCGGCACCCGTCCCCGGCCCGGTCATGACGCCCGGCTGCGGACCGGCCGGCGCCGCCCCGGCCACGCCTCCCGCTGCCGGCCCGGTCACCACACCGGGACCAGTGCCGGGTGTGTACGGCCGGACCGCGCCGCCCGGGCCCTGCACCGTGTCGCGGGTCGCGCCCGGTGTCGCCTCCACGATCGCCTGTGCCAGCCCGGTGGCCGCGTCCTGCCAGGTGTACTCGGCCAGGGTGGTCTGCAGCCGGCCCGCCTCGACGCGCCGCTGGACGTAGTCGCGGCGCAGCTCGGCGACCGCGTCGGCCCACACCGCGGCCCGCGCCGGCTGGTTGCCCGCGAGCCCGGTGTCCGGCACGACCGCCGCCGTGCCGGCGGTACCCGGGATCCGGCCGGAGTCGGCCAGGAACTGCCCGAACCCGCTCTCGGCGGTGACGAGCACCGGCAGGCCGTGCGCTGCCGCTTCGGCGCCGGACAGCCCGTACCCCTCCACCTTCGACGGCATGACGGCCGCGTGTGCCCACTGCAGGTCCTGCAGCAGCTCACCGCGGTCGGTGGTGTAGGGCAGCAGCTCCACGACGCCCGGGCGGCCGACGGCGGCGTCCGCCTCGGCCTGCAGGGCCGCCAGCTCGTCGGGCTGGACACCGCGGACCCGCACCTGCACGGCGATCCCCCGGCGGTCGAGCTCGGCGACGGTGGCGATCATGTCGGTGTAGCCCTTGACCGGATCCGATGCCCGGCCGGTGAAGAGCAGGTGCATCCGCTCGCCCGGCGGCGGCCCGCTCACGTCGCCGAGCAGCTCGATACCGGGGATGAGCTCGTGGAAGTTCGGCGGCCGGATCGCGCCCTCGGCGAGGTGGCGGGCCTCGGCGGTCAGCAGCGGGCCGACACCGACGACGAGGTCGCTGTTGCGCACGACGACAGCCTCGCGGCGGGCGTACTCGGCGCCGAGTACGGCCCGGCCCTGGATCTGCGCGTACCGCTCGATCGGCATGTGCAGCACGTCGACGAGCGCGGCCGACGGGTACCACCGGTTGCGGATCTGCATGGCGGCGGTGCTCGAGAAGCGGGAGTGCCCGACGACCACGTCGTAGGCGTCGCTGTTCGCCGGTGGCAGGCCCTCGACGGCGTCGGGCTGTTCGCGGCGGCTCAGCTCGTACAGCTGCTCACGCGAGGTCATGCCCTCGTTCGGCGGGATGGAGCGGATCACCGCGGCACCGTGCGGTTCGGTCTCGCCGACGGTGAGCAGGGTGACCTCGGCGCCGGGGTGCGCGGCAAGCGCCCTGGTGATCTCGCCGCTGGCGACCGGCAGGCCGCCGAGCCCGGCGCTGCGGCCGCTGGCGTGTGCGACGACGAGGACCCGCAGCCGGCCCGCGGCGGCCACCTCGCCGGCGGGCACCGGGTCGGCACCGGCCCACACCTGCCGCGCCGGGTCCCACACGCCGGTCGCCGCGCGGGTGCGGTTGAGCAGCGGGTCGAGGAACGCCTTCGCGACCGGCAGGGCCTCGGCGACGGTCCGCAGCGGCAGGCCCGGCGTGCCGGACGCGAACTCCGCATAGCCGGCGTGCCAGTCCGGGTTCGGGATGTAGAACTTGGCCGGCACCCGCAGCGGCTCGCCCTGCTCGATCCGCCACGTGAACTCCTCGAGCAGCATCCGCTGCACGGCGGCGGCGTCCCACGGGCGGTTCACGACCAGCAACATCGTGTCGACGAGGTCCTGCACCCGATACGGCAGGTCCCCCGTCTGGCACGACCACGTCCCCTCCGTGCGGGGCAGGCAGTCGCCGCACTTGGTCTGCGCGGTCTTGACGCCCTGGGTGAACATGCCGGACACCTTGTGGGCGAGGGTGTCGGTGAGCGAGATGAGCCGCAGCTGCGGGCTCTCCCCCGGCACGCCGGTGCGCATGATGTGCTCGGGGAAGTCGACGAGCTCCGGCTGTGCCCACATCGGCCGGCTGCGTGGCGGGGCCAGGTCGACGCTGACCTCGGCGACGAACCGGCCGTTGAAGTAGGCGTCGTGCTTGAGCCGGGCACCCATGCCGTGCTGCAGCGGCGCCTCGTAGGTCTGCGTGAAGGTCAGGTGGTCGCCGAGGCTGCGCTGCAGGGCCTCGGTGTACTGGCGCACCATTTCGGCACGGGACGCGCCGGTGTGACCGACGAGGTCGATGTCGCTGGTGACCCGGGCATCCGGCCAACGGGCCAGCAGCGTCTGCCCGCCCTTGATCATCCAGTGCTCCGGGTGGGTGGTGAACACCCGGGCCATCACCCGTTGCAGGACGAACTGGCGCAGCTCCTGTTCAGCCGTCGTGCCGCGCCGTTCGGCGACCTCGGCGACCCGGTCGCTGAGCTCGTGCCAGAACAGGTCGGCCGGGGTGATGCGGTCCGGGCCGAACACGGCACTGATCAGCTCCGGGCCGTTGGGCTCGGGGTGCAGGTATCGCGCGGCAAGCCCGGCGTCGAGGTCGGAGCCGTCGGTCAGCCAGCGGGCCCGCGGCGCCAGCTCGGCGTTGTCGGCGGAGGTGAGCCGCTCCAGGCCGAGCAGGAAGTCGCGCTGCCGCTCGTGGGCGGGCCGCTCGCGGTCGATGGTGACCTTGGCGAGTGCGGCCTCCTGGTCGGCGGCGGTGGCGTTGTCGGCGAGGCCCTCGAAGGCCGCCCGGCGCTGGGCCTCGCGGCTCGGCTGCATCGCGTGCTCGGTCTCGTGCACGACGCTCGCCGCCGCCTCCACGAACGGCGTGCCCGGCCGCAGGAACACCGCACCGGCCCGTTCGCTGTAGCCGGCGTAGCGGTGCACGCCCGGCGCGACCTGCTCCAGCATCGCGGCCGCGACCCGCCTGCCCCGTTCGCCGAGCACCGCGGCGGCGTGCTCGCCGTCCATCGGCACCGCCCGGGACAGCTCCTCGGCGTAGCGGGCGGCGAAGCGCGGGCCGAGGACCTTCTCCGCGAGCACGACCGCGACCGCCTGGTCGAGCACGTGGAACCGGTGCGTGGCCGGGTCGACGCCGAACACCCGCCGGGCAAGCCCGGCCGGGTCGAGCGGGTCGGCGAGCTCGTCGCCGAAGGCGCGGATCCGGTCGCTGAGGTCCCGCAGGGCCTCCTTGAGCGGCGTGAGGTCGCCGCTGTGCCGGGCGGCGGCGGCCAGGTCCTCGACGTTGTCGGCGGCGGCGCGGATGACCTGCAGGTCACCCAGGCGCGGGTCGCTGCGCGGCAGGCCGGCCGCGACGGCGTCGACCGAGGTGCGCACGTCGCCGGGGATCTGCGCGGCGGTCGGCCGCGACGGATCGGCGGGGCGCGGCGCCCAGCCGCCGAGCTCCGAGTCGATCCCGCGCAGCTCGGCGGCGGGGTCGGTGAGCGCGGCCCGGATCGCGTCGCTGAACGTGCGGTGCCCGTCCGGGTGGCGGGCCCACTGCTGGAACTCCTCCCGCAGGTTCAGGCCGTGCCGGTGGGCCTGCTCGACGAGCGCCGGGTCGACGCTCGCCCGGGCGGTCGCGAAGCCGGTGTCGGGGAAGTCGGTCTGCAGCGTGCCGTCGGGGGCGGCCCGGTAGCGGCGGACGGTTCCGTCGGCCTCGGTGACGTCCAGCAGCACGTCCGCGCGGCGGACCTGGGCCAGCTGCAGCGCCGCGGTGATCGGGTCGGCGGCGTCGGGGTGCCGCGACGCGGTCGTGGAGAGCTTGATGAGGGCCGTCTCGGTGCTGCCGCGCGGGTCGAACCGCCACTGCGGGCTCGTCCCGGCGCCGGCTTCCTGCCCGGCGCGGATGGCGTCCAGCTCGTGCTGGAAGAGGGTGAGCACCGCCTGGCCGGAGGCGGCGTCCGGCATCTGCGCGGACACCTCGATCGTCTCCCGCCCGCCGGGCCCGACGGTCTTGGCGACGAACGTCAGGTGGTAGTCGACGCGGGTGGTGACGGTGCGGGCGGAGCTCTCCTGGAAGTCGCTGGTCTCCATGCGGGCACCGGACGGCGCGGACGTCTGCTCGGTGGCCGCGGCGCCGCCGGTGAAGCGTTCGCTCAGCCCGCCGAGGCTCTTCTGGTCCTCGGCGAGGGTCCGGCCGGTCAGGGCGAGCCGGGCCCGTTCGTCGCCGATGCCGACGGTGCGCTGCGACCGGTTGACCCGGCGGATCTCGGCGACCTCGATCTCGGCGGTGACGCGCAGCTGCGACTGCTCGGCCCGGACCCACACCTGGACCATCCGGTTCTCCCGGGCCGGGTCGCTGAGCGTGATCGACGGGTGCCCGCCGGGGCCGGCGACGCGTTCCAGGGCCGGGGTGTGCGCCAGCGCGGACAGCTGCCTGCGCAGGTCGGCGTCGCGGACGGCGAGCCCGGCGCGGCCCAGCATGTCCTTGCCGGCGAGCCGGTCGCTGATCACCTCGTGGAGCCTGCCGATGTCGGCGGTCTCGACGACGGAGCGGTCCGGCATCGGCAGCTGCCGCGGGTCGGCCGGGCCGTCGACGACCGCCGACGAGCGGGGCACGAGCTGGTCCTTGGTGGCCAGCTGGACCAGCGAGCCGCTGACGACGCCGAAGGAGCTGTCCGACGCGCCGTGCCGGGTGACCAGGTCGGCCATCCGCCGCGGCAGCTGCTTCAGCGGGTGCGGCACCGACCGGGACACCTCGATGTGGATCTCGATCGGCCGGCGCATCCGCACGACCCCGTCGGTAATCATGAGGCCCTGCACGACGGTGCGCTGCCCGCCGACGGTGCCGGACCTGGTGTAGCCGCGGTTGGTGCCGCCGCTGGCCTCCGGGGTGTCCAGGGCGGTGCCGTGCCCACTGCCGCCGGTGCCGTACCCGTAGCCGCTCACCCGGGTCTGCTCATGCTGGGCGTACGCGTAGTCCTGCAGGATCGGCAGCACGTCCGGCCTGGTGCCGATGGGCGTGCCGCCGCCGAGCGTGGCGGTGATCCGGACGGTGACGTGCTCGACCCACAACCGGCCGGACGGCACCGGGAACGAGGCCGTGAACCCCTCCGGGGACAGCATGTTGTCGAGCTGCCCCGTCCAGCGCTTGCCGGCGAGGCTGCCGGACAGCCCCTGCCACAGCCCCGGCAGCCGTTCCGCCGCGCCCGGCACGACCTGCTCGACCCGGGCAAGGACTTCCTGGAACAGCTCGACCGGCCGGCCGTCGCGGGCCGACAGGCGGATCGCGGGCTCCAGGACGCTGTGGCCGAGGGCCCGACCGAGGTGGTCGGCGAGGCGCAGCGCACCCTCCGCCGGCGGCACCGCCGGCAGTCCCTGCTCCTGGCGGATGATCGCGCTGATGCGGGCCGCCGGGTCCGTGACCGTCCTCGGCACCGACGCGTCCGGGAACTGCTCGCCGAGCTTCCAGGCGATGCCGGTCGCCAGGTCCGGCGGCGTGCCGTACCGGTCGAGGAGCCCGGTGACGACCTTGCGGTCCAGCGTCAGGTGCCCGGTGCTGTAGCGGTGCAGCGCGTCGGCGATCATGTCGGCCGGGACGGGGTGCTCGCCGGCCACGTGGAGCTCCAGCGCGACGCGTTCCGGGATGGCGTAGACGACGTCGCGGGCCGGGAGGCTCTCGTGCGCGGTCCGGGTGCCGCCGAGGGCCTTCGGGTGGTGCTCGACGCCGGTGATCTCCAGGTCGACGGGCATGCGGTAGACGTACTGCTTCTCGGTGCCGCTGGTGTGGATCCGCAGCCGCTCACGACCGTAGATGCGGGTCGAGGTGTGCGACTCGGCGTTGAACCAGCTGCGCGAGCCGCGCAGGCCGCCGGCGGCGTCGCCGACGGGTTCGCCGGCGACGTCGGTGTCGGCACCGAGGTCGAGCCCGCCGCGCAGCGAGCCGCCCGCGTCGCCGCCGACCTGCCGGCCGAACGTGACCGCGTCGGCGACCATCGTGAAGTTGATGTCGCCGATGACGAGGTCGGTCTCGCCGACGAACTGCGACGCGCCGGCCCGGCCCTGGATGGTCAGGCCGGTCCGCAGCGGGGTCACGCCGCGCGGGTCGACGGCGAGGTCGGTGCGGTGGCCGGTGAGCAGCCACTCCGGGTTGGCCACCAGGCTGCGCACGTTGGCGAACGACGTCAGGTGGGCGTGTGCGGCCGACTCCGGCCGGGCGCCGTCGGGCAGCACCCGGGTGACGGCGTCCCACACCCCGGCGGCGTCGAGGTGCAGCACGGTCGCCCAGCTCAGCGCCGCCGGCGAGGTCGGGGGTCCGGTCCGCGGCGCGGGCGGCAGGACCGGCGCACCGGCGCGGGGCAGCAGGTCGGCGGGGAACAGCACCCGCGCCGAGCCGTCCCGCGACGCGACGAAGCTCCCCCCGCCGTGAGCGTCGACCCGCACGACCTCGAGGACGTGCGGCACGGTGAAGATCGCGGTCCGGCCGCCCTCGACGAGGGTCACCTGGTTGACGGTGTCGCCGGTGCGCCAGCCGGCGCTGCCGGTCACGGTGCGGGCCCCGCCGAGCCCTGCCCCGCCGGGGACGACCACACCGTCGCCGGGGGTGAGGTCGGCGACGCCCTCGCCGCGGACCGCCAGCGTCGAGGTCCGCCCGCCGGTGCGCGCGAACGTCGACGAGCCGATGTCGAGGTTGACGACGGTCTCCGCGGTGGTGTGCCCGACCAGCTCGGCGCGGTCCCAGTCCTGTTTGATCCGCAGCCGCAGCGTGATGTGGTCGGGTGCGAGACCTGGCCGCTGCCGGACCAGGTTGATCAGGATGCCGTCCTGCGCCGCCTGGTCGTAGGCGGCTTCGAGGCGGGCGGCGGAGATCTCGGTCAGCGCCCGCAGGTTCGCCTGTTCGGCGGCCCGGCGCAGCGGGTCCCCGGACAGCCGCGGGTTGCCGTCGGCGTCGGGTCTCGGCAGCAGGTTGTCCTGTGCAAGCTTCTCGGCGACATCGAGGCGCAGCGCGTCGGCCCCGGTCAGGCGCTGCACGAGGGCGGGCCCGGCACCGTCCATGCCGTGCCGGCCGATCCAGTCCGGGAGACGCCCCGCCCTGTTCGGCGGCGCGCCGGTCTCCGGGTCGTCGCGCAGGACGACGCTGCCGTCGGGCCGGTGCTCGACAGCGGCCTTGTCGACGGGCAGGCCGTAGCGGTACGCCTCCGGCTCCGGCATCCGGAACAGCCCGGTGCTCTCCACCGAGCGGGTCAGCATGTCGGGCCGCGACGGTTCCCACCCGGACGGCTCGACCGTGACGTCGTGCACGACGCTCAGCCGGTAGCCCTGGGTGTGCCCGGAGTAGCGCTGCACGCTCGGGTGGATGGCGGTGCCGCCGGCGCTGATCCCGTCGCGCGCGCTCGACCCGGTCGATACGGTGCCCTGCAGCCCGGTGGTGCCGAACGGCAGCTCACCGGCGTCGGTGCGCGGCCCGGCCGTGAGGTCCGCCTGCCGGGAGCCGCCGATGGTCACCGACCCCGAGGCGCCGGAGAACGCGATGCGCAGCCGCTCCTGGTGGTACTTGTCGCTCGCGGTGCCGATGAGCTCGGCCGAGCCGGGCACGACCCGGGTGTGCACGGTGACGGTCGCGACGACCCGCCCGCCGTCGGTGATCGGCCGCTGCACCCCGGCCGGGTCGTTGATCGCGTCGGCGAGCAGTCCCGGCAGCTCCTCGACGACGAAGGTGCGGACCTGCTGGCGGATCGGCCCGCCGACGTGGCGGTACTGCTCCGGCAGCATGCCGACGACGGTGTCGTTGAGCCGTTCCAGGCCGGTGAGCCCGGTGACGACGTGCTCCGGGAACTGCTCCGCCCGCGGCCGCCCGGCCGGCAGCGTGTCCGTCGCCGTCTGTGGCAGCGCCGGCTCGGTGTAGGGGTGCGGCACCCACAGCTGCAGCCCAGTGGCCGGCCCAGTGGCCGGCCCGGTGGCGCGGTCACCGACGGGGACCGGGTCGGTCCAGACCGCGCCGGGGCGGCCGGGCCGGACCTGGACGGTCCAGTGGCCGTCGACGTCGAACAGCGCCGACTCGCCACGGTTGTCCGCGACGGCGCCGGTGAGGCTGAAGTCGTTGCCGGACCCCTGCACGGAGAACTGCCGGCGCAACTCGCCGCCGACGTTCAGGGTGGCGTGCCGGGCGATCTCCTTGACCACGCCGAGCGCGCCGGGGGCACCGTCGGCGATGGCCGCGTCGAGGGCCGCGGCGACCGGGAACGCCACCGCAGGGCCGGCGTTGCGGTTCAGGGCCGCGCCGAGGGTCCGGCCGGCGGTCGCCTGCGGCATGTGCCCGGTGATCACCTCCGACGAGCGGGTCGGCGGGCGGGGCACCTCGACCGCGTCGCCCGGGTGGAACCGGACGCGGACCTCGGCGGCGCCCATGCCGACCGGGAACACGGCCCCGTCCTCGCCGCCGGCCTGCCGCCACACCGACTGCAGGATCCGGTCGGCCTCGTCGGGTCGCAGGGCGACGTCGACGTCGGCGGCGTCGAGCAGCGCGTTGACGGTGTCGGTCACCGCGTCCAGGTGCGGCATCCGGCCGCCGGGCACGCCCGCCGTCAGGACCTCGTGCAGCGGCTGGGTCGCCGCCACCGCCTGCCGGTAGGTCTCGAACGCGGCCGTGGCGGCGTCGACGTATCCGCGCAGCCGCGCCGGATCGGGCTCGGCGAGCTCCAGCCGGACGAGCTCGAACGCGTCGCGGGCGGCGGTCGCGGCGTCGCGGGCCGCCCAGAACCGTTCGGCCGCAGCGTAGTGCCGGGCGGCCACGTCGGCCGCCTGCCGGGCCTCGACGCCGGCCCGTTCGGCGCGGGCGTCGGAGCTGCGGTCGGTCCGGTCCTGCTCCGCGTCGCGGTCGGCCGCCTTCGCCGTGGCGGTCTCCTCGGCCTTCAGCGCGGCCTCGATCCGGGCGGTGACCCGCTCGTCGAGGGCCTTCGCGGCCCGGTCCAGTGTGCCGGTGAGTTCCGTGACGGTTTCTGCGGTGGGTGCACCCGCAGCGACCCGCACCTGCTCGGCGACCTGCCCTGTGCGCAGCGGCGCGTACGCGTCGGCTCCGTCACCGGTCCGGCCGGCGGCACGGGCCGCCTGCACCGCGTCGCGGGCGTGACCGGCCAGCTCCTGCGCGGCGGGTGGCAGCACCTCGCGGCGCCACGCGTCGGCGGGGTTGTCCGCGACGACCCGCTCCGCGACGGCACGGGCCTGCTCGGCGACGGTGTCCGGCAGGCGGCTCAGGGCGGTCAGGGTACCTTCGGCGCGGGTGCGCCCGCCCCGGCCGTAGACGTCGGTCTCCGCGCCCAGGATCGCCGCGGCCTCGGCCCGCAGCAGCGCGGCGTCGGCGCCGTCGGTGAGCCTGGAGCGCAGCCAGTCGCGCAGTGCCGCGACGTCCTCGGCCGGCAGCTGCCGGACCTGACCGTCGTGACCTGTCAGGTGCAGCGACCCGGCGGCCGGGCCCGGCGCGACGCCGGCGGCGAGCGCGGCCGGGTCGGGGCCGACGAGCAGCGGCCACGTCTCGGCGAGGATCGCCTCGGCGAGCAGGCCGTGCAGCGGCCCGGCGACGCCGTCGGGCAGCGGCTCGCCGCGCAGCGCGTCGAGCTGCGTGGCGTCCAATGTGGACAGCCGGTCGAGCAGGGCGGTGCGCCACACCTCCCGCAGCTCGGCCGGGGCCGCGTCGTGGCCGCGGGTGAGGACCCGGGCGGCGGCGAGGTCGGCGTCACCGGCCCAGAGCACGCCGAGCCGGTCGCCGAGGGCGGTGACGACGTGCGCGGCAAGGTCCGCCGCGGCACGCACGCGCAGCGGCTCACCGGCCGGCCCGGCGGCCCGGTCGGTGAGTGCCGCGAAGGGCTCGTGCACCGGCAGCGTCACCGTCTCGCCACCGGCGGTGCGGACCTCGATCACGGCGTCGCCGCCGGGGTGCGGACGGGCGTGGTCGACAAGACCCGCCGCCGTCAGCTCCGGCAGCGCCCCGTTGACGGCGGCCTGCACCTCCGCGTGCCGCCGCTGCGCCGCCTCGGCGCGCCACGGCGCACCCGGGTCGGCCACCTCGCGGGCCGCCGCGGCCAGGTCCGCGGGGAGCCGGTCGACGACACGGGCGGCGGACCCGGGGCCGAGACGGTCCAGCAACTGCCCGATCCGCGCGTCGGCAGCGGCGTCGGCGGCGCGGCCGTGCAGCTCCGTGGTGAGCTCGGAGAGGACGGCCCGTTCCGGGCCGGTCAGCGGGGTCCGGCCGAGGAGCCGGTCCTTCAGCGTCGGCCCCGGTTCGGGCGGCGGCGGCGCTCCGCGTTCCACAGTGGACGGTGGGGGTTGCAGGGCGGCGATGTGCTCCCAGCCGGGTTCGCGCAGGTTCAGGTACAGCTGCTGCTGCGCCGGGGACAGCCGCTCGGCGGGCACCTCGGCGTCGATCATCCGCCACAGCGCCGGGGCGTTCGGCCCGTCGAGCCCGAGGTGCCGCAGGTGCGCCCGCAGGTCGGCGATCAGCGCCGCCCGCTCCGCCGGGCTCTGCTCCGCGACGATCCGCCCGACGCGCTCCTGCACGTCGCCGACGCCGCCGCGGTCGTGGTCGGAGAGCCGGTCGCCGGCGGGTGCACCCTGGCGGTCGGTCAGCACGTCGGGTCGCGGGTCCGCGCCGGCCGGTCCCCACCACCCGCGGCGGTTCAGCCGGGCGTCGACCTCCCACGTCTCGTGGGTGAAGGTGCCGAGCAGGTCGGGGCTGTCGGCGTGCCGGTCCGACAGCACGACGGTCGCGTCCGGCTCCCGCGCCGGGGCGCCCTCGGCCACCTCCGTGCGGGCCCGCAGGTCGCCGACGTCACCGGCGGTGACCCGCATCCGCAGCGGCTCGCCCGTCCAGCGGTGCACCTCGACGTCGGCGGCGACGACGGTGCCGTCCGGGCCGGTGTGCACCTGGACCGGGCGGACCTCCCGGACGACGGAGTCGCTCAGTCGGTGCAGCCCGGTCGGCTGGACGCGTTCCCAGAACGACCCGGCGACCCGGGCGGGGTCCGGCCCGGGAAGGCGGTCGGCCTCCGAGCGCGTGCCGTGCACGACGGTCGCGGTCACCGGCCGCTGCGGCGGGCGGTCGCCGGGGGTGTCGGCCCAGTCGATCCGGTCGTGGCCGAGCAGCGGTGTGGCCAGCGCCGCCGGGTCGTGCTGCCCGACGACCCGGGCGCGGACGGTGAACACGTCGACGCCGGTCTGCTCGATGCCGAGGAGCCGCAGCCGGGTCCCGGCGGCCAGCAGCACGCCGGCGTCGGCCGGCCCGTCGGTCAGCTCACCGATCCCGGTCAGCCGGGTCTGTGCCGGCGCCTCGATCACCAGCCGGATCCGCTCGAACTGCTGCGGTGTGTGCGCCGACGCGGGCAGGAACCCCTTGTGCGTGACGGTCGCACCGACCATCCCGGCGAGCCCGGTGACGTCGGGCAGGCCGAGGGCGGCCGGCGACACGGCCGCGTGCAGCAGCAGGTCCGCGCCGGCCGGGCGCATCGCCGCCCGGATCCGCAGCGCGTCGGCCCGCTCGTCGCGGGTGCCGATGCGGCCGTCGTGACCGATGTAGGTGTCGACGTTGCGCCCGGCCGTGGTGGGGTACCGCTCCAGCGCCGCCCGGATCGGCTCGGGCAGGCCGGCGGCGGGTCGCTGTGCCTGCTCCGGCGGGCCGAACCTGGCGCTGTCGGCCGGCTCGCGCCACGGCACCTGCGTCGTCACGTCCAGCGCGGTGCGGGCCTCGTGGTAGGCACGCCCCTGCGGTGTCTCCAGCCATGCGTCGACCTGCGAGCCGGCGTGCCCGCGGCCGGGTGCGCCCGCCGTGGCGTCGAGGCCGTCGACGACGCGGGCGGCCTCGGGCACGGTCAGCCCGGACACCCCCGACGGGGACGACCTGCCGATCCGGGTGCTCTCCTCGCGGAGCATGTCGTAGAGCTGCTCCGGCGACCGGGCAGCAGCCAGCAGCGACGGGCCCTCCGCCTGCAGCCGAGCGGCGACCAGCGGGTCGACGACGGCCGGGTAGCGCGCGAGGACCTCGGCCCGCATCGCCTTCAGCGGGGTGCCGTCGGCGCCGGCGGCGGCTGCGGCACGGTCGATCTGGCCCTCGCCGACGGCCCGCACAGCGGTGACGGCAGCCGTGGCCCGCTCCGGCGGCATCCGGCCGTCGAGCAGCTCACCGACCAGCTGCCGCAGCTCCGGCAGGAGCGGCTCGACCCGGGCCGGCGCCGCCGATCCGCCGGTGTCCCGGGTGGGCAGCGGCGGCCCGGCCGTCTCGGCCATCCCGAGCTCGATCCGGGCGCGCAGCAGGTCCGCGCCGAGCCAGGCGAGCTGGTCGTCGCCGGTGAACACCTGCCGGTCGGAGTCGAACGACAGCGCGTCCTCACCGGCCGGGCGTTTCGTCGACAGCAGGTTGTGCACGTTGGACACGTCGACGTCGAACGTGACGCCGCGGGTCGTCGTCACCCGCAGCACCGCACCGGGAACCCCGAGTGCGTCCTGCCGGGCGGCGGGGCTCGTGGTGACGCGGTCGACCCGCGCGACGCCGGGGATCTCACCGGGCCTGGCGATCTCGCCGACGGCCGCCGTGAACGCCTGCTCGCCGCGCAGCCGGCTGTAGCGGCTGCTGTCGCTGGCACCGGACTCGACGTCGAACATGCTGACGTCGGCACCGCCCTCGCGGGCCTTCTCCGCCAGCATCCAGGCGTGGTCGACGGTCGGGACGTAGTGCCCGCTGCGGCCGCTCACCGACACCTGGCGGCCGTTGACGGCGACGAACTCACCGGCCGACAGGGTGTCGCCACCGGCGAGGAACGACGCGTGCTTCGCGTTGAGCCGGCCCATCTGCGACTCGTGCAGCGCGTAGGTCCGCAGCGTGCCGGGCTCCACGACGAAGTGGTACAGCCCGTCCAGCGGGACCCCTTCGGCGTCGTACCACAGCCCGTCACGCAGGTGGATCTCCATCGACGCGCGGGTCTGTGCGTCGAAGTACGACACGCGGTCGCGGGCGTCCTGGAGGCGGATCTCCTCCGCCAGCCGCATCGCCGGCAGCGAGTCGTGCGTGCGCGGACCGGTGACCTCGACCCGCGGCACCGGCACCGGGTTGCCGGCCGCGTCGGTGAACAGCGCGGTGTCGACAGGCTCGCGGACGTGTTCGAGCCGCCGGGCCAGTTGCAGCTCGATGCCGTCGGGCGCGCGCAGCTCGATCCGCGGCGGCCGGCCGTCGGTCCAGTAGGCGGGGTCGGCGGCGGCCTGCAGCAGCCCCCGGACGTGGCCGGTGAGCGCGTCGACGGCGTGCGAGTCGAACCGGCCGGCGCGCGCCACGACCTCCGGCGGCGGGGTGCTGACCCAGGTCCGGCCGCCGTCGGCCGCCTCGATGAGCGCCCCGGTCAGCTCCGGGGAGCGCGGAAGGTCGGGCAGGCCTGCCAGCTCCGGGCCGGGCCGCGTGCCGGGCACGAACGCGGGCGGCTCCAGATGCTGGGTGCCGTAGGTGCGCCGGACCCCTTCGATGGTCTCGTGGATGCCGGGCAGGGCGTCCTCGGCGAGGTTGTACTGCACATATGCGCCGGACTGCCCCGGCCGCTTGAACATCTGCCGGTCCAGCTCGAGGATCTCGCGGCCGATGACGCCGCGCTGCCCCGGCGGGGCCTGTTCGAGCGCCTCGGACAGCACCTTCAGCTGGGCGAGCAGCTGCCTGTCGTCACCGTTGAGCTTGAACGCCCGGCCTTCCGGCCGCAGCGCGCCGGCCTGCTCGCTGTCCTGGCCCAGGAGCCGGTTGACGAACCCGCTGACCTTGCTGCGGGTGCCGGCGACGTCGACGGCGTGCGCCTCGAGGGCGCGTGCGGTGAACCTGTCGAGCCGGGCCGGGTCGTGCAGCACCGACTCCGGCACGACGACCTCGACGGCCGGTTTCCCCGCCACGGTCGCGGCCGTGCGCACCGGCGTCGAAGGCTCGGCCGCCGGCAGCTCACCGGCGCGCGGCACGGGTTCGGCGGCGGTCCGGAAGACGATCGGCCGGCCCTTCTCCGGCTGGACCACGACGTGGTCGGCACCGGCCGACACGCTCCACCGGGCGTCCGCGGGCAGGCCCCGCTGCACCGAGTCGGCGATCGCCGGGATCTGCTCCGGGCCGCGGGCGCCGCCGGCGAGCCGGTCGACCGGCGCGGCACGGTCGAGCCCGTCCGCCACGGACGTGTCGAGCCACTCGGTGAGCGCCGTGCGCAGCTGCTCCGGGTGCAGCCGGCCGGCGAGCGACTGGGCGACCCCTGACAGGTCGGCGACGACCGGTGCCCGGCCGGGGACCGTGACCCGCACCTGACCGTCCGGCAGGGCCTCGACCCGCGAGCCGGGGACCGCCGCGTCGACGCGGGCGGCATAGAGGTCCACCACGTCCTCGACGGCCTGCCGGGCCGCACCGTCGAGCCGCACCGGCTCCACCCGCGGCTGCGCCACCTTGAACGACAGGTCGATCCCGGCCCGGCCCAGCACGTCGGTGACCTGGTGCAGGTACCCGGGGGCGATCCGCTCGCCGGAGAGGAACTGCACCACACCGTCGACGACGGCGATCTTGCCGTAGCCGGCGAGCGGCATCCCCAGGCTGCCGGGGGAACGGTCCGGCCCTACCACCAGGAACGTGCCGTCGGTGCCCATGCCCCACAACGCGACGCCGTCCGGGGCGAGCGCGCGGGTGTCGAGGCGGCGCCCGTCACCGTCGAACAGCGCCGACCGGCCCGGCACCACAGGGTCCGGCCCTGCCGCCACCCTGGCGCGGGCCTGTTCGGCGGCGCTGAGTGGTGTCTCCCGATATCCCGATGCAACGTCCGGCCAGGCGTGCAACGGCCGGGACCCGCCGTCCGCCGGGCCGCGTTCGAGCTCCGCGCCGTCACCGAACGCGTCGCTGGCCAGCTGCTTGCCGTTGGGCAGGGCACGGACGTACTCGTTGATGATGTGCTGCCGGACCCGGCTGTCGGACTCCAGCAGCCACTGGTAGTCGCGCGGCACCGCGGCGTCGTGCCCGTCGCGGGCCAGCTGCGCCGCCGTCCGGCTGCCGGCCATCCCCTCCAGGAACTGGCGCTGCTGCTGGAACGCCGCGTATTCGCGCTGGAACAGCCGCTGGGCGATCGCGACGTCCTGCGCGTACGGGTCCGCGATCTCCTGGCGGAAGGCCGCCACCTCCCGGGACCAGCTGGGCTGCCGCGCATGCGTCGTCTCGTGCACCGCCGTCGACGCGACCTCCATCAGCGACCTGTCCGGCCGGATGAGCAGCCGCTCGAGCCGGCCGTCGTAGAGGCCCTTGACGTTGCCCTGGACGTGGTGCTCGATGTTGCGGTACTCCCGCGCGGACAGCAGCTCCCTCGCGTGCACCTCGTGCAGCGGCACTGCCCGGTCGAGCTGCCCGATGACGGCGTCGGCGACGTCGCGGGGCATGACCCGCTCGACGGCCGCGCCGATGATCGCCCGGTCCATCGGGTGGAACCGGTGGGTGACCGGGTCGATCGCCGTCTGCCGGTTGACCATCTCCACCGCGTCGAGCGGGTCGACGCCGTGCAGGTCGCGCCACGCCTCGTCGACCTCGGGACGGCGCTGGTGCTGGTCGTGCTCGACGATCGTGTGCCGGTCGCCGTACTCGCGGACCTGCCGGCTCAGCTCCCGCACCCCGTCACGGACCGGGGCCAGGTCGCCGGTCGCCCGCGCCTCCTGCAGCAGCGCGTCGAGCCGGTCCGCCTGTGCCCGGACCGCGTCCAGCGCCTCGAGCCGCTCGGTGAGCCGCGGCGACGGCTCGAACGTCCGCTCCAGCCGCGCCTTGGCCTGGTCGACGAGCTCCCGGACGTTGTCGGTGAGCTGCTCGCCGGTGCGGTACCGCGTGCCGTAGTGCTCGCTGACCCGCGGCGGCCGGTCGGCGCGCTCGAGCTCGACGGCGGCCTCCGCCTCCTCCCGCAGCCGCTGCATGGCGGCGTCGATCTCCGCCTTCGACTTCGGGGTGCCGCCGTCGGTCAGGTGGTCCTGGATCTGCCGGGCCAGCTCAGGCGGGGTCGACCTGTCGGCGAGCCGGGCACCCACCCACTCTGGGGTGATCTCCCGCGGCGGCGGCGACCCGGCCGGGGTGGTGTCCCGGACCCGCACCTGCTCGGCACCGACGACGGGCACCTGCTCGGCGGGCCGCACCGGCACCACCGGGTCGGCGGGCTTCGGCGGCGTCTCGACCGGGCTGTCCGGTGTCCTGACGGGGCCGTCCGGCGTCGCCTTCGACGGCGGTATCAGGTCGTGCACCGAGTCGTGCAGCGCCCGCCACGCCGCCGGCAGCTGGTGCAACCCCGACGCGGGCACAGCGACCACCGCCGGTCCGGTCTGCACCCAGCGTTCGCCAGTCCAGACCATCTCGGGCCGCACGATCGCCGGGTGCCCGCCCGCCAGGATCGAGTTGACCTGCGGGGTGAACCACACCGAGTGCCCGTCCGGGAAGTGGGCCACCAGCCCGTGCTTCTCGAGCGTGAGGCGCACCGGCGAGTCCGGCTGCACGTTGCCGAGGATGTCGTCGATGTAGCGGTTGAACGCGTCGCGCGTCACCTCCGGCGTCGAGAGCCCGTCGCGCGGCGGCGCCCCTTCGACCTCGACCGGGATGATCCGCGGCGGGACCCGCGTGCCCGGCGCCGGCGGGCGGCCCGTGATGGGGTCCGGCCCCTGATCGGGCAGGCCGTCCGGCAGACCGGGTGCACCCCGGCCCGGCGGCACGGAGGTGTCCGTGGCGTTGCGCAGCTGCTCCGGCAGTGCACCACCGGTGCGGGACTGCGGGCCGCGCACCGTCTCCACGGCCACCGCCGTGCCGTCCGGCGGGCCCTTCAGCCACGAGTCGACGACGTTGAGCGCCTGCCGCAGGCCGACCGCGACCTCCGCCGGGCGGGTCGCCGGATTGCCGGCCCCGACCCGTTCGTCGACGACGACACGCACCGGACCGGCGGGGCGGCCCGGTCCCCCGTCGTCGAACCGCAGCTCGGGGAACTCCACCCGGAACCGTGCGCCGCCGGGGTTGCGGCCGATCTCGATGCGCACCTCGGCGAGGCCACCGTCGCGGAACCACACACCGTGCAGCCCTTCGCCGAGCTCCGCCACCCGGACGGCCTGCCACGGCGTGGCGAGGTTCGGCCCGCGGGCAGCCGCACCGGCCGGAGCGGGCACCCGGTCGACGGCCCGGTCCATGGCGCCGCGCAGCCCGGTGGCGTCACCGGCCACGTCGGCGCCGAACGACCGGCCGAGCGAAAGGTTGCGCGGCTCGGCCCGGGTGACCTGCCCCGTAACGGCCGGTTCGGGGTAGCCGTCGCGCAGCCGCTGGAACTCCGCCGGGATCTCGGCGGGGCCACGACCGGCGGCGGGCGGTTCGGTGGTGACCGGGTCGGCCGCCGGATCCCGCGCGGGGTTGACGGCCGTGTTCTGTGCCGGGTCGGTCCTGGGTCCGGTGGTGCGGTCCGTGCCGGCGGGGCCACGGTCGACCGGTCCCGCGTCACCGGGGCGGTCGAGCAGCGGCGGCAGGTCACGGCCGTCGGCGGGGTGGCCGTTCCGGCCCGCCGCGGTGCCGTCCTCGGGCCTGGTGACTTCACCGGCCCTGCCGTTCTCCCCGGGCCTGCCGTTCTCCCCCGGCCTCGTTGTCTCGCCGGGTCTGGTGGTCTCGCCGGGCTTTGTGGTCTCGCCTGGCCGTGCGGACTCGCCGGGTTTGACCGTCTCGGCAGGACTGCCGTTTTCACCTGGCCTGATGGACTCGCCCGGCCTGATGGATTCGCCCGGCCTGATGCTCTCGCCGGGGCGGATCGTTTCGCCGGGTCTGATGGACTCCCCCGGTCTGATGGTCTCGCCGGGGCGGGCCGTGCCGCCGTCCACCAGGTTTTCCGGGCCGCGGACGAGTGTGCCGCCGTCGGCCGTCCGCAACGCCTCGGGGCCGCGCACCACCCCGGCGTGGTCGGCCGGGACCTCGGGGCCGCGCGGCGGGCCACCGTCGACGAGGGCGTCCGGGCCGCGCAGGACACCTCCGTCGACCTGCGGGCCGCGGATGGCCGGCCCGGCAGGCTGGTGCGGGCCGCCGGTAGGGCCACCACCGCCCGGGCCGCCCGGGGGTGGCGGTGACCCGGCGCCGAACGACGGCCCGGTCGCGATCTGCGGCTGGTCCGACACGACGATCGGGTCGAGGAACTGCCGGTGGACCTGGAGCTTGCCGTTGGGGTCGATCACGCCGTACTCGCGCAGCTGCCCACCCTCGGGGATGGTGCCGCCCTCGGTGCGGAAGAACGCGGCACCGCGGCCCGGCGCGTGCCACTGCTCGACGCCGTTGAGGTTGGCGATCCTCGCGGGGACGTGGCCGCCCTGCGGGGTGTCGAACCTGGTGATGAAGCCGGGCCCGCGCTCCGCCGGCACGATGTGCACCGACTGGCCGATCTTGATCGGCATGTGGGCAGGGTTTGCGGTGAAGTGGCTGGCGGCGCCGAAGACACCCCCGACGAACGCGCCGTGCAGGACGCCGTCCCTGATGCTCTCACCGGTCGCGGCGTTGAAGAGGCCGCCGGCCACACCACCGCCGATGGCGTGGCCGAGCGGGCTGCCCCACATGCCTGCGCCGAACAGGGCACCCTGCGCTGCATACACCTTGACCTGATCCAGGTCGAGCAGACCCGGGTCGAGGCCGCGCTTGTCGATGATGTGCAGCTGACCGATGAGGTTGCCGCCGCCCATGAACAGCCCGCCCATGGCGATGCGGGTGCCGAGATACTTCGCCACCTCCGTGCGGAACGACACCTTGACCGTCTGCGCCGCCGCCTGCTGCATGAGGACGCTGCGGGCCGCCTGCTGACCTGCCGCGTCGACGCCGAGGCGGCCGAGCGCCCCTTCCATGGCGCGGCCGCCGACCCGCGCGCCGAACTGCCGGGCCAGCTGCTGCTCCAGGGCCCTGGCGTAGGCGGCGCGGGTGGCCCGGCCGGCGGCCATCGTCGCGGCGCGGGAGCCGACCGACCGGCCGATCCCGCCGGCGACGCTGCGGCCGAGGGTGTTGCGGATGAGCCCGTTGGTGAGCGTCGAGCGCAGCCACTGGTTGGCCATGCGGTCCGCGACGTGCCGGGCGATGACGTTCCTGGGCAGCAGCCCGCGCATGATGCCGGCGCCGAGGTTGCGGGCGAAGTTGGGCAGTGTGGTGCGCACGAACGTCGACCCCGCGGTGCGCAGCGCCGGCAGGGTCGAGCGGGCGAGGACCGGCAGGGAGGCGCGGGTCAGCGCGGGCAGGGCGGTGCGGGTCAGCGCGGGGGTGGCCGTGCGCACCAGCGTCGGCGCGACCCGTGCCAGGAACGGGGTCAGGCTCCTCAGCGCCACCCGGAGCGTCATCTGGCCGATCGCCGTGATGGTCTTCGTGGTGGCGATGCCGATGAGCCTGCCGGTGGTGAGGAACGCCGGGACCACACCGCTGAGCGAGGCACCGCCGGAGAAGAACGCGGCGATGATGAGCTGCAGGAGCAGGGCGCCGAGCATGATGAGGTTCAGCGCGACCATGAACTCCTGCAGCTCGATCTGGAAGCCGAAGCCGTCCAGACTCTGCGACAGGGAGCTGAGCCCCTCCATGGTGGCGCCGACCGCCCGCAGGTAGTTCAGCCACTGTTCGGTCCACTGGACCGCGCCCTGGCTGGCCCAGTTCTCCATCAGCGCGTCGGCGACGTGGGAGACCTCTTCGTAGAGGTCGGCAAGCTCGTTGGCGGCGTCGGCGTAATGCCTCGCCAGCGTGTAGATGCTCTCCTTGTCGGCTTCGGGGACCCGGCCGATGATGAGGTCGCGGGCCATGTTGCCGGAACCCGGGATGTGCTCCTCGAGCTCGACGAACCATCCGATGATGGTGTCGATGACGTTGTCCACCGTCACCCCCGCCGGGTCGCCGGCAGGCACGCCGGGCGCACGTGTGTCGTCAAGCCGGTGCCCAGGTCACTCAGGTGCGGGCGGCGTTGTCGATGTCGGTGGCGCCGTCGTCGTCGGTCGCCGTGTAGGCCCACATGGCGTCCAGCGCGTGCTGGCCGAGATTGGTCATGCCCTCGCCGAGCTTGCGGGCGTTGGTCTTCACGGCCTGGTTGGCCGTCGTCTTCTCGTCACCGACGCCGGACGGGACCATCTGGTGATAACCGCCTTCGCCGCCCTCGCCATGCAGGAAGCTCTTGGCGAAGTCGTCGCCACCGAAGGTCGCCGTCTGGTCCAGCGGGTCGATCCGGGCGACCGCACTCGACATGGTGCTGGTGAGCCTGCCGCCCAGGTCCTTGATCTTCTGTGCCGAGTTGAGCAGGTCGGCGGCGGTGCTGCCGAGAATGACGTAGTCACCCATCGTCGTCCCCCTGTCGCCGGATGTCGGCATCGTGGCTCTGGATCAGCTTGTTGATGTCCATGCCGCCGGCCCGGGCCGCGCGCATGTCCGACGGCAGTGCCTCGTCGTAGATCTCCTGCGCCTGCCGCGCCGACTCCTCGATGGCCTTGCGGACGGTGGCCACGATCGACGCGGCCAGTTCCTTGGAGTTCGGCTTGCGGTAGACCCGAGGGTCGATCTCGAGCTCGATGAGGTGCCCGCGCGGGCCGACCACGGCCTTGACCGTGCGGTCGTCCGACCACGCGGTGCCCGTGACCTCCAGGGCCTTGCGCTGGATTTCGGGCAGCTCCTTGGTGACCCGCTTGAGGTCGGCGAGCATCCCTTCGATCGCGCCCCAGTTGGGACGATCCACGGCACCTCCCCGTCAAGCCGCGATCACTGTGCCTCGGGTGTCCAAGTGTGCACCCGCCGAGGCTCCGGCGCAGCCCCGCCCCGGAACCCCGGCGTTCTTCGTCACATCCTTCGTGACCCGTCCGACGGACCGGTCAGATGCCCGCGGCGATCTGCTTGTCGACCGCCTGCATCCGCTCGGCCGACGCGCCCAGCTTCACACCGACCTGCGACAGGGCGGCCTTGATGTCGCCGATGCCCGAGTTCCACTCGGTGCGGGCGGAGTCGACCGCCTGGCCGGCGGCACCGTGCCAGTCGGCGGCGAAGAGCTGGGTGAACTGCGTGTAGAGGTCCTCGAGGGACCCCTCGACCGCACCCGTGTAGGTGCCGATGGCGGTTGCCACGTCCGCGATCTGGCCGAAGTTGTAGGTGATGGCGCCGTCAGCGCCGTATCCCGCTCCCATGGATGTTCCTGCCTCTCGAAGGTCTCGTCGCGGAAGGGTCAGCCACGCAGGGCGGAGATGACCGTGGAGTCGCCGGTGGCGGCAGCCGCGGCCCGGATGTCGTTCGCCGCGTCGTCGTCGTTGACACCGAACGTCGAGGAGGCGCTGCTGATCTTCCCGGCGAGGTCGTCGAGGGCGTTCAACATCTTCGTCAGGCCCTGGTTGAGCTGGGCCGAGGAGCCCTGCAGCGCGTTGTTCGCGGCACCGGACATGCCTGCCCCGCTGAGGCCGTTGATCCGGTCCAGCAGCTGCGCCATGCCGGTCGCGATGCTCTCGCGGGTCTCCATGCACTTGTTGGCCATCGTGTTGAGCTGGTCCTGGGTCGCGTGGACCGTGCCCACACCTGGTGTGTCCGTCAAGTTCGTCTCACCCCGTTTTCTGCTGTGGCTCCCCGGGAGGGAAGCTCGCTGAGCGATGGATCGATACAACCCACCATAATGCGGCGTACCAGACGGTAGCGCCCCAGTTCAAGGTCGGTCCAGTCAGACAGGGTTATCCATTGTGGCGCTGTCCGGTTACGCTCGATCTGGACGAGGATGCCGGAGCGCCTCGGGCGATGGACCAGAGGCACGGATCGACGGGGGAGAGATCTTGGCTGAGCCGCACGACGACGTGCCCTACAACCCGTACCAGTCTCAGACCACCGCCAACACGAATCCGGCGTGGCTCGATGCCGGCCACAAGAACATCGACGCCGATATCGACGGCATGGCGGACTTCGCCGGCAACATGAAGATCATCATGGAGAACCTCCGCGGCAAGGTCCCGGAGCTCAACCTGCTCGGCACCATGCCGATCAACGCGTGGGCGCCCGGCTCGCTGCCCGAGGGTGCCTACACCGCGCATCTGATGCTGGCCAACTACAACGAGTTGCAGCAGTATCTGTCGTTCCTGGCGCAGGGGCTGATGAACACCGGCTCGGCCGCGCAGACCATCGCCAACGCCTATGCCGGCACCGACGGCTGGTCCGCCGCCGACATCAACGCGGTCAACTTCGCCTATGGCGACAGCAGGGCCAAGCGACCGGCCGGCTATCCCGAGGAATGGCTCAAGCAGGTCAAGACCTGGCAGGACGCCTACAGCGAGAACATGAGCTCCGGCAACGGTGCCGCCTCGGGCGTGGTGGTCCGCTGGACCGACCAGGGCACCTTCACCGACGCGCAGGGTCAGCACAAGGTCGCCGTCAGCACCGACGGCGTGCGCCGCGAGATCATCACCAGGGTCGACCCGTATACCGGCAACACGGTGACCACGACGATCGTGACCTATCCGCCGAACCCGAAGGGGCAGACGGACGAGGAGCGCGCGGGCTACACGCGCACGAGCCGGGCGGATACCACGACGTTTGCCACGTCGGGCAACACGGTGCAGCAGCAGACCACCTATTACGGCAACGACGGCAAGCTGACCGGTTCGCAGACACAGACGACGACCTACACCGACGGCGAGGTCTCGGGCACGAGCACGCAGAACAAGGACAAGGACGGCAACAACACGACCGGCAACAGCGTGGTCACCAACGCCGACGGCAGCCAGACCATCACCAAGACGCAGGAGGGCAAGGACCCCAAGGTCCTGCAGATCGGCGAGCAGACCGACGGTGTCGTCGGCGCCGGCGAGCAACCCGCCCAGGACAAGATCAACCAGCTCAGGCCGCAGTGATGCCCCGTGACTGAAGACTGGCGATACATGCGCGCGGAGATGCCGCACCCCGGCCCCTCCGGATCCGGCATGTGGTACAACGTGCCCGATCAATTCGGCGTCGAGTTCACCAACCCGCCCAACGACGGCGAGAACGGCCCGTGGATCGAAGACATCCGCCGGCAGATCATGAACCAGCACCCGGAGGACATCTCCGCACTGGCCGACCAGTGGAACCGGGCGTGGCAGCTGCTCTTCGGCATCCAGCAGCAGGTCCTGCAGACCAGCAACGACCTGTATGAGAAGGACTGGAAGGACGGCGACGCCCGCGACAAGTTCATGACCGAGGGGCCGGGCAAGATGCTGGCCTACCTGCAGTCATGGATGGACTCGGCGCTCGACAACGTCGCCGCGCTGCGCGCACAGGTCACCATCGTCCGTGCCGCGCGCACGGAGATGGAGGGGATGTGGAGCCGATACAAGACGGCCATCGACAAGGCGTCGGAGACCGACGGCACGTTCGGCAACTGGTTCTGGCACTACAACCTGATCCCCGGCGGCGACCAGACCGACTACGACAACGCCAACAAGCGTGACGCGATCGAGCAGGTCAACGAGAAGAAGAAGGAGTTCGCCCGCGAGGCGCAGGGGCTCGCGCACCGCACCGCGCAGCAGATCTTCCAGACCTACTCGACGATCGGCAACGGCCACGGCGCGCCGTTCTTCCCGATGAACGCACTGATGACGCCGATCGGCCAGCCCAACCCGATCAACCTCGGAGGGCCGCCCGGCGGCATGCCCGGCGGTCCGCCGCCGGGGCTCAACCAGAGCCTGCTCGACCTGCAGAAGAACGCGCCGGTCATCCCGAATCCGGTCTCGACCAACCCGCTGCAGCCGGTGCTCAACGTCACCAACCCGCCGAACGTGGTGCCGCCGGGCGGGCTGCCCAACCCGACGATCGTGCCGCCGGTGCTGCCGCCCGGTGTCCGCCCGCCCGGGCAGCCCCTGGCGAAGCCGACGACCCTCAACCCCAACGTCACGTCGCCGTTCGCCAAGCTCGCCCCGAAGGGTCTCAACCCCGGCCTCATCCAGGCGAAGGGCATGGTCTCCCCGACCGGCGACATGACGCCCGGCGCGCTGCGCTCCCCGGGTTCGGCCCCGCCGGCACCGCCGATGTCCAACCGCGCCCAGCGGCAGACCCCGCGCGCCAACCCGGCCGGCACGGGCAAGCAGCAGGAGAAGCTCAGCGGCGTCACGCGGCCGGGCGGGGTCGAGGAACCGTTCGCGCGGCAGCAGTCCGGCACCGTCCCGCCGGTCCTCAACAACAAGCAGCGCGGTGCGCGCAGCAAGCCCGGCAGCCAGTCGGAGCTGCACCCGCAGTCCCGGCAGGCGCCGGGCACCACGTCGCCGCTGCGCCCTGCCGGGGCCGCCCCGCCGGTGCTCAAAGCCCCGTCGCAGAGCCCGATGTTGCCGCCGGGGCAGCCCGGGTCGCGCACCACGCGCAAAACCGCGACTGGCAACGGCCAACCGGGTCAGCCGGTCCCGAACTCCGACTGGGTCGGGGTGGAGGCCGCCCGCTCGGACGCGGCCGCGCCGATCCTCGACGCTCCGGAGCTGCCGCCGACGGGTGCCGCAGTGTCGAGGCTCGAGGAGGTCAAGCTCCGCGGGCGGGCCGCTGCGACCGGCGCCCGCTCGGGCGGGCAGTCGCGGATCAAGGCCGGCCCGACGGTGTCGCCGGAGCTGACGGCCCGCAAGGCCCGCCGCGACGGGTCCGGCACGGGGTCCGAGGCCGACGAGTCCGCCAACCGGATCGTGACCGACGACGTCGCGTTCAGCGTCGAGACGCCCGGTGGAGGCGTGGTCGCGAAGCAGCAGGACACGAGGGCCTACCGCCCGGAGGCGCCGACCGTCCTGGGTGGCGGCGCCTGATCCGTTGCCTGCTCTGCATGGAGGGTTTCGCCTGCTGGTCGCCTCAGCGTGCGGCGGCCAGCAGGTCCTCCAGGACGAGCATCCGGAGGTCCTCGCGACTCGGGACCCGGCCGAGGCTGCGCAGCCGCCCGGACTGCGCCTTGCGCATCCCTTCGAGCAGCTTGCGGGCCTCACGCGCGTTGCCGAAGTTCTGCCCGCGGTCCATCTGGTCGAACCACTCGTACAACGCGTCCTCGAGCCCGGGGGCGAAGACGTAGTCGTCGTTGCGGGCGATCCGCCCCGCGATCAGCACGAGCTCCTGCGGCGAGTAGTTCTCGAACTCGAGCGTCTTGGCGAACCGCGACGCCAGACCCGAGTTGGCGTCCAGGAAGTCGGCCATCTCGGCGGTGTAGCCGGCGACGATGACGGCGACCTGGTCGCGCTGGTCCTCCATCAGCTTCACCAGCGTGTCGATCGCCTCCTGCCCGAAGTCGGCGCTGGCGCCACCGGAGCGGGCCAGGGTGTAGGCCTCGTCGATGAACAGGACCCCGCCGAGCGCCTCCTCGAAGACGGTCGTGGCCTTTTCCGCGGTGTGGCCGATGTACTGCCCGACGAGGTCACGCCGTGAAACTTCCTTGAACTTGCCGATGGGCAGGACCCCGAGGGCCTTCAGCAGCTGCCCGTAGAGCCGGGCGACGGTCGTCTTGCCGGTGCCGGGCGCCCCGGTGAAGATGAGGTGGTGGCTGACCGCGCCGACGGCGAGGCCGGCATTGCGGCGCCACTCGTTGACCTGAATCTCGTCGATCAGCGAGCGGACCTCGCCCTTGACCCCGGCCAGGCCGATCATCGAGTCGAGCTCGGCAAGGAGCTTGTCGACCTTGTCCGTGTCCTGCTTCGTCGCACCCTCGATCGCCTGCACGCCGACCCGCGGCCGGTGCCGTTCGTCGGCCTCGCGGATCGTCGGGCTGGCGCCCTCGTCGACGTGGATGCCCGGCGTGGCCGTCGACTCGACGCGGCAGCTCTCCACGAGCCCGCCGCAGCCACGGCCGAACATGATGCCGACACCGTGCGTGTCGTGGATCCACGTCTCCGTGATCGTCGGTGCGCTCTGGTGCGCGACGGAGACGCCGGCGTCGCCGGTGGCCGAGATGTCGCAGCGCTCGATCGTCGGCTTTGCGGCGTGGTACACGTAGATGCCGCGGAATCCACAGCCCTCGATCGTGCTGTTGCGGATGACGGGGCTTGCCCCGAGGCGCACGATCACCCCGTCGTCGGCGATGTTGCGCACCTCGCACTTGTCGATGACGCCGTCGGAGTCTTCGATGACCATCCCGTACTGCCCCTGCGTCACCTTCACATCGGTCGCCTCGACGTGCGCGCCGTCGGTGATGCTGAGCCCTGCCGCGAACACGGCACCGACCTCGCACGCCTCGATCGCGAGCCGGCCACCGGTGACGCTGACCGCCGGATAGTCGTCGGCGGTGAGGATCAGCCCGCGCAGTGTGACCTCGGCCGACTCGCACGCCACGGCCGAGCTGCCGAGCCCTGTCGCGTCAAGCGTGACCGAACCGGCCTTCCCCGCCGCGACGATGCTCACCTTGCGCCGCCGCAGCCGGACCACCTCGGCATAGGTGCCCGCCTCGACCGAGATCACCGCACCGTCGGTCGCGATCTCCAAAGCGTCCTGAATCGTCGGATATGCCCCGGCCCGCTCCCGGGACACGATCAAAGTCTGCGCCATAACCCCACCGTCGACGGCAAACGATTGACGCGAGCGTACCTCGCGGCACAAATCCCACAGGTTCAGTCGTTATGGCGTTGCGGTGACCGATCACGTGACAAACCCGCAGCGGCCTGACCGCACCCCCGCCGTAGCACCCGACGGCCGGCGCGCGGCGCACGACGGGCGGGCGTCAGTGCCCGATGCAGGTGAACCTGTAGATCGCGGTGTCGGTGGCGCTGCTGGGGGCGGTCACCTTGAGCCCGATGCGGTGATCGCCGGCAGTGTGCGGGACACTGATCGGCCAGCTTTCGGTGTACGTCTTTGACTGCGCGATGCCGCCGTGCTCCCCGCCGCCGTTGACGCTGAACCGCAACCGCACCCCAGGCTGCGACACGGTGATCGTGACGTGCACGTAGACGAGGTCATTGCCCGGGTCGCAGATGCCCTGCTTGCTGTCCGGGCTCACCGTGATCCGCGCCGACGTGACCTGCGATCCGACGGGTGGCGGCGCGGCCGTCGTCTTCTGCACGGTCGGCGTGCGGGTGGGGCCGGCCCTGGTGGGGGTCGGGCCAGGCTGCGGGGACGCCGATCCGACCGGCGGCCCGCCGGCGGGTTCACTGGCCGGCCCGCTCGCCGGTTCGCTGCCCGGGTCCACCGACGGGCTCAGCACGATCGGATCGGCCGCCGCCGACGTCGCGTGCGGCCGCGACGTGTCACCGGTCGAGAGCAGTGCGGCCGCACCCAGCGCGGCGACCAGCACAAGGATCATCCCACCACCGACCACGAACAACACCTGACGGGACGGCGGGACCCCAGCGCCGGTGCTCACGTCACCGTCCAGGCCACCGGCAGGGTCGTCGTCCGGGTCGCCGGCCGTTGCCGGCAGCTCGGGGGTTGCCGGCACCTCGGGTTCGATCACGGGCAACAGTGCACCATGGCACCAATCCGCAGAACCCTCGGGAAAACGGCCAGAATCGGCGCCCGGTCACAGATCCGGAAACGGTCACGCCGACCTCGCCGGTGCCGACCGCACACTGCCGGAAACCCGGGTGCGCGTGCCGCATCCGGGCCCGGTCCCGGCCGAGCTACCAAGACACCGTCCCGCAGTCCGGACTCCCCCGGGCGGCTCGACACCGTCGCCGACGAGAGGGCCCGAAACACCAGATATAATGTGAGTTGCCGGTATATGTCGGGCGCAGCCTGGCGGCACCGGTCCGCGAAACCAGGCCAGCAGCCATGTGTGCGCGTCGCGGTGCGGAGAAGGAGTCGATGGTGCAGGCACGCCTGCCGGATTGGCTGGTGCGGCCGCGGCCGTCGTCGATTGCGGTGGGGACAGTGGTCGGCGCGATGTTCGCCGCGCTGGAAACCCTGCTGGTATCCCCGCCCGGAGCCTTTGCTTCGCCGGGAACCCTGGCCACGATCGTCCTGACATTCCTCGTCGTGGCGGTGCTGACCGCTTTGGTGGCGGAGTTGGGCCGATCCCGGGCGGCCGAGTCAGCCGGGTGTCACCGCGAGGCCACCGGCGGTTCCCCGCGGGCGAGCCGCGAGAAACTGCGGGCGAGCCGGGAGGAACTGCGGGCGAGCCGGGAGGAACTGCGGGCGAGCCGCGGGGAACTGCGGGCAAGCCGGGACGAGCTGTGCAAGATCGCGACAGAGATGGCAATCCTGCGGCGGGTGGCGGTGCTCGTCGCGCGCGGTGTCCCCGCGGAGCAGGTGGTCGCTGCCGTAGCCACGGAAACGGCCCGGCTGTTCGAGGCGGATGCCACGAATCTGGTGCGCTATGAGGCCGATCAGACCATCACCATCACCGCCGAGCACAGCACCTTCGCGGCGCCTGGGATGCCGCATCCGCCGCGCCCGGCCGGCCTGGGTCGACGTGTGCCCGTCGAGGGCGGCGTCGCGGAGCTGGTGCTGCGCACCTCCCGCCCCGCCCGCGTGGACAGCTTCGCCGATCGTCGAGGTGCCCTTCCCGAGTTGGCGCAACGCGAGGGCTTCCGATCGGCCGTCGCGGCGCCGATCGTGTTCGAGGGCCGCGTGTGGGGCGCGCTTGTTGTCCTGTGGGCCCGGCGCGAGCCACCCCCGCTCGGTGCCGAGGACCGGCTGGCGCAGTTCACCGAGCTCGTGGGCACCGCCGTCGCCAACACCGAGAGCCGGGCGGAGCTCAACGCGTCACGCGCCCGGATCGTCGTCGCCGCTGACGCGGCTCGTCGCCGCATCGAGCGTGACCTGCACGACGGGATCCAGCAGCGCCTCATGTCGCTCGGACTCGAACTTCGTGCCGCGGAAGCGCTGGTGCCGGCGGAGCTCGACGAGCTCAGGGCGCGACTTTCACACACGACCGACGGCCTGGTCACCGCCTTCGACGACCTGCGGGAGATCTCACGGGGCATCCATCCGGCGATCCTCTCCCAGGGTGGCCTCGGCTCCGCGCTCAAGACGCTTGCCCGCCGTTGCCCGATCCCGGTCACGATCGACTCCGGCTGCACCGGGCGCCTGCCCGGCTGCGTCGAGGTGGCCGTCTATTACATCGTGTCCGAAGCGCTCACCAATGCGGCCAAGCACGCCCACGCTTCGGCGATCGAGGTCGACGTCAACATCGCCGACGACCGCGAAACCGAGGGTGAGACGCTCATGCTGTCGATCCGCGACAACGGTGTCGGGGGCGCCGACCCCGCCCAGGGATCGGGACTCGTGGGCCTCACCGACCGGGTCGAGGCACTCGGCGGACATCTGCGGATCGCGAGTCCGGTGAATCGCGGGACATCGCTGTCCGTTTCCCTGCCGATCTGCAATACGGCCGACCAGATTGCATGAGTGGGGCGGCGAACGGCGCCCGGACCCGGCCGGCCCGGGCGCCTGCCTGACCAGGGCAACGCTGAACGCAATGGACCCCTTACGGACGCCACCGCTTGAGCGGGACAGCGTAGAGCGTGTCGTCGCCGCTGCCCGGGGCGTGCATCACGAACAGCCCGTGGCCGAGCCCGTCGAAGTCACCCGGCACCGTGACCGGCGTCCGGGTGTCCAGCACCGCACCGGTCAGCAGGTCGAGGACCACCGGCTTGGTGGCCGGCTTCGTGGCCGGTGTGGACACCGACGGTGATGACGCCGCCGACGGCACGCGTGAGGCCGACGCGGATGGCGACGGTGACGGCGCCGTCGATGGCGCGGCGGCGGCCGGCTCGACACCGTAGGCAACGGCGTCCTGGATCTGGGTGAAGGCGTACGGCCCGCCCTGCAGCACCGTTTCGGCCCCGTTGCTCAGGTTGAATGCGCGGGACCCGTAGACGGCCCACGCGCCGTCGCGGGCCACCAGGAACGGCTGGGGTTCCCGGCCCGCCCGGTCGGTTGCGGCGAGTTGGCTCGTCGCCCGGACCGTGCCGGTGAGCAGTTCGTGCAGCGCGAGCGTGGTCCGCTTGTCGTTGCCGGTCCACACCGCGACGACGAAAGCACCGTCGACCGCCATGGCGGTTGCGGTCGCGTTTGCCGCAACCCCCGGCGGCCTGCGGTCCTTCGACAGCCACCCGATCTTCTCGGCGATGAGCCCGAATCCACCGGCGAGGGTCACGAGCACATTGGTGCCGTACGACCGGATCGGCACCTGCCCGGGGGTGGCGAACACCTGGGCGACGCCGGAGGCCGGGCGGTACACCAGGGATCCGCCCTCCTTGACGGCGGTCACCAGGACCCCCCGGTCGGTGACGGTGACCACCGGCGGCTTCCCGTTTGCGCCCTCGAACTTGTGACCCTGGACGGGCTGCACGTCGCGGCCGGTCGCGTAGGCGTCGAAGACCCACAGCATGGTCGTGGCATCGGTGGTCGACTCGACCACGACCCACGGGTGCCCGTCGTCGGAGGTGAATCCGGCCTGCGGCGCGATCGTGGTAACCGGGATCGGCACCGACACCCAACGCGGCACGCCGTTGGCGGGATTGAGCACGCTCACCACATAGGCTTGGGAGCCGGCCGATCGCAGCACCAGGATCCCGGGGTCCGCGGCCGCGACGGCCGAACCGGATCGGACCGCGACGGACCAGTCGGCGGCGGTGACGAAGGTGGACGGCAGGCCGGACACCGCGACGTGGGGGGAGGACGTCGGCTGATCGTCCGCCGGAGCGGTGGTGCAGCCGGCGACGAGCAGCCCCGACAGAACCACCACAACGGCTCCCCCGGCGACCAGGTGTGCGGTGTTGCGTCTCATCTCCGTGCTCCAGTTCACTCAGGTTGCCTCGGGGCTGGCGCCGGGACTCACCCGGTCGGTGACGCTCACGACCTCCCACTTGACGGCGTTGTGCGCCATCGTGACGTCGACGACGAGCCCGCTGTCGTAGGTGAGCCGGGCCTCCACGACCACGGCGGCCGTCTCGTGCAGGTCGACGCGGAGGAGGACGCCGGACGGGACATTCCCGATCGGCACGTTCTTGTACCGTTCGGCCGCGTCCGCACTCAGAAACGCCGCGAGCCGGTTGAACCAGGCCCGCTGGCCGCCCTGCGCGTTGGTGAACGCTCTGCCGAAGCCCTCCGCCGTCTCGCGCGATCCCGGCGGCGTGGATTCCCCGCCGAGGTCCGAGCCGGTGTAGGTGGTGTTCGTCGGCACCGGGCTCGCGGCCGGCGACCCGGTGCCGTCGGCGGTGGTGGGGCGTGCCGCGCCCGCCGTCGGGGCCGGCCGGCCGACGTTGAGCGGCGGCGCCGGGCTGGCTGCGGACGTGCGCTTCGGCGGCTTGTCCACGGCGATGAACTCGACGTAGACGAAGACGCCGACGAGCGCGAGCGCGACGAACACGGCAAGGCCGGTGAGCGCGGCACGCAACCGGGGCGAGCCGAGTCGAGCGGCGATGCGGTCACTGTCCACGGTGGACTCCTAGAGCTTCACGCCGCGCTGGGCCATGAACGGCTCGGGGTTGATCGGCGCTCCGCCGTTCGGGCGGACCTCGAAGTGCAGATGCGGGCCGGTGGAGTTGCCGGTCGAGCCGACGTTGCCGATCTGCTGGCCGGAGGTGACGTGGGTACCTTTCGCGACGATGTAGTTGCTCTGGTGCCCGTAATACGTGACGGTGCCGTCGAGGTGCCGTATCTCGACCAGGTTGCCGTAGCCACCGCCCCAGCCGGCGAAGATGACCACGCCCTCCGCGGCCGCGAAGATCGGCGTGCCACTGCTGATGGCCAGGTCGATGCCGGTGTGCGCATGGTCGGTGTGTGCGTTGTCGTACTCACCGAACCGGGTGGTGACGTGGTAGCCGGGCCGCAGCGGCGCCGCCCAGCCCTCGCCGCCACCCGCCGCCGCGTTGCCCTCCACGCTGACGTGGACGTGGTCGAGGTGCTGGCTGGTCGGGTCGCTGCCACCGGCTGTGTAGGCACGCCAGCCCTCGGCGTTGCGCCTGACCGACCAGATCTTGGCATCCCAGATCACGTAGGTCACGCCCAACCCTGCCGCGTTGGCGCGCACCCAGTTGGCGACGGACCAGCCGAGGGTCTTGCCGTCGTCGTTCTGCCACTGCGGGATCATCGCGTCGACCGCGCGGCCGCTCGGGTGGTCGGACACGCCCTCCCGTTCACCCACGCCGTAGAACGTGGTGATCGTCGGGAAGTTCTGGTGTATGCAGCGGATGACGCGCAGCGCGTCGGGGGTCAGCCCGCTCTCCGCCGAGAAGCTGGTGGCCGGGCAGGTGAGGCCGAGCCCGTTGCCGCACAGCAAGCCGCCGTCGCCGCTGATCGGCCCGGCCGCGCCGCCGAGATTGGCCACGATGTCGCGGGCCATGGCTTCCCACTGTGCGTACCGGTCGGCGTATGCCGACACCTGCACCGCCTGCGCCGCTTCTCCGGGCATCATCGCCTGCCAGCCGTTGATGTCGAGCAGACCCCGCTGCCCGGCCTTGCCGCCGGTGAAGAACATGGTCGCCGAGTGGACCGGGTCCATCCGATCCGCCATGGGGCCCCAGCCGTCGCGCTGCTGGAAGAGCCCGACGCTGTCGTAGTTGCCGGCGGCGACGCCGTCGTGGGGGTAGTTCAGCGAGTCCGGGTTGGCCCTGGACGCCAGGTTGAGCAGGCCGGTCTCCTGCATGGCGGTCATCAGCGCGATGACCCAGCCCTGCTCGGGAATGTCGAGGCCCTTGGCGACGCCGATGATGACGGTGGAGTTGCGGCGCTGGGCCTCGTTGAGATCGGCGTACGTCGTGCCGGCCTGGGTCGTGCCGCCGGACTCGGACGGAAGGCCCCAGATGGCGCAGTCGCCGCCCGACGTCTCCTGCAGCAGGACCGAGGAAGCGCCGGTGAGACTGGCCACCGCCCCTGCGATGGTCGCCATCACCATGACCACAGCCGTGCCGACGCACACCAGCACCATGATCAGCGGTGCGGCGGCGATCGCCAGCGCGATCCCTGTCTTCTTCACCGGCCCGCCTCGCTCCCGGGTCGATACGTGATGCTGAGCAGCCGGTAGGTGCCGGCATTGCGCGCGAAGGTCACGGTGCCGCGCAGGTTCTGCTCGACGAACGTCACGGCCTCGAGCTGGTCGCCGGCCTGCATCACGGTCATCCCGGCCGGGTCCGGCACCGGGGCGACCCGGGCGACGGCGGTGCCGACCGCGCGCGCCTGGGCGGTGGTGAGGCCGCCGATCCTGACCCGGCGCTGCTCATCGGTGACGGCCTCGCCGGGATCGATGGCGGTCAACGGCGTGTAGGTGAACCTGCCGTCGCTGATCCGGTCGAGGAACGTGACGGTGATGTCGAACTCCCCGCAGCCGTCCGGGCCGCCGCGCAGGCACGCGAAGAGCTCCAGCATCGCGGCGGCACGCGTCTGCGCCGGGACGGCGGCGCTGTCGGGGGTGTTGCTCGTCCGGTCGGCGCCGACCGCCATGAACAGCATGACGCCGGCCACCGTCACGGTGGGCAGCAGCAGGACCGGCGCCAGGAAGTACAGCACGATCGGGCGCCAGTTGTTCCGCAGTCCCCACAGGACGCCCGTTCCTGTTCCGGGTCCGGTCACCACGCCCCCAGCGAGTTCCGGCGGCTCATCGCAGGGACCACCAGGTGCGCAACAGCCCGATCAGCCGGCGACCGTTGCTGCCGATGCGCAGCAGCACGATCGCGACGCCGACGAGCATCGCGCCGGTGAGTGCGAGCCGTCCGGCGTCCAGCAGCAGCAACTGTGCGCCGGCGAACGCGGAGCCGACCGCGGCCCAGGCCACGGTGCGCCAGGGCGCGGTGCGGGTCGGCCAGAGATGCGAGGCGATGCCCGAGAACACGGCCAGCCCCACGCCCATCAGCAACGCCGAGCCGTAGGCGACGTAGGGCGCCACGAGCCCGATGTAGGTCAGCATCGAGCCGAGCCAGACAAAGACCACCAGGAACGTGCGGACCGGCTGGCCGAAGAGGCGACGCGCCCACCGCTGCAGGCTCCAGCGCATCGGCCGCGGCGCGGGCGGCAGCGGCGTCAGCGGCGGCCGCGGCGTCAGCGGCACGGCCGGGGTGGCGGTCGGCGCCGGCGCGCTCCGCTTGGCCTTCGTGGCACGCCGTCGGGTCTTGGCGGACAACCGCGACACCTCTTTCCCGTTGCTGAGGGCTACTCGACCCGGACCCGGATGACCGACCAGGCTCCGCCCAGCGAGCTGGCGACCGGATCGGGGCTCGGACTCGGACTCGGATTGGGGCTGGCCGACGCCTTGGACGTCCACGTCAGTTCGACGCGGTACGTCGGTGCGCTGGTCCGCTGCCCGCCGAGGCCGGCGACGTCCTGCAGCACCTGGACGCGCACCTCCGCCTTCAGCTGCTCGAACAGCACGACCATCGGGGGCACGCCGCTCAGCCGGGCCACCGCCAGCGTCTTGTCCTGCGTGTACTGCACCCAGCGGGCGTTGGCCTCGGCCAGGAGCGTCGGCCGGAGCTCGGTCGACACCCCCGGCAGGGCGTCGACGTAGCTCTGCGGGGTCCGGCCGGCGTCGTACGTCGCGTACGCCTGCGCGAACTTCGCGGCCGTCGCCACGGCGGCGTCGTAGCGCGCCTGGTCCTGCTGGTTGTACCCGCTCCGGTCCCGGGCGGTCCCGGTGGCCTGCCGACCGGCCGCGAACGGATCGGCGACGAACGGCTGGACGTCGGGCGCCCGGTCGTCGGTGAACACGTTGACCCGGTCGTCCGCTCCGGCCGAGGCGGTGTCGCCACCACCACCGGCCGCGCGGGCGGCGAAGATCAGGCTCAGGGCGACCGCGCCCAGCCCGATGAAGACCCGGCGCGCCAGCCGGCCCCGGTGGGTGTCGAAGGGGCTCGGCTTCATCGCGGCTCGTCCCAGCCGTCGTCCAGATTCGGGAAGAAGCCATGGCCCCGGTCGCCGCCGTTGCCCTCGAACGGGCCGGCGTCGTGGCCGGGATCCGGCCGCTCGCCGGACGGCGGGCCGGTCGGATCGGGCGGTGCCGGCTGGTTGGACGAGCGCAGCTCGTCGCGCACCAGCCGGCTCACCTCGTCCGCCAGCGCGAACGGGTTGCCCGCCGCCTGGTCGAGGACGACCCGGAGGTCGCGGCCGGGCTGGATGTCCCGGGCGATCAGGGGCTCAACTGCCGCCGCGATGTCCCGCGTGAACTCGTACTGGTTGAACCCGGACCAGAAGCCGTCGACGGCGGGTGCCCGATAGCTCGGCGGTGGCGGTGGCGGTTCCGTCGGTTCGATTCGCGACCACGGGCGGTCCGGTGCCGGGCTGTCGGTCGCGTAGCTCGGCGCCGGATCGCGGTCCGGGCGTCCGTCCGGCGGAGCCGAGTTCGGCGCCCAACCTGCGATCGGCGCCCATCCCTCCCGCGTGCCCGACTGCTGGGCGAAGCGCCGGCCGCTCTCCTCGAACTGTTCCACCAGTTCCCGGTCGACGATCGAGGCCTGGATCACCTGCGGGTTGTCGGTGGTGAACGCATTGACCACGTTCATACCGAGGGCGTTCACCTCGCCCACGCCGACCCCTGGGTTGGCCAGCGCCTCCCGGTACTGGTTGACCGCAGCGAAGGCCGGATGATCCGCCGGGATGGACGCCGCCGCGGCGGAGAACACGATGGCGTCGTCGAGGCGTTGGTGCGGGCCGTCCGCCGCGTTCAGTTGGCGCATCACGCCCAGCACGGACATCGGCGAGAAGTCCTGGGCGGTCTGGCCGACCGACCAGACCCCCTCGACCCTGTTCGGCACTCCGTACGCCGCCACGGCGCCGGTGGCCTCCCGGAACGCCTGTTTGAACTGCTCCGAGTCCGGATTGGCCTCGGTGAACATCAGTTTCATCAGCGCGGGCGTCGCCTGGTGCCGGGGATCCATGAGGCCGGGGTTGTTGTCGTACTGGGCGAGAATGCCGCTCGGCCCGCCGAGGTTCTGTGCGGCTTCCCGGTCGGTGGTCACGCCGGCGTTCAACTTGATCTGGTCGGACGGCAGCACCAGCCGGGCCTTGAGGTCCTCGCCGCTGCCCCACTTCGGCGAGTTGACGACGTCGAGGGCCTGGCCCTTCATCGACAGCAGCATCCGCGCGCGCAGGACGCCCGGATCAAGGTCCTTGTTGGCCGGGTTGGCCGGATCGAGCGGGTGGTACTCGCCGTGCTTCCTGCGGTGCCCGGCAAACTGCTGCTGCATCGCCTTGGTGTATTCCTCCTCGGCGGCGGACCCCCGCTCGTGCGCCTTGGCGGTGCTCCGGAAGTCGCTGACTGCCTTGGCGATCGCCCCTTTGGTCGGCTGTTGGCCCGGCCGCAGCCCGTACTTGGCCGGGTCCTGCTTCAGCAGCGCCGCCGCGCCGGCCTGCTCGGCGCGCTTCCGCCCGTCCGCCATGCCCTTGAGGTCACCGAGATTCTTGCGCCATTCGGCCAGCCGCAGCCCGCTCGAGACGAGCTTGCCGGTCTTCCCGCCGGCCGAGGACAGCAGCGTCGCCGCGCTGCCCGCCTTGCCGCTGGCGAGGGCCGCGGCGCCGAGGCTGGTGCCGCCGGTGGCCGCGGCGACCCCGGCCACCACCGCCGCCTTGACCGTCGTCTTGATCGTCCACTTCGCCGCGTCGGAGGGCGCGTCGAGTGTCTTGCGGACGATCTCGGTGTCGTTCTTCGTCACGGCCGTGCCGATCTTCCGCGCCGGGAAGTACAGCGTGATCATCGTGATGAAGTAGAGGATCGCGGCGAACGGTTTGAGTGCCCACGGTACGTCCGGCACGTTGGAGCCGGGTGGCGGGAACAGCAGGACCGCCAGCGAGTTCGCGACGAACAGCACCACAAGGACGCCGACGCATTGATAGATGACGACCGCGACGGCCCGCTCGGCGTACTTGACGGCATACTCGCGCCGCTGCGGGATCGCCCCGATGGCCAGCCACAGCGGCGCCCACAGCAGGATCCAGAAGAACATCATCTTCTGGTACGCCACGAAGAGGGCAGCGAACACGAGCGCGATGAAGACCGCTGCCGAGGCGACGCCGCCGGTGAACGCGGCCACCAGCCGCTGGTCGTAGTGCTCGCCGCGGAAGTTGCCGATCCACGCCGCGGTGCCGGCCTTGCCTGCCTCGCAGGAGCTGCGGCTCCACCGGTTGTTCTCGCCGTCGCCGTTGCCGTCCTTGCCGTTGTCCTCCTCGTCGTCGTTGCACATGAACTTGACGACGGTCAGGAACGGCACCTTCTTCCACTGGTCTTCCTTGGTCCAGAGGTTGGTCTTGGTGTCGTCGCCGTTCTTGCCGTAGGTGGCCTTGTTCCACGCCTCGGCGTCGGCGAGCACGTCCTCGCCCTTTGCGTCAGGCAGGCCCTTGTCGTTGGTACCGACGTAGAGGCCGTTGAGGATGGCCTGTGACCAGCCGATGCGCCCCTCCGCCTCGGCGGCGCGGTCCCGGCCCGCCTGGTCGTCGCCGACCTCGCCGAGCATCCAGGTGTTGTACGGGATGCCGCGCCACAGCGCGTTGTTGAGTCCGGCGCTGCCGCCATCGCCGTCGCACGTGCCGGCGCTGCCCTCCACGCCCGCCGCCATGAGCTGGCAGCCGGCTTCGCTGGTGAACGAGGTGACGAAGGTGTTGGCGGTCTTCACCACCGTGGAGGTGTTGTTGGTGACCCAGAGGAAGGTGCCCATGATGAAGGCGATCCACAGCGCCGCCGACAGCATCTTCGACACCGAGCCGCGCGTGCGCACCCACACCAGCGGCAGCCCGATGAGGATGGCGAACAGGACCACCCAGGGCCGGAAGATCGCCGCGAAGACGGCGACGAACGGGGAGATCAACGCGCCGAAGATGTCATACAGGCTGTTGTCGAGCGCGAGCCGCACGCCCGCCATCGTCAGGATCGTGGGCACCTTGACCAGGAAGTCGAACACGTAGTTCGTCGGCGCCGCCGACCAGAACCCGGTCGACGCACAGCCCTGCTGGAAGTTCGTCCACCGCAGGGCGCTGAAGCCGTACCGGTCGTACGTCGGGTGGATGACCAGTTCGTTGTCGCCGCCGCCGGGGTAGGTCTCCTTCAACCGCTCGTAGCCCGAGCCGTCCATCGGGATGTCCCCGGGCATGACCGTCTTGCGTACCTCGGCGTACGCCTTCGCCTCGTCGGCGTCGTTCGCCGTGTTCAGCCCGAACCCGTTGTCGAGCCCGGAGTACGTCGACAGCTCGGGCACGTCGGCCGGCCCGCAGAAGTTGATGATGATGCCAGGCAGGTTCTTCACGTCGTCCCACGGCCACGCCTGCGCGGGCGTGGCCCCGGCGCCGCCGAGGAACGCCAGCGCGCCGAAGAGGATCGCGAGGAACACCATCCCGCGCCGGGTCCAGCGCCGGGCGGCGGACGTCTGCCGCCGGGCGGCGGCGCGTTCCACGGCGGCCGCCCGGGCCACGACGGCCAGGGTCGGAGTGGGGTTCGCACGCAGAGCGATCATCGTCGGAAGTCTCCCTGAACCCATCGGCTAAGCAATGGAGATGGGGTTGTCGTCGAAGGTGCTGACCGGGTTCGCGGTGATGCGGCGTTCCTTGCTGACCGCCTGGGTGTTGAACTTGTCCAGCAGCCAGGCCGACCAGATGTCGACCTTGACCCGTGCCACCCGGCCGCGGGGGTCACGGAACAGGAACTCCCCCTTGCCGAGGTTCATGAGCATGCGCAGGTTGTTGTCGGACGCCTCGATGCCCAGGAGGTGGCAGGCCGCCCGGGCCTCGTCCTCGTCGACGCTCAGCCCGCACCATGCGGCCGACAGGGAGCCGCTGTCGACGTCCTTGGCGGACTGGCTCATCTGCCGCACCGAGCACCGGCGGGACCGGCCCATCCGGCGCAGCCAGTCGCCGAGTGCCTCCGCACGCGAGGTGCGCTTGATGACGTGCCACTCGTCGAAGACCGCGCTCTTCGGCGCCCAGTGCGGCATGTTGGACAGCAGGCTGCGGATGTAGTCCACCATCAGCCCCGACAGCACATCGCTGATGATGTTGGTCAGGCTCGGCGCGGACTGGGCGCCCGACGTGGTGACGTCGCTCGTCCGGAGCCCGATGGCCACGAAGATCGTCATTGTGCCCTCGACGATGCGCATGGCCCCGCTCTCGCTGGGGTTCCGGAAGAACAGCCGCCCCAGCGTCGAGCGCTCCACCCGGTTGAGGTGGCGCACCAGCAGGTCGGCGTGTTCCTGCCACTCGTGCCGGCGGTTCTGCGGCATCCGGGCGAGTTCCGGGTCCGAGTAGTCGTTGCTGCTCATCGCGGTGAGGATCTCCAGCACGCCCCGCATGCTCGCCGGCGTCCCCTCGCGAACCTCCCGCAGCAGCGCCACCTGCACCGCGACGCCCAGGATGTTCGTGTACGTGAGCCCGCGCGCGGGATTCTGCACGAACTCCGAGCACAGCGCGGACAGCACCTCCAACGCCAGCGTCTCGCGGTCGTCGATCGAGTTGCCGGGGTCGACATCGGCGATGGCGAACGCGTCGAGCGAGATCGACGACTTGGAGTCGAGCAGGTCGATGAGGCGTACCTTCGCCGGGTCGAGATGCATCTCGCGGGCGTATTCGAACAGCGGGCGGAAGTCGCCCTTGGGATCCCAGATGAACTGGGTGACGCCGCGCAGCGCATCCTCCAGCGCCACCTTGAGCCCGCGGCTCACCGTCTTGCCGGAGCCGGGGAACCCGGTCACCACCTCGGTCGGCGCACGGTCGTCCTCGTCGGCGACGTTCTGCAGGTCGAAGAAGACCGGTACACCGGGCTGGAGCGCGCCGTTGGCGTCGATGAGCACCGTGTGCCCCTGGTAGGTGCCGGAGTTGTCGCCGACCGTCGAGGTCAGCCACGGCGTGCCGGCCGCGAGGTACGACGCGTCAGTGCGCTGCAACCAGTCGGTGACCAGCAGCTCCGATCCGGGCAGCGACTGGTAGAACAGCTCACGCTGGTCCAGCGGCGGGCACACCAGCTCGAAGTGGATGTCGCGGTAGTGCCGGATGAGCGTCACCACCTTGCGCATGAGGACTTCCTTGTCGACGTCCGACACGCACAGCACGGCCTGCCAGTACGTCAGCGGCATCCGCCCCATCCGCACGCGCGTCTTCACGTCGCGGAGCACGGACTGCTGGATGAGCGTGGCCTCGTCCGGCTTGTACCCGGCTTCGGTGTCCTCGTCGAACTGGGCCTCCGCCGCCCAGATCGGCCGCTCGAGGTCCTTCTCGGCGCGGTCCGGGTCGATGACCTCGAACCGGATGCTCATGTCGACCGGGAAGTCGAGCGACGTGGCGTGGTGCGTCCAGTTCGTCGAGTAGTGCAGGTTGTCCGGGATGTAGCTGAGCACCAGGTAGGCCGCGTACGACGTGCCCGTCCCGGTGGGCGAGGTGAACTTGACGCAGTTGTAGCGGTCCTTGCCGGACTGCCCGAGCGGGACCTCTTCGGTGAACGAGGCGAGCACGGTGCGCCACTTGCCGATGCTCCATTCCCAGTCGTCGGTCGGCGCGATGTCGGGCGTCGGCTGGGCCGGCGTGTCCAGGTGCCGGATGACGCGCTCGACGTCGGCGCGCCCGATCGGGTGCGCCCGCAGCCACGAGGTTCGCAGCGACTGGGTCAGGGCGAGGGCCTGGCCACCCCAGAACTCGATCTCGTCGGCGTCCGGCTGCGAGTCGTCGATGCCCATGCCGCTGGCGAAGAAGGCCATGGCGTCGCGGAACGAGCCGGCCAGCCCGCCGCGGTTGCCCCGCGAACCCATCCGCACCAACAGGTAGATGTCCTGCTCCCAGAACTCGCTGCGCTCGATCGCGGCCCTGGAGTCCGCGATGTAGCCGGCGAAGGCCGGGGTCGCGTACTTCGCATAGCGCTCCAGCAGCGTCCGCTGCCACTCGTCCGCGGAGTGGACGCGGTTGGTCACCAGCAGATGGCCGGCGTTGTCCTTGCCCGCGGGCAGCATGCGGTCGAAGACCGAGACGGCCGAGTAGTAGTAGTTGAGCCGGTCCTTCTCCGGGAGGAACCCCCACGGCTTCTGCGGGATCATGTATCCGCACCAGGCGCCGTCCTTGCTGACGAAGAAGTCGTCGGACCCGTAGACGACCGGGAGGCGGTGCGCGTCGCGCGCCGCCTCGTCGAACAGCAGGCTGGTATCGGTCATGGCGCGGGCCTCGGCCATGCGCTTGAAGAACTTCATGAGTCGGCCCCCTCGATCGGGTCTTCGTCGTAATCGTCGGGCAGGACGACCCGGCCGGTGGCACCGCGCATCCGGCGCCGCCATTCGTCGTCGTCCGTGCCGGCGTGGGCACGAGGGACGGCCGCGGCACGTTCGGTGATCACGTGCCCCAACCAGGCGTCAAGGTCGACCCGCCGGCCAACCGGCGGTGGGTCGGCGTCGTACGTCGAGCTCGGCGGCAGGTGCGGGCGAAGCGCCGGGTGGGCCTGCCAGGTGCGCAGGAAGTGGATCCGCGGTCCGGTGATCGGGCGGCGGCGCAACGGGACGCCACGCCGGTGCACCGGATCGTCGAGCACCTTGCGCAGCCAGGACCGCACGGTGCCGGGTATGGACTTGCCCGACTTCATCGGCTTGCCGACCCGCATGCCGAGCAGCACCGACGGCCCGAGGAAGTACAGCAGGTAGAACCGCCAGCCGGGACTCACCCCGGTCAGGGCGAACAGCGGTGCGATCAGCGTGCCGTACAGGAACAGCAGCACCACCAGGGCCAGGAGGAACGTCACGAACTGCTCGACCCCGAGGCCGCGGCGGAACGGCAGCGAGATGTCCTGCACCTTGCGCATCCGCTTCCGGATCTTGAAGAAGTTGCTGTAGGAGTGGGCGATCAGCCCGCGCGCATCCAGATCGTCGCGTTCGTCGGCCACTGGTGCGGGACCCCTCCCTCGCGTCGGGTGCTACTGCTCGCGCACGAGCCCGTCTCAGGTGACCTGGGCCACGGCCCAGTCGATCAGCGCCTTGAACACGCTCGGCACGTCCTGGTACAGCACCGCCGGGTAGGCGACGAACGTGGCGAGCAGCCCGCCGCCGAGCGAGACGCCGAGCGCACGACCGATGCGGCCCTTGCTCCGCCCGTACTCGTAGATGCCGAGACCCACGGCGAGCACCCAGATGAGGCTGACGATCAGCCCGTTGATGGGTGTGTCGGTGTCCGGCTTGGGTGCGGCGAGGATGTGCTCAACGATTTCCACGGTTGCTCCTCCAGGTGGCTACCGGCACGGATGGTGCTCGGGGTGGCACATCAACCGCCGGCCTTCGTCGGGGTCGTGGACGCTGACGGCACCTGTGTGCCGGGGAACGACGGGCCCGGCACGACCGGACTGCCCGACGGGTTGGGGTAGGTGCCGGCGCCACTGCTGGCATTCGGGTCGGCAACCAGCCCGCTGGGGTTGCCGCCACTGACGTTCGGGGCCTGCACCGGGGCCGCGGGCTCGCCGGTGACGAACCACTGCGCGCCGCTCTTGGTGAGCGGCACCTCGTACACCGTGGTGAGCGTGGCCGGCGAGCCGGGCACGCTCCAGGTGACCGGGACCGTTGCGGAGTACTCGTCGCTGCTCTCGGACGCCGAACGCAACAGCACGTCGCCGATGGTCGGCAACGGCAAGGACAGGAAGGCACCGCCGAGCCCCATGGTGCGCATCCCGGACACCGTGTACTGGCGCAGCGCGGCCTGGTCGGAGGCGGCCCAGGCGGCGAAGAAGCCCGGCAGGAACGTGGCGCGCAGATCGTCTGCGCCGTCCCGATTGACCTGCTGCGACGGGCCGGGGGGCAGGTTGGGCGCGCCGGTGCGCGGCGCGCACGCCGCGGGCACCGGGTTGCCGGCCAGCGCGAACGCCCACGGTGCGCTTTCCCCGAAGTCCTTCGGCTTGTACGCGAAGACCGGTAGCGCCACGCACCGCCACGTGCCGTCCTGGATCTGGTAGACGGTGTCGACCGTCGCGTGGTTCGCGTCGCGGACCTCGGGCTCGGGGTTGACGGAGGCGTAGAGCACCTGCTGCAGCCCCTTGCCGTTCCAGCCGGCCTGGCTGTCCATGCCCTGCGACAGGTAGGGCGCGAGCAGCACCGCGCGCTGCGTCGCGGCCCGCTCGTCCCACGTGCCCCATACGCGTGCCACCTGGCCCGCCCACATCACCGCGTCACCCTTGGGGAACTGCGATCCTGCGGCGAGCATCTCGGCGCGCACCAGGTCGGAGATGTCGTTGCGGCTGGGCTTGTTGAGCGCGACCACGAGCGACATCAGGGAGAGAATCGGGGCGACGCCGAGCGCGCCGGCCATCAACAGCCAACGGCGCCGGCTGCCGGTGAAGCGCAGCCCTTCGGACAACGCCCGCTCACGCTCGCGTCTGGCCTTGCGGGCGGTGCGCGGTTTGGCCGGAGCGACGGCCTGGCCGGGCTGCGCGCCTGCTTCTCGCACGGTCACGTGGAGCCCTCCCTTGCGCGCGGGAAAACGTATTTACACTAACGTTTCAGGCAACTATTTACACTAACGGGTCGGGCCGCGGATGGAAGTCGTGCGAAGACTCTGGGCCGGGTGGGCCGGCGCCCGAAGCGACATCAGGCACCTGGCACGACTTGGAGAAGTCACCGAAGCGCTCCGCGCCGGCGACGCCGTCCTCAGGAAACCCCGTTGTCACGTCCGCCGCCACTTGGCCCAACGCCTCGTGGTGGACATGCGGTACCGCGTGAAGATCTTGGCGGAGGGTTTCGGCCCTGTCAATATCGCCACCGGAGTCGTTGACATCGTTGCCGCCGATACGTCTCATGCGTGCTGCGGCGAACACGGTCTGTGCACGTCGCGCGGTGTGTCGCGCCCGCATCGCTCCGGGCCCTCACGCCGGGTCCTCGCGCCGCACCCCGTCCAGATCGGCCGAATCGTCGCGCAACGCATGAATCGAGAAATGAGGATTCATCGTCGACTGTCCGCACCCTTGTTGATGCGTCGAATGCGAATACCGGTCGAAATTCGGACAGTCGGCAGATTGCCGGGGCGACGGCTCCGGGGGCAACGGCTCCGGGGGTAACCTTTACGGTAACGGATTGGAACAAGATCGCCGATCTTGGCGAAATGAGGTGCCCGGGTCGTGCGTTACGAGATCGCGCTGCCGAAGCGGCCGGAGCGGGCCCTGAGCGCGGCTTATCGTGCCTACGCCAATGCGAGTGCCGCAGGCGACCGTGACGCACGGATCCACGCCGGGCGGCGACTTGCCGCCATCGCAAAAGCCGGCCGGGAGGCGCACTGGCGGTGGAATACGCTCGCCGCGCCGTGCGGCATCAGCCCCGAGCGACTCCGGCAGATCACCAACACCTACTCCGATCCGTCCGGCACCGTCGTCGGGGTGCCCAGGTTCCCCGATTTCGAGCGCAAGCTCCGCAACGCCCGGGCGGCGGACGGTCCGCGCCCGCGCCAGCCCCGGGGCACGCTGACCGACCAGGAGCGCCAGCAGTTGCGCGAGCTGGCCGTGGTGGCGAAGACCAGCACCGGCAGCGTCCGGCTCGACGACCCGCGACGTGTGGCGAGCGAGCGGTTCAGCGAGCTCATCATCCAGCTGCGGGAACGCCGGGTCACCTGGAGGGAGATCTCCGAGGCGAGCGGACATACGCAGATCGGCTTACGCATGCGCGCCGCGCGATACGGTCTCGGTTCACTCCCGCCCAGCGTTGCGCCGTACCGCCGGATCAACATTCACGATTCCTCGACCCACTGAGATCGCTTCCGGGCACATACCCGATCCGGGTCCCGGTTCAATTCTTGGGTTCGAACACTCCACCCTCGGCGGCGAAGTCCTCGGTGATTCGCACGTTCCTGCCGGTGGGCGTGCCGGTGCCGCCGCTTTGTGGCGGCTGGCCGATTGCGGGAACGTGGTTGCCCGCTTGGATGTACCAATGCTCGTATGCATTCTGGCCGGTCGGCGTGCAGCGATCGATCCGCACCCGCTGTTGGGTTCGCAGGTCGACACACACCGCCGCGTACTGGTGTGTGACGCGCGCGGCCAGCACCACCCGGGCGGCGCCGGCACCGATGAGGAGCACGATCACCGCGACGACGATCGGCCTGCGCCCACGCCTCCGGCTGGGCTGCGGTGGCGTCGGCTCCTCCTCCGGCTCCAGCATCGGCACCGCTTCGGGTGCCGGATCCGGCGTCGTGACCTCCGCGGGTGTGGGATCGGGCACGAACTCGATCAGCCGGGGCCGCAGCGGGGCCGCCGGCGGGGCCGGCCCCGGCTCAGGCGCCGGCTCCCGCGTGGGCGGCTCGGCTTCCGGCTCAAGCGCCGGCTCCCGCGTGGGCGGCTCGGCTTCCGGCTCAGGCGCCATCGGGAACCAGCGCTCATCGGGTGGCGGAGGGGGTGGCGGAGCCGTCACCCGCAGATCGGCCAGCGTCAGCGTCGCCTGCGGTGGCAGCGCGAAGTGGTGCACGCCCAATCCACCGGCGCGCTGGTCCTTGACCGTCACATCCATCGGCGGATCCCGCGGATCGCGACGGGCGGAGAAGGCGGAGACCTGGCCCAGTGCATAGCTCAGCCGCGACTCGCCGTCGTCACGGCCGTCGGCCGCGTGGTGCGGTCCGGGCGGCAATGGCACGCCGTTGACCACAAGACGGCCCTGCTGGTCCAACTCCACCAGGTAGGCGAGGAACTTCCGGCTCAAGCGCTGTCACCTTCCTCGAGCCGGTCGAGTCGTGATCCGCCGGTCGATGCTGCCGTCCGGTAGGGTAGCGCCTTTGCCGAACCACGCAAGAGCACACCGTAACATCTTCGTCATCGAGCGCAAGAGCGGCAACGACCGGCCGCCTCCGATGGCGCCGACGTAGTAGAGTCCCGCTTCAGCTTGGGCGCAAGAGACCCGCGCTCTTCCACGGCGGGTGCCGACAGACTCGGCGGGAGTGAGATCGTGAGTTCTCAACAGTCCGGTGGGCACGAGGCGGGAGTCCGGCTCCTGGTCATCGTCGGGTTGGTGGTGGGCGGCGGCGGGTTCGTCATCGGGCTGCTGCTCTGGCTGGCGGGGCAACTCGCCGCACTGCTCTCCGGCAACGGCTGGCCTGACGCCGGCCCCGGCGACGCGCTGAAGATCCTGCTGAAGTTCCTGCGGGATCCGTCCCATCCCGCGCTCGCCTGGCCAGAAGCGGCCCGATCGGCATTCGGCCCGACCTGGCTGTTCCTGTTCATCCTCGTCATCTTCCTGGCCGGCGCGGCCTACCTGGCGACGCACGCCGTCCGGCTGGCGGAGAACATCCGGCGCCGCCGCGGGATCCGGCTGCTCCGGCTGGGGTTCGCCTCGCCGTACGAGGTGAGCCGGCTGCTGGGCAGCAAAGCGGTGCTGCGCAAGGCGAAGACGATCCGGCCATCGCTGAACGGCCGGGTCCGCCCTGCCGACGTCGGGTTCCGCCTCGGCCACGACCACCGGTCCCGCCAGGATCTCTACGCTTCGGTGGAGGAATCCTTCGTCATCGTGGGCCCGCCCCGGCAGGGCAAGGACGCGCTGTTCTGCGTGCCGTTCACGATCGACGCGCCGGGACCGGTCATCGTCACCTCCTCGCGCATCGATGTGTTCCTCAACACCTACGCGATGCGTGCGGAGAAGGGGACAGTCCACGTCTTCGACCCCAACGGCATGACCCAGTGGCCCGAGCGGATGCGCTGGTCGCCGATCCGCGGCTGCGAGGCGGGCGCCACCGCGGCGACCCGGGCCAACGCGATGCTGCAGGTCGCCGGGCTGCCCGAGCTGGGTGCCGGCGCACCGCACGTCACCGCCGCGTTCACCGTCCTGCGCGGCTATCTGCACGCCGCCGCGCTGGAGCGCCGGACGCTGACGGACCTCATCCGATGGGCCAACGAGCAGGTGAGCCCGGAGCCCATCGACATCCTGCAGCGGCAGTTCGCCGCCGGCCGTGCCGCGCCGGGCTGGGCCGAGGCGCTGGCGGCGGTGACGGTCAAGGGCGATCCGCACACCCGCGGGCTCGCCTTCGCCAACCTCACGCTCGCGCTCGACTGCTTCAACGACCTGCAGGTGCTGCAGGAATGCTCGCCGCGAGCGGATGACCTGTTCGACATGAAGGAGTTCCTGTCCGGGCCCAACACGCTGTACATCCTGGGCCGGGAAGGCAAGAGCGGCGGCATCGCCCCGGTGGTCACGGCGATGGTCGAGGACCTATTCGCGATGGCTCGCTCCACGGCCAACCTGTCGCCCGGCGGCCGGTTGGACCCCCCGCTCACGGTCGAGCTCAACGACGCCGCGCACATCGCACCGACGCCCAAGCTTCCGATGTACATGGGCGACTCCGGGGCCTTCTCCATCTCGGTGCACGCCTACTTCCAGTCGCTAGCCCAGGCGCGCCTGCGGTGGGGGGCCGCCGAGGCGCAGACCATCTGGGAGAACGCCAACGTGCGCGTCGTCCTCGGCGGCTCCGGAAACGCCTCGGATCTGGAAGACGTGTCCCGCCTGATGGGCGAGACGGAGGACCGGACGGGGCGGCGGCGGGTGCTGTCGGTCGACGAGATCCGCACGCTGAAGTTCGGCCAGGCGGTCATGATCGCCGGGTCGTCGCGCCCGATCGAGGCCCGGCTCACGCCGTTCTGGAAACGCAAGGACGGCGACAAAATCATGAGCGGCAGGAAGGAGACCGAGCAACGCGTCAAGGGGTACAAGGAAGCAGCGGCGCGCCGGTAGGCTCGGCGCTACCTGCGACGCGGGCGGCGCCGCGACGTCGGTGCGCGCCGGTCCGCCGCAGGCGCGGCCGCGAAGTACGGACGCATCCTGATGGCGACGAACAGCATCGCGGTGGCGGCCCCGCCCAGCAGCAGCACCTGTGCCCAGCCGCCTACGGCGAGGGCGGTCAACGGGAACAGCAGGGCCAGCAGCAGGCTTCCCGTGGCGACCAGCGTGGCGACGGCCAGCATCCGGCGAGTGCGCTGCACTTGTGGGTCGTCGGGATCGGTGCCGAGGCGGACCAGCCGGCGCAGGGTCGAGCGGGCCAGCAGCGCTACCAGCGCGCACAGCCCGCCGAGCACGGTGGCCGCGACGAGCAGCGGGATGAACGTGATGGACGCGTCGACGAGGGTGTCGCGCATGCTGTGGTCCTCATTCACTTCCGGCCGTTGCCCAACATGCTACAGTAACGCCTGCTGAGCGCCCGCCTACGACGGCAGAGGACGTTTTGTGACCCAGGAGGCCACCTCGCGCGGGGGGGAGTTCCAGTTTCCCGTCCTGCAGCGCGTGCTCACGACCTACTTCCCCGGTCCGGGGCACGAGGAAGACCACTCGGAGGAGTTCATCCGGCGCTACAAGCGCTTCGGTGAGGAGACCATCGAGTTCCTGGGCATCAAGACGGAGCTGGAAGACGCCATCAACCGCCATCCGATGGTGGCGGCGCTCGAGGTCAACTTCGCGCTCGGCCTGGACCTGCCCGACGACGAGGTGCGCAAGCACCTGATGAGTCTCTACGACCAGATCAACGAGCTCGGCGTCTACGACCGCGAGCGCATCAAGGCGCAGCGCCCCGAGGGCACCGAACTGCTCCGGTCGTACTTCCTGGTCCCGGTCAGGCTCCCCGCCGCGCTCACCCAGCGCAAGGGGTTCCCCAGCGTCGTCCCGATCGGTGCGGTGTTCGTCGCCGGCCTCCTCCTGCTCGTCGCGGGCACCGCGGTGTTCCGGCTCCTGCCCGCGGCACTGCACCTGGTCGCCAACTTCATCACCGTCATCGGGCTGCTCACGATGGGCCTGTCGGCGTGGGCGATGTTCTGGCTCCGGCGGGCAGCGCTCCACCCCGAGGAGGCGGCCGAAGCGCAGGATGCGGAGTCGGCCGGCCGGCGGCGCAAGGGCAGGAAGGCCGACGAGCCGCGGGCGCCGAGCCGGTGGGCCGCCTGGACCCGGTTCCGGACGTGAGCCTGGAGCCGGAAGGCGAGGTCGGCGCCCTGGACCCGGCCTTCCCGCCGCCCATGCTGGTGAGCGACCAGCCGGACGCGCCGCCGGTCGTCGCGGGCCGTCGCGGTGCCGGTCGGCGCCTGCTCGTGTTCGGCGTGGCGCTCGCGGTGGTCGCCGCGGCCGGGCTGGCGGCTCTCCTGCTCGCCCCGCTGGTGCGGGACGGGTCACGCGGGCAGGGCGCCACTCCCCCGACGCCCTCGGCCGGCGTGACCGCGACGCCGTCGACGGTGCCGGGGATCGCACCCGAGGATGTCCGGCTGGTCGACGAACGTGTGGCGGTGACGCTGACCTGGCGCGATCCGACCGCCGGGCAGGCGGTCTTCTACGTCGTCGGCACCCCGGCCGGTGGCGTCCCGACGACGGTCGCCAACGCCGTCCGGGGCAAGACCTCGGTGCGGGTCAACGGCCTGAACCCCACCGTGGACTACTGCTTCGTCCTGGTGGCCGCGCTGTCGGTCGATGAGGTGGGCAACTCCGACAGCATCTGCACCAACCGGTCCGCGACCACCAGCGCGTCATCGTCCAAATAGGACCTGGGACCTCGACGGACGTCAGCGCCACCAGAGTGGGCGCGGATCGACCGGCCAGGCCAACCGGCGCCCGAGGCTGGCCCGCTGCCACAGCGCCCGCCGCAGTGCGCGCACGTCGCCGGCCACCCGGTCGGCATCGCCGGCCGCGACGGTGGTGCCCCCGAACCCGGTCGCGTTGACCGTGCCGGCCAGGGCGTTGGTCCGCTCCCGCCATCCACTGTCGAGCGCCGACGCGGCGAGACCGGCCACCTCCTCGACGGTCAGCGCCGCATCCGGCACCCGGCCGGCCAGGCGCAACCCGTGGCGTAGCTGCGTCCAGGCGCCCAGCACCCGCACCGCCGGGGCGCCGCGGCGGAGTCTGGCCATGCCGCGCCACCACCGGACGGCGGCCAGGATCAGCAGGACCGAGAGCGTCGCTGACGCGAGCATCAGCAGGACGGACCAGATCCGGCCGGCCGCGGCCTTGCCACCCACCCCGTCCGGGTTGCCGGCCGGGTCGACCGCGACGGGGTCCGTCAGTTCGGGCGGTGCCGGTTCGGCGGTCGGCGTGGGCACCGGCACCACCCCGACCGGTGCCGCGGGATCCGCGGAGGACTCCGTCGGGGTGGGATCGAACGGCACCCAGCCCTGGCCGTCCAGGTAGACCTCCGGCCAGGCCAGCGCGTCGCCGGCGGTGATCTGGTAGCGGTTGCCGCCGACCGGCCGGCCCGGGTCGAAGCCGACAACGACCCGGGCCGGCATGCTCAGCGCCCGGGCCAGCACGGCGAACGCGGTGGCGAACTGCTCGGAGGTACCCCGGCGACCGCCGAGTTCGGCGGGCTGGAACAAGAACCGGTTCAGGCTCGGATAGCCGTTGCCGCCCAGCGCCTGCCGGTCGAAGCCGTACTCGCCGCGAAGGTAGCTCTCCAATGCCTTCGCCTGCTGGAACGGGGTACCGGCGCCGGCGGCCCGCCGGGCGAGTTCGTTGAGTTGGGCGGGTTCGCCGGCCGGCAGTGACCGGTACGGGTCGTACGCCTCGGCGGCGGGCAGGCGCGCGCCGGTCAACCGGTCCGCCTGCCACACCGGGGGCTCGGCGGTGACGGTGTAGCGCACCCCGCTGGTCAGGCCATTCGGCGCCGCGAGCGTGTCCGAGCCGACGTCGACCGCGACGCGCACGCCGTGCACCTCACGCGTTCCGTCCGGTGCCGGCAACCAGCCGCCGGTGAGACCGGTGACGTACATGTCCTGGCGCACCCGCGACGGGCCGGCGGTGGCCATGCTCGGCAGCGACGGACCCGAGGCCCGGTACGCCGGTGCGGGCAGCCAGGTCACCCCCGTGAACTCCGGCAAGGTGACCCAGCGCAGCCGGGTGGGCCGATCGGTGGTGACCTCCAGCAGCGAGCGATCCGGCTGCGCGGCCCAGCCGGACAGCATGCTCAGCGGGTTGATCTGCTCCGGGTTCTGATACGGAGGCACCACGTGGGCCCGCAGATCGGGTGGGTGTGCGGTGGTACGGGCGAGCAAAGGCGGGCAGATGAAGGCCGTCGCGCCACCGAGCAACACCGACAGCGTCGCGGCGCCGAGCGCGGCCATCCGACCGTGCGCGATGCCCGGGCCCGCGACCACACCGAACAGCAGGGCCAGCGCGGCAACCAGCACGGCCGTGTACCCGTACAACGGTGCCGGGGTCGGCCCGACGAACGCCAGCGCCCCGGCGAAGAGCACCACCGGTGCCAGCCCGGCCGAGGCGGGGCGGGGGGACGCCAGCAACGCGATCCCGGCCGACGCGGCCAGCCAGGTCGCGCAGACCGGCAACGCCACGGTCTCCACAGTGGACGGTGCTGGCACCGCGCTGGTCAATATGCGAGCACCGGAGTTCAGCAGCGCCTCGGCGCTCGCGGCCAGCAGCGAGCCGGCCGGGCGCGGCAACCACACGCCGAGCCCGACGATGCCGGCGCACATGGCCACCAGGCTGCCCAACAGGGCAAAGCCCGAAGAGCGCCGAGCTGAGCGCAGCAACGCGGTCACGGCCGCCCCACCGATTGCGGCGGCACACAGCAGCCCAGGCAGCGGACCTGGGGCGTAGGTCACGGTCACCGGCAGGGCCGCACACACCGTGGCGGCCACGACCGCCGTGCCGGCGGCGAACGTCGCCAGCTTCACCGCAGCGTTCCGTTCCAGTTGTGCACGAACTCGGCCGCCGTGGTGGCGAGGATCATGGTGACCTCGGCCGGCGGCGCGGCGGCTGTCACCGCGCCGAGGATCACCACGACAACCTGGGCGTATCCGCTGCGCGCGGCCAGCACCGGCCGCAGATCGGCGTCCGGTCCGGTGACGAACACCAGGGTGTCGCCGGCATTCTCCAGGCGGAGCCGGTGTGTCGTGGTGGACAGATCCACCCCGGCCACCGGTTGAACCTGGGCCAGCAGGTCGAGGCCGGCACCGGCGCCCCCTACTGCGTCGGTGTCGGCCGGCGACCGCGCTCCGGAGGCCAGCCGCAGGGCCATTGGCAGGCCGGCCTGGCCGGCCGCGACCAGAATGGACGCGGCGACCTCGATGGTCTCTTCCACCGCGTCGGGATCGCCCGTGTACGACTCGGCTCGATCGTCGACGAGCAGCAACAGTCTCGGCAGTGCGGTGTCGATGTGCTCGCGCACCATCAGCGTGCCGATGCGGGCGGAGGTGCGCCAGTGCACCTGACGCAGGTCGTCACCGATCTGATATTCGCGCAGCGCGTGGAAGGTGATGCTGCCGTGCAACGCGGCGTCCGCCACGCCGTCGAGACTCGGTGAGAGTCCCGCCGGCACGCCGCGTAACGGGTGCCATTTCGGTCGCACCAGGAGCCGGGCGGTCCCGCCGATCGCCCGGTCGCCCTCGCACAGTCCGAACAGGTCGCGCCGGCTCACCCGCACCGGCCCCACCATCAGCAGACCGCGACGGTCGGTGGGCAGGTCGTAGCCGGCCCGGGCCGGGGTCCCGCCACGCACCCGGATCGGCGGGACGGTCGCCGCGCGAACGCCGGCCGGTCCGCTGATCCGGTCGGCGATGACCACCGTCCGGGTCCTGCGGGAGGCGGTGCGCAGGTCGACCACGGCCCGGCAGGGATCGTCGCGACCGACCTGTTGCGGTTCGATGCGGCGATCGACCGTCAGCCTCAGCGGCAGGGTGACCCAGCAGGCGGCGAGGAGGACCGCAACCAGACCCGCGCCGGCCACGGCGGCGAGTTCGCGATAGCCGACCGTAAGGCCCAGGACCAACAGCATCGCACTCACCGCCAGGACGGTCCATCCACGCGCGGTCGGCATCAGCGGACAGCACTCGCGGTCGGGTCGGGGGCGGCCACCTCGCCCAGGATCTCCGCCACGATGTCGGCCTCGGTGCGTTCGCGCAGCGCCACGTCCGGGCGCAGCAGCAGGCGGTGCGCGCACACCGCCGGGGCGAGGCGCTTGATGTCCTCGGCCAGCACGTACGGCCGGCCGGCGGCCAGCGCCGCGGCCCGGGCCGCCCGGACCAGGGCCACACAGCCGCGCGGTGACAGTCCGAGCCGCACGCCGGGATGCTGGCGGGTGGCCACGGCGAGGCGGCGCACATAGCCGTACATGGCGTCGTGGACGTCGACCCGCGCGGCCAGGCCGGCCAGCCGGGCCACGTCCGAGGAGCTGGCCACCTTCGGGAGCCGGTCGGGCGAGCGGACCGACTCGCCGCGCATCACCTCGATCTCGCTGTCCTCGTCCGGATATCCCAGCGACAGCTTCATCAGGAACCGGTCGAGCTGCGCCTCCGGCAGCCGGTACGTGCCGGCCATCTCCACCGGATTCTGCGTGGCGCACACCAGGAACGGCCGGGGCACAGGATGCCGGACGCCGTCCACAGTGACGTGGCGCTCCTCCATCACCTCCAGCAACGCCGCCTGCGTCTTGGGCGACGCGCGGTTGATCTCGTCGGCGATCACGATGTTCGCGAACACCGGACCGGGGTGGAACTGGAACTGCCCGGAACCCTGGTTGAAGATGGTGACCCCGGTGACGTCGGACGGCAGGAGGTCGGGCGTGAACTGGATCCGCCGCCACTGACCATCCACTGTGGAGGCGATCGCTCGGGCGAGCGTGGTCTTGCCGACGCCGGGCACGTCCTCGATCAGCAGATGCCCCTCGGCGAACAGGCCGATCAGCGCCAGCCGCACCACCTCGCCCTTGCCCAGCAGGACCGACGACACGGAGTCAGCCACCCTGGCGAAGACTCCGGCGTAGTCGGCCACTTCCTGTTCGTTCAGCATGCCCGCACCGCGCTCACGGCGTCGCCGTTGTCGATGGTCGACCAGGCCCACGGGATCCACATACCGGTGCTCATCTTCAGCCAGACACTGCTTCGCTTGTTGTTGTTGTAGACGTAGGCGTAGACCTCACGGCCGGTCTGCTTGCAGGTGACCGTGAACCTCGTGCCCGCCCTCACCCGGTGGTCGTCGTTGGTGTCGCTGAGGTTGCGGAACACGCCGATGCCGCCGGTCGCGGTGCAGTAGACAGGATCCGGATTGGAGGCCCGGTCCACGCAGGTCACCTTCGCGCCGAGGGTCAGCGTGCTCCGGCTGACCGAGGCGGTGTCGGAGCCAACCGAGTTGGTCGCGGTCACCGTGACCTTGTAGGAGGTGCCGGCCGTCAACCCGGTGAAGGTGGTGGTGCCGCCGCACCCGGGCGCCGTCTTCCCGCTCGGCGCGATCGAGATCGCGCAGGAGGCCGTGGCCCCACCATTGTCCACTGTGAACTTGACCGTCACCGCGGTCGCGGTCGAGCTGATGCTGCTGATGGTCACGTTCGGCGCGCCGACCGGCACCACCGCGTTGCTGGGCGGGCTCGTCGCGCTCGATCTGCCCTCGGCGTCGACCGCCACCACGGTGAACGTGTACGACGTGCCCAGCTTCAGCCCGCTGAACTCGGTGCTGGTGCCCGACACGCGCTGGACGGGATCCGCGCCCGCAACGCCCGCCCGCAACGGCGTGACCACGTATTCCCGGGCATCGTTCACGGCCGGCCAGGTAACGGTCACGTTGCCGCCCTTCGCCACCGCGGTCGGCTTGGCCGGCCGGTCCGGTGGAGTGCCGTCGACCGGCGTGACCGGGCCGGACAGGGCCGGTGCGCCCTGCCCGTAGCGGTTGACGGCGGCCACGCGGAACCGGTACTCCTTGCCGTTGGTCAGCCCGCCCACCACCGTCTGGCGGGTGTCTCCGGCGACGGTCGACGATCCGCCGTCCCAGGTCACGATGTAGCTGGTGACCGGCGCGTCGTCGGACGCCGCGATACCCCAGGTCAGGGTCACCTTCCCATCGCCGGCAAACGCGGTCACCGGTATCGGTGGACCGGGTGGCTGCGGAACCGGCGGCGGCGTGGTGGGTGGTGGCGTGGTGGGCGGTGGAGTGGTGGGTGGTGGAGTCAGCGACGCGGGCGGTGGGGTGGCCGGTGGCGGTGTCCTGGTCTGGCCACCGCCGACGTCGCTGGTCGGCGGGTTCGCGGTCGTCGGCTTGCCGGTTGGACCGCCGTTACCGGGCCGCGACACGGTCACCGAAGGTGGCGCACTGACCGAGCCGGACTGGGACGGGAGGGTGCGCACCGGCTCGCGCTTGTCGATGATCTGCGTCCCGCCACCTTCGTCGATGATCGACGCGACGGATGAGTCCGGGGCGTTGATGAACAGGTGCTGTTCGCGCACCTCGAGTTCCAGCTCGCCCTCGGCGGCCGGGATCGTGATCGTGCTCAGCGACCTTCCGTCGACGCTGTACACCTGCACCGTGTGGTTGTCGTTGTCAGGGACGTAGATCCGGCCGGCGAACGGCACAGCCACCTCGACACCGTCCTTCTTGGACAGTGGGAGGCGACCGATCGGGCCACCCTTGCCGACATCCGCGATGGTGACCACGGCCTGCGCGGCCGGGACGGTCAGCGCGGCGAGGGGACCCACGGTCCGCTCCGGCAGCAGGGCGCCGGTCAGCGGCACCGGAGCCGTCATCCGGTGCACGTCGTCGCCGACCACGGCGACGATGTCGCTCCCGCCCCGGTCCACCGCGAGCACCCCGTTGTCGAGAACGCTGATGGCGAGCTCGTGCCCCGGCGGAGCGACCGGCACGGTGCTGCGCACCGCCACGGCGCCGTCCTGCAGGCTCAGACCGACCACGGTGCCCTGGGTCGGCAGGCCGACCCACAGGACGCCCGACCCGTCGAACGCCGAGCCGCCCACCAACGGTGCCGGCAGCTGCAGCGGTTCGCCCTTGACCTGCAGGGTGGCCGGATCGATCACGCGGATGAGGCCTCGGCTACGGTTGACCACCGCGGCCACCGAGCCGGACAGCGCCATCGCGACGTCATCCGTCGTGCCGACCGCCAACGAGCCGGAGAAACCCATCCGGGTCAGGTCCACGGACGTGATCCGACCGGTGTCCAGGTCGTGCAGGAACAGGTACTGATCACTCTGGGTGACCTTGATGTGGTGACCGCGTGAATCCACCACCGGCTGGCGGAGGTCGACCTGGCCGGAACCGGAGCTGACCCGCATCACCACGCCGTCGCCGCGGCTCCACAGCCACGATTTGCCGTCGAGCACGTCGGGCGCCTGCCCGGTCGCGCCGAGTCCGAAGACCGTGCCCACCAGCGCCACTCCGGCCATGACAGCCATGAAGCCAGATGTGTTACGGCGGACCACATTCCCGATTACGTCGAGCCATCTCACGTGGCGACCCCCGTCGGATCGGTGCGTAGCGCTCGTTAGGTCCCAAAACGGTGGTCAGCATACTGGATCATGTCGGATGTCCCAAGGGCTCCCTTGCGGCGCATCACCATCCGCCGGCGCCGGGTCTGCCGGGCGCCGATGCGTTGTGGGGACCGGCGGACACGTCGAACCCGCGCCCGGACGGGGATTACCTTCGCGAGTGCTGGCGGTACTGGCCAGGGGCCAGGCCCTGCTCCCGTTTGAACGCTTTGGCGAAGGCGAATTCGGAGGCATATCCGGCGCTCTGCGCTATGGTCTGCACCGATTTGTCGCTGTCGCGCAGCAGTCGCATTGCCAAGGTCATCCGCCACCAGGTCAGGTAGCCAAGCGGCGGTTTGCCGACCAGTGAGGTGAACCGGCGAGAGAAGGCTGCCCGCGACAGCCCGGCCTTCGCGCCCAGCGCTTCGACTGTCCACTGCCGGGCCGGTTCCTGGTGGATGTGGCGCAGCGCCGCGGTGATCGCGGGATCGGCCAGCGTCGCGGCCCAACCGGTGACCGGGCCGCCCTCGGTCTGGTCGGCGAGCCAGGCCCGCATGATGTAGAGCAGCATCATGTCCAGCAGCGCCGAAACGACGGCTTCGGTTCCTTGGCCGGGGTGGGCGATCTCGTCGCCGAGCAGGTTGACAGCAGCGTGCAGCGGCGAGCGGTGGCCGAGGCGAGCCGGCAGGTGAATCACCTCGGGCAGTTCCTGGAACAGTGGATGCGGCCGAGTCTGGTCCAGCGTGTAGGCGCCGCACAACAGGATCGTGGCGGCGCCTTCGCCGTCGTCGGCGCTCGGCACCACCTCCGGCAGGGCGGCCGAGGGCGCGCCCGCCAGCGGCCTGGACAGGCTGTCGGCCAGCGCGTGCCCGCAACCGTGCGGCAGGCACACCACATCGCCCGGACCCAGCGCGATCGCCGCACCCTCCGACGGGATCAGCCAGCACGTCCCTTCCAGCACCACGTGAAAGCCGGCCCCGGAGAACGGCTCGGCCCGCACTCCCCACGGGACACGTTTGCGGATCTCGGCGGAATGTGGCCGCCCCGTGCGCATGACGCGGATGGCGTCACTGAGTACGTCCATCGCCAGATCGTATCGCCCGACGGCACCGATCGAGACGATCAGACATGGATCGAAGACCCAGAACCATGGAGAGCGGTCTTTGATCTCCATACGGTGAACGCAGTCAACTGATCGGTCTGCCTACCAGAGGAGCAGGACATGAGTCATTACACCGCCGTCGCGACCGCCACCGGCCGCGACGGCCGCGCCTTCAGCTCGGACGGCAAGTTGGACGTCACGCTCGCCCTCCAGAAGGAGTTGGGCGGCACCGGCGACGGCACCAACCCCGAACAGTTGTTCGCGGCCGGTTACGCCGCCTGCTTCGCCACCTCGATGCAGCTGGTGGCGCAGAAGCAGAAGATCGACGTCTCCGGCATGTCGGTCACCGCTGAGGTCGGCCTCGTCCCGAACGGGCAAGGCGGCTTCCGTCTCGAAGTCGCCCTGCGGACGACGCTGCCGGAAAGCCTGCCCCGGGAAGCCGGTCGCGAACTCATCGAGGCCACTCACCAGGTATGCCCGTACTCCCACGCCACCCGCGGCAACATCCCGGTCGAACTGCTCGCCGGGTAACCGCCGCCCGCCGGACGCCGCCTGGACCGTGACCACCGGAGTCCGCGGTTCTGCTCCAGCACCTCATCGATCAGCGGCGACGACAGCTGAGGCAACAACACCTTGATCACGTCGGAGGCACACCGACGTGAAGTGCGCCCGACAGCAACCGACCACCATGGACAGGTCCGGCCGCCGTCTTCGCGCCGGCGCCGAATTTCTTCGTGCGGGTGGCCGGGCGGGTGGCGCGCGGTTGGTAGCGTCCGCGCGCATGGGTGGCATTGGGTTCTCGATCGGCATTGACGGCGACGGCGACGTCGACTCGGCCCGCGTGGCGGTGTGGGGGAAGATGCGGACGTTTGCGCAGTGGTTCCATGTGCTCGGCGGCAAGGCCTACGACGAGCTGGACCACTACCTCGACGGGCTCGAACCGGCCGCGGAGCCGCATCGGGCCGGGGACCGGCGGATGTACTGGTGGTTTCCCAGCCCTGCCGGCAGCTGCCCGCGCTCGATGCTCGCCTGGGCACACTGGTGCGCCGTCGCCGTCGCCGTCGACTGGGAGCAGGTCGGGTACGTCGCCGGGCGGCACGGGGTCACCATCACCGGGCCGCGGCCCGACGCGACGGCGGGCGACGAGCGGTTCGTGGTCCTGCGCGACCGGCTCTGGCTCGTGGACGACGACGGGCTGCGGGGCGACGACCTCCTGCTGCCGCTCGACGAGCTGACCGGAGAGGAGGCCGGCCGCGTCGACACCGCGCGGGAGCGGTGCGGGTGCGTGGTCTGCGCCGGGCTGCGGCCGGATCCCGAGATCGTCGCGGTGGTGCTCGCCGACCTGCACGGGGCCGACGACGGCCGGGCCGTGCAGGCCGCGTGGCACCTCGAGCGGATGGACAGCGTCACGCCCGAGGCCCTGGAGGCGCTCGTGCGGGTGGGCGCGCAGCCCGGGCGGTTCCACTACGACGACTTCAGCCACCCGATCACGCGCTGCGCCGGCCGCGTGCCCGGCGCGTGGGCGCAGCTGATGGCCCTCGCGCCCGAGGTGGGCCACGACGGGAGAGACATGGCCCTGCAGGCGTTGTTCCCGTTGTACCGAGCCCCGCAGCGCACCGAGGACGAGCGCGACGCCTACCGGGCGGCGCTGCGGGCCGCCCTCGCCGAGTACCGCAGCGACACCGCGTTCTACCTGCTCAAGGAGCTGGGCTAGAACGGCATCGCCGAGGACGATGCCGTCGAGGACGACTACGGCACGGTCGTGTTCGTCGCGCCGACGGAGGTCGCGGTCCTCGACCTGGACCCCACCTGCTGACCAGCGGGCCGCCGAGGGCCTGGAGGTCCGGCCGGCACGGGCCGGACCTGCGCACCGTCACGCTGGTGAGCTTCGGCTCCACCAGGGCGGGTCAAGCGGGAGGCGGTGCGGCGTCAGGCGGCTGGTTGGTTCGCCGGAATACGGCTATGAACGGGAATTGCTGACGGCCCGGTCCAGGGCCCGGTCGAGAACCACGAGCAGCGCGTCGCGCACCGACAGGCGGTCGCGGGCGTCGAACGCGATCACCGGCACGTGGTCGGCGACGGCGAGTGCCCACCGGACGCTCTCCAGGTCGTTGGCAAGCGCGCCGTCAAAGGCGTTGACCGCCACCACGAACGGCAGCCCCGATTGCTCGAAGTAGTCCACGGCCGGGTAGGAGTCGTCGAGGCGGGAGCTGTCCACGACGACGAGCGCGCCGAGGGCGCCATGGGCGAGATCGTCCCACATGAACCCGAAGCGTGCTTGACCAGGCGTGCCGAACAGGTACAGCTTGAGCGTGCGGTCGATCGTCACGCAGCCGAAGTCCATCGCGACGGTGGTGGTGACCTTGTCGACGCGGTGCCCGGCGTTGTCGATGCCGACCCCCGCGGAGGTCATCTCGGCCTCGGTGGTCAGGGGAGGAATCTCGGAGATCGCGCCGACCGTCGTGGTCTTGCCCACGCCGAAGCCACCGGCGACAACGATCTTGACTGGTACGGGTGCTGCGTCAGGAGATCGCACGGAGTCCATGGATTACTCGCAAAATGACGTCGGGACTGTGGACGGGGTCGACCTCGAGCTGGTGGATGTCCAGATATCCGGCGGCGCACAGGTCGCCGACGAGGATCTTGGTCACGCCGAGATGCAGGTGGGCCTGAGCGGAGATCTCGGCAACCGACACCGGGGAAACGCAGGTGGTGAGGATCGCCTGGAGCTCGGTGGGCATGAACCGCACGTCCGACGGCGCCCCCGGCCGGATCGTCACCTGCGTCTCCAGGTTCACCGCCGGGTCGTCGCCCTGCACCCGCCCGGCCGTCAGGACGTACGGCCGTGGGTTGTCCGGTGCGCGGTGCGCAGGGCGGTTCCACGCTGCCGGCGGAGCCGGTGAGACCGGCGCGACCGGTGAACGCAGATACGGCCGGATGCCGGGCGGCTCCTGCCCGGGCGGCACGGTCACCGCAGGACCGCGTTCTTCAACTCGGCGATGAGCTGCGGGGTGAGCGCCGCGCCGGCCCGGTTGGCGAAGAGCGTCATCTCGTAGGCCACCGTGCTCAGGTTGGCCGAGCGGGTCGCGATGACACCGAGGACCGACCCGGCGCTGATGGAGGTGATCAACAGGTAGCCGTCGACCATGTCGACGATGACCCGGTTGAGCCCGCCGAGGGTGTACCAGGCGGAAGCGCCGCTGGCGAGGCTGGTCATCCCGGAGACGACGGCCGCCAGGCGCTCCGCGTTGGCCCGTTCCTTCGAGGCCGACGTAGCCATCAGCAGGCCGTCCGAGGACACCGCGATGGCCTCCACCACGCCGGCGGTGCCGGACGTGAACGAATCGAGCAGCCAGTTGAAGGTCTGCACCTCCGTGCTCAGCGGTGCGGCGTTGAGCGTCCCACCAGAGGTTTGGCGGTGCGTGCTGTCCTGGATGAACGGACTCGTCATTGTGATGATCCTTCTGATCTGACCTCGCGCAGTGCGCGCAGGACGCCGGATTCGAACTGCTCGACAAGGTTCCTTGCACTGTCGGGATCGAGGGACGACTGACTCTCCACCAGGTGGGGCCCTGGTCTCGGGATGGCACCGGGGTCCTGCAACGTGGCACCCGGCACCCGTCTGCTCAGGTTCCGACCGGCGGTGGCCGGCCGCGCCGGCGTTGACTGAAACTGCGGCGTTGGCTGCAGTGGCGGCGTCGGCGGGAGCGGTGGCGTCTGGTCGGCCGGGGGTGCTGCGACGTCGTGCTGCGCTCGGCGTACACCATCCTCGAACGCCTCGACGAGTGCCTGCGCACTGCTCGGATCGGGAGGAGCCGCCACGACCTGCGCCGCGTTCCTGGCGGCCTGGGTGCCGGCCGACAGCTGCGCCCCCGGCACCCGCCGTCGCAACGCTTGCCCCTGCCGCGATGGTTGCCGCAGCAGCGCGGGGACCTCAGCGGTGGCATCGGCATCCAGCGGTGCCACGACAGCGGCGATGGCCGGCGGCGGCTCGACGGCGGCGATGGCCGGCGGTGACGCGACGGCGGCGAGCGTGCGCGGCGCGGCGAACGCGTTCCACGGCTGCCGGCCGTCGATCGAGTGGGTGGCCCGGTTGAGTGCGCCGATGTCGACGACCGAGGCGATCATCTCCCGCGCTTGCGGCTCCGGCGAGGCCGAACCTTCCAGCAGCTCCCGCCCGACGACGACGGTCGCGGTGACGCCACCGCCGGGCGTGTCGCTCAACGACACGTGCAGCCCGTGCCGACGGGCCAGCCGGCCCACCACGAACAGGCCGAGCACCTCCGTCGGGGCGAGGTCGATGCGCTCACGGCGCTCCAGCCGGGCGTTCTCGACCGTGAGCCGCTCGGCCGGCATGCCGATGCCGTGATCGACGATCGACACCCGCACATCGGTCGCGCTCTCGCCGGTGGTGACGGCGACCCGGGTGTGCGGCGGCGAGTTGGAGGTCGCGTTCTCCATCAGCTCGGCCAGCATCAGGACCAGGTCGCTGATGATCGCGGGCGCCAGCATGATCGTGCCGGTGAGCTGCACGTCGACGCGGTCGTACTCCTCGATCTCGCCGAGCGCCAGGCGGACCGCGTCGGCCAGTGCCAGCGGCGCCAGGTGCGGGTTGGTGCCGGTACCGCCGGACAGGACGACCAGGCTGCTGGCGTTGCGGCGCAGGCGGCTGGCGACGTGGTCCAGCCGGTACAGCTGCCGCAGCCGGTTGGGCTCCGTCTCGTCGCGCTCCAGCTGGTCGATGAGGCCGAGCTGCCGGCCGACGAGGTTCTGCGTGCGGCGGCCGACGTGACCGAACATCTGCGCGACGTTGCGGCGACTGGCGACCTGCCGCTCGACCAGCTGCGCCGCGGTCTGCTGCACGCGCTCGAAGGTCCGGGCCAGGTCGCCGATCTCGTCCCGGCCGCCGACGGTGATCCGCTCCAGGCGCACCGGCTCGGGCGCGGCGGACTCGTCGTCCGCGACCCGGACCAGCTCGTCCTCGGTGACCTGCGCGACGCGGGCGGCGGAGGCGGTCAGCAGGGTCAGCGGCCGCGCGACCGTGCGCGCGATCGCCGTGCTCAGCAGGATGACGAGCAGCAGCAGCAGGAGCATGCCGACGCCGAGACCATACGCGGCGGTGGTCTGCCGCTGCTCCTGGTCGGTCATCGTGGCGGTGACGTCGGTGACGATGCGCTTCTCCACGAAGCGGCCGAGCGCGATGTAGGCCTCCAGCGACGGGAACAGCGTGGCGACCCGCAGGTCGGCGATCGCCCCGGCCGGGTCGGTCTCGACGCTCTCCACGAAGCCACCGCCGACGCGGGAGGCGAACGCGGCCGTGACCAGACCGTACAGATCCACCTGTTCGGGGGTCCCGGAGGCGGTGAACCGGTCCAGGTTCGGCTGCACGGCGGCGGCGTTGGCGAGGTACCTGGCGAGGTCACGCTGGGCGCGGGTGGCGACCATGACGGTGATCAGCGCGGCGCCGGCGCTGTTGCCCTCGTCGACCCGCAGCAGCGCGTCCAGCGCCAGGAGCTGCCGGCCCTCGGCGGTGGTCGCGTCGGCCGCGTCCATCAGCCGCAGCGCGTCGATCAGCCGGCCGGTGACCGCGGTGAACTGGGTCAGCACCCCGTCGACGTCGGCGCTGCCGGACACCAGCGAGGCACGCAGCCCGGCGAGCGACTGCACGTCGTCGATCGCGTCCGCCACCTCCGGTGACAGGTCGCCGGCGTAGTCGAGTCTGAGGTTGGTGACCCGGTCGGTGACCGCCGCCGTCTGCAGCAGCAGCCGCGAACGGCCGACCGCCTGGACGAGGTACCCGACCGCCATGAGCCGTTCCTGCTGCAGGTCCTGGATGAGCGCGCCGACATCACCGGCCACCCGGGCTGTCCGGGCGGTGTCCGCCGCCCGGCCGGCCTGCTCGACCCGGTCGACCACGACGATGACCGTGAGCAGCACAACCGCGATCAGCGGGGCGATGAGCAGGACCGCGAGCTTGCCGCGGATGCGGAGCCTAGCGAGCACCGGTCGGCTCCCGGCGCCAGGTGGGGACCACGTCCTCGGCCGGCAGGGGTGGCAGTGGGACGGATGGGTCCGTGACCGGCCGACGGCGGGGCCGGACGAGCCGCACGGCCAGCGGGACCAGCGCCAGCAGCACCCCCACCGCCAGGGTGACAGCCGCCGTCAGCCGCTGCCGGTCCAGGTCCTCGATCCGGGCGCTGATCAGCAGGTCGAGCTCGTCCAGGATCGTCGCCGCCAGCTCGGACGCGGCCGTCTGGACCTCGTTGCGGACGTCCCGCAGCGCCGCGGTGTTCACCGCGGTCCGCCCGTCGACCGGCACCGTCGTCGCGGTCAGCGTCTCCATGCCGCGGCGGAACCGGTCCAGCCGGCTCAGCAGGTTGCCGCTGAGGGTCCGGCTGCTGGTGCCGTCGACCGCGGCCTGCAGGCCGGCGGCGAGGTTGTTGGCCGGGTAGTTCACCGCGTCACGGGCGTTGAGCAGGTTGGCGGCCGTGCCCGCCGGGTCGTTGCGGGGCCGCCCGGCGGCGATGACCGCCAGGTCCATGAACCGGCCGGCGGCCACCACGGCCTCGGGCAGCTGCTGCGCCGCGCCTTCCTGCAGGTAGGACGCGTCGACGTCCTGCTCGCGGGTCAGCTGCGAGTTGTCGCGGACCTCCTTGTACAGCGCAAGGAGCATGTCGGTCGCCTCACCGAAGGTGCTGAACGCCGTGGCGGGGTCGATGACACTCAGCGCCGCCAGCGCCTCGATCTTGGCACGCAGCCCGGACCACCGCTCGTGGGTGCGCAGGTCCCCGCCGAGCCGGGTGTCGACCGAAGCGGTGGCCTCGACCACGCGGGTGATCGTGTCCCGCGGGAACGGGCGCCCCGCGACCGCGGCGGACTGCGCGTCCGTCAACGCGATCGTGAGCTGACCGAGACTGCGGACGTATTCGATGCCGTTGCGTTCCGACTGGGCGAACCGGGCCTGCTCCCCGACCGAGCCCCAGACCCGGGCGAAGAGGAGCGTAGTCGGCGCCATCAGGGCGAATGCCAGCAGGCAGTGCAAAAGGACGGCGGTCAATGAACGGGACCGCGTCGCGTGTTGTGCCATCGTCGGAGCCTCCGGCTACGTGCCAAGGTGGCGGCCACACGCTGTGACGAGCCGTCGCGGTGCGTTCTGTTGACGGCCCGGCCGTGCGCCGGTCGCAGAGGGTAGACCAAAGTCCCCGTGCCGCCGGGCGATTGAACCGCACAATTTCTCGGTAAAGCGTTCCAAATTCGGACCGTGCGGCAGCGCTCACGAATAGCGACGGAAAATTGTCCGCTCCCGTACCGCTCTGCGACTTGAATACTATTTACGACCAGTGCCGCTAATGTCGTGACATCGGGTGAATCCACTGGCCAGTTCGGATTTCGCCGCAAAGGTCGCCCTTCATCGACGCAGCGTTTCATCGAAACATCAACAACAACGAGTCGCTTGCGAAGCCGTTGATCGATATGACTGGTACGCGGCGCTCTTGCGTTGGCCGTTCGCAAGATCGAGGCAGGCTTGACCGGCACAGCTGTTGAACCTGCCGGGCTCGCAAACTCGGTTCGGCGGCTGTGACGTGCGGTTTTGTCCGCCGCCAAGCGGTCGGCAGCGGTCGGCACAGACAAGGACCCAGCGGTCCGGATCGCCGCCGAAAGAGCCACCCGGTCCGGCACGTGTCGCTGGGAACAGCGTTACCTGTCAGCAGTGGAATGGGCCGGCGGAGCCGTCGGCGGCATGCGGCTCCAAACGATTGCTGCCGCTGCCGTGCCGCGGCGATCAGTCGGGTGGCTGGTTCGCCTCCGGGTGCTGCAGGGCGTCGGCGAGCTGGCCGCGCTGGCGGATGCCGAGCTTCTCGTAGGCGCGTTGCAGGTGGTTCTCCACTGTGCGGACGGACAGCACCAGCTGCGCCGAGATCTCGATGTTGCTCAGGCCGGCGGCGGCCAGCGCGCAGATCTCCTGTTCCCGCCGGGTGAGGACGGTCACCGGTGCCGGCTCGTCCAGCCACCTCGGCCAGTGCCCGTCGCAGCGGTCCCGCAGCTCGGCGATCCGCCGGGTCAGCCGCCCCCCGGTGCGCTGGTCCGGGTCGGGCCGCGCCTGTCGCGCCCGCACCGCCGCTTCGAGGGCGAGCGCGGTGTAGTCGCGGTGCTCCCAGGACAGGCTGAGCTCCTCGAGCTGGTCGGGGTCGCCGGCGGCGAGGGCGTCGGCGTAGTCGGCGAACCAGGAGAACAGCGGGCTGTCCGACATGTCCGCGACCCGCCGGGTCTCGGCGGCGACCTCGACGGACGGTTCGATCCGGGACCACAGGTGCAGCGCCTCCATGGCCGAGGCGACGACGCCGGATGTGGTGAACTGCTCGGCCAGCTCGCGCAGGACCTTCACCGCGTCGGTGGGCTGGCTGGTGCTGGCCAGCAGCAGCGCCTTCGCCAGCCGGGCGTAGTCGCCGCTGCGGCTGTCCGCGGGCAGCAGCTCGTCGACGGCCTGCAGCGCACGGGTGGCGCGGTCGACCTGCCCCTGGTGCGCCGCCCACCAGGCCTGCATGCCGAGGATGTTCGCGCGGATCGGGAAGAGGGTCAGCGCGTCGGTGACGGCGAGCGCCTCGTTGGTCCACCTCCCGGCCTCCGCGACCCGGCCGCGGTCGCCGTGGCAGATGCCGACCATCATGGCGATCAGGCCCACCCCGTCCGGCGAGCCGTGCGCGACCGCGTCCTGGTAGTACCGGTCGGCCAGGACAGCGGCGTCCGCCAGCTGCCCGCACATCACGAGTGCGTGGATGTGGCACGCCTGGGCCGCGGCTCGCATCGTCGGCCAGGCCGACCGTGGTGATACGGCGCCGGCCAGCTCGGCCGCGGCCTGCTTCGGTGCTCCCGCGTACGCCAGGACGAACGGCAGCAGCGGGGTCAGCGCGAGAGCCAGCAGAGGCTCCTGCGGCGGCCGCTGCAGCGCCGCGACGACCACGGCCGCGGCGTTGATGTCGGACTCGTAGAACACCGCGATGCCGGCCTCGGCGACCAGCATCTCCCCGTGCACCTCCGCTGGGAGCCGCCGTCGCGCCTTCTCCAGCAGCGACAGCGCGACGTCGGGCTGCCGCAGCCCCCAGAACAGGTTCAGGGCGCGCAGCGCCGCCGCCCGCGCCTGGATCACGGGGTCGCGCAGCCGCTCGTAGGCGGTCGCCAGTAGCGGGTCGGCCTCCTGGGAGCGGCCCAGCGCCACCTGCGCCCGGCCCAGGTACCACGCGCCGAGCGGGCCGGGGATGCTGCGGGCGAGCCGCTCGGCCAGGGCGGCGCCGCCGCGGTCCAGGGCGGCCTCGGCGGCGGCGAGCACGTCGGGGAGGTCGACCGGGAGCTCGGCCTCGCACCGCCAGGACATCACCCGGATGCGGTCCTGGACCGATGCCATGTCGTCCTGCATCGCCCCGACGAGCTCGCGCAGCAGCCGCCGGCGGCGCAACGGTCTCGTGCGGGCGCGGATGGCTTCGCCGAACAGGGGGTGGCCGAGCCGCACCAGAACGCCACGGCCGTCGTCGACCAGCCTGATGAGGCCCCGCTCCTCCAGCCGTTCGGCCACCGCTGGTGCGACGAGCCGGTCCAGCACGGCGGGGCGCAGCGGCTCGGCGTAGGCGACGTATGCCAGCGCGGCGGCCTCCTCGTCCGACAGGACCCCGACGGTGAGCTCGACCGCGTCGTACAGCCGCGGTGTTCGCCGCCTGCCGGGCCGCCACTTCCACACGCCCTCCTGGGACCGCAGGCTGCGTTCGGCGATGGCGGCCCGCAGCGTCTCCCGGGTGAAGAGCGGGTTGCCCAGCGTGGTGCGCCACAGCGCGTTGAGGGCGAGGCCGCTGACCGGGCCGCCGAGCACCGCCGTCACGAGCTCGTCGTGCCCGGCGCGGTCCAGCGGAGGCACGTCGATGCGGTCGAGCCCGCCGGCCCTGCGGACCAACGCGACGACCGGCGTGTTGACCGCGTTGCTGCGCACCGTCGCGAGGACCCTGACCACGCCGTCGGTGAGCAGCCGCTCCAGCAGCGCGGCGGAGGCGTCGTCGAGCCAGTTGACGTCGTCGACGCCGAGCACGACCGGTCCGGCTGAGCCGGGCGGGCCGCTCCTGGTGAGGCGCTGCCGCGCCAGCTGGAACGCCTCGGCGAGACCGGCGCCAGCCAGTGGCGCGAACCCGGGGACGGAGCCGAACGGCACGTCCTGCCACGACGGGGTCGCGGTGATGCGCAGGACGCCGGCACCGCGGCCGTCGAGCTCGTCGAGGGCCGCGCCGAGCAGCCGGCTCTTACCGACACCGGGATCTCCGGTCAGCAACACGCCGGCACCGGCGCCGGACAGCATCCGGCGCACCGACGCCAGTTCGTGGACCCTGCCGACGAGCCCGTGGATCGGCGGTGTCGGTTCCCTGTCAGTCGTGCGCAAGCCCGTTCCTCCCGGTACTCAGTTGCCGCCGCTGGCGCCAGAACCAGGCCGCCAGCGGTGTCCGAGTGGGCGCTGACCTGTGCCGGCCCACTCGGAACTCCCGGTATACACACCCTCGTCCAGTTCCTACGACCATGACTGATTGATCCCTTTCGATTGAGTACCGACTACTCAGGACGTCGCGGGTCGCCGTCGCCGAACCTGGGTCGGACGCCGACGGACCTGATGACCAGGTCGGCCCAGCCGCGAAAGGCGACGCCATGCGACTCGACACACGGATACTGGACGCCACCGAGCGGTACGCGGACGCCGTCGCGTTGGTGTCCGGCCCGCACCGGGTCACCTACGCCCAGTTCGGCGCGCAGGTGCGGAAGCTGGCCGAGGAGATTCGCGCGGCCGGCCCGCGGTCCGTGGCCGCGATCGTCCCGGTGAGCAACCGGCCCGGTGACTATGTCGCCCAGGTGGCTGCCTGGCACGCGGGGCTCGTCGTCGTCCCGGTCCACCGCGGCACCCCGGCCGCGCGGCTCGCCGCGATCGCGGCGCAGACCGGCGCCCGCCTGCTGGTAGGGCAGGACGTGCCGGCCGCGTGGTCCGGACCGGTCGAGCACGCGGGCGAGGCGGCTCAGGTCCACCCGGTCGGCACCGGGCCCTCGGCCACGCCCGCGCCGCTCGACAGCGACCAGGCCCTCGTCGTGTTCACGTCCGGCTCCACCGCGCAGCCGAAGGGTGTGGTGCTCTCGCACGCCGCGTTCATCGGCAAGCTCGCCACGATCGCGACGGTCCTGCCGTTCCCCGCCGGCAGCACCACGCTGCAGGTCCTGCAGCCGCACTTCAGCTTCGGGCAGTGGACGTCGCTGCTGACGCTGCTGTCCGGCGCGACCCTGCTGCTGCGGGAGCGGTTCGACACCGGCGACGTGCTGCGCACCCTGGTGGAGTCCGACGTCGCACGGATCGCCGTCGTGCCGACGATGGCACGGATGCTGCTGCGGGACGCGCCGGCCGAGGGCACGGGCGGTAGCCGGCCCGCGCCGCTGTGGATCTGCGGCGGCGAGGTACTGCCACCGGCGGTCGGCGAAGGACTGGGGCGCCTGCTGCCCGGCTCGCGGATCGCGGACGTCTACGGTCTGAGCGAAAGCTGCACGTCGGACTTCATCGTGCCGCCGCAGGAGTACGACAAGGCGGCCGGCACCATCGGCCGGCCCTCCCCCAACGTGACGGCGGCGGTCGTCGACGAACACCGGCAGCCGGTCCCGCCGGGCGAGGTCGGTGAGCTCGCCCTGCACACCCCGTATCTGATGACCGGCTACCTGGGCGACGCCGCGGCCACCGCGGCGGCGGTCCGCGACGGCTGGCTCTACACCGGCGACCTGGGCCGGCTCCGCGCGGACGGCCGGGTCGAGCTCGCCGGCCGCAGCAAGACGCTGATCAGCCGCGGCGGGATCAAGCTCTCCCCACTGGAGATCGAGAACGCGTACGCCGGCTGTCCCGGCTGCGCGGAGGTGATCGCGGTCGGCGTCCCGGACGCCGTGTTCGGCGAGCGGGTCCACCTGCTGATCGTCCCGGACCGGGCCGCCGGGCCGGCGGCCCGTCTCACCGCCGAACGCATGCGCGTCTGGGGACGCGGCCGGCTGGAGCCGGCGAAGGTGCCCGACGTGTTCCACGAGATCCGCGAGATCCCCCTGGGGCAGACCGGCAAGACCGATCGGCGGGCCGCGCGGCAGCTCGTGCTGCACCCGGAGGCCGGCCGCGTGCACCGCATCCGGTAGCCGCCCGCCAGCACCAGGCCACACGCCGTACACGCCGTACACAGCAGTCGACATGGATGGGTGGTTCACAGTGGTACACCAGTCGCACGGATCGTTCCTTCGGGACGCGGTCGCCCTGCCGGAGCGGACCGAGACGGAGAAGACCGTCGCGGAGCTGACGCAGCGGCTGCTCGACACGACCGGCCGGGGCCTCGACCTGCGCGAGGCGGACCTGTCGGGGCTCGACCTGTCCGGACTCGACCTGCGCGGGGCGACGCTGAGCCGGGCGTTGCTGCACGGCACGCGGCTGGTCGGCGCCGACCTCACCTCGGTGACGATGGTCTGCCCGGGCATGGAACGCACCGACCTGTCCAGGGCGATCCTGCGGTCGGCGTACGTGCACGCACTGGCGTCCCAGACCTGCAACTTCGACGGCGCGGACATGACGGACCTCAAGGACGCCACCGGCACGCTGTTCCACGGCTGCTCCATGCGCGACGTGCGGCTCAGCGGCAGCCAACTCGCGGGTGCCGCGTTCTACCAGTGCGACCTGTCCGACAGCGACCTGAGCCGCGCGAACCTGCAGGGCGCCACGATCAACGAGTGCATGCTGGACGGCGCCCGGCTCGACGAGGCGCTGCTGGACCAGCTCACGATCACGAAGTCGAGCCTACGTGCCGCGTCGCTGGCGCGAAGCTCCGGCCGCGGTGTGCAGTTGCAGCGGCTCACCTGCGCCGACGAGCTCACGCTGTCCGGTGCGGGACTGCCGTTGCTGCGCCTGGAGGGCGTGAACGGCCGCGGGCTGCGCGCGGACGGCCTGAAGGCGCCCGACGCGGACCTGGTCGCCTGCTCGCTCACCGGCGCCGATTTCACCAACGCCGACCTCACCAACGCCCGCATGTTGCGGGTGACCGCTCCGGGTGTACTGATGCCCGGCGCGTCGCTCAGCGGCGCCTCCGTGCGGCGGTGCGACCTGCACGACGCCTCACTGGTATCGGCGAAGGGCGAGAATCTCTCCATTGTGGAGTCGGACCTGTCCGGCGCCGACCTGACCGCTTTCACGGGTCGCTGCATGACCGTGCGGGACAGCACCATGACGCGGGCGTGCCTGCGCGGCGCGAACCTCTACCGGGCGATGCTGACCGGCGACCCGCCCAAGGGCATGATTCTCGCCGAGGCCGACCTGCGGGGCGCGACCCTCGTCCAGGCGTACCTGGCGGCGGACCTGCGGCGGGCGGACCTGACCTCGGCGAACTGCGCGTACAGCAGGTTCAGCCAGTCGGACCTCAGCGGCGCGCGGCTGGACGGCTGCAACATGTACCAGTCGACCTGGGTGAAGGTCGTTCTCGTCGGCGCGAGCCTGGCCGGGGTCGCCGCGCCCGTCTTCGCCGACCGTTGCAAGGGGCTGCGGGAGTCCCTGGAGCAGGCGAACTGGCCGGGCGCCGCCGAGCTCGGCCAGTTCGTCGAACGCTTCGACGGGGTGCTGGCCAGCGCCGCGAAAGGCTCGACGTGACCGGCCTGCTGGTGATCGCGGCGCACCCGGACGACGCCGAGCTAGCGATGGGCGGCACGATCGCCCAGCTGCACGAGCGCGGCACCGACGTCGCCGTCTGCGTCGTCGCGGTCTCCGAATTCTCCGCCGCGGCCGCCGCGCAGCGGGTCGCGGCCGCCGAGTCCGCCGCCGCGGTGCTCGGGCACCGCCTGCACTGGCTGCCGGGCGACGCGCGTGAACAGGTCGAGCAGATCCCGGAGGCGCTGCTCGTCCGGCGGCTCGACGAGCTGGTCGACGCGGTCCGGCCGCGGGCGGTGGCGACGCACTGGGACGGCGACTCGCACGCCGACCACGCCCGCACCGCACGGGCGGCCATCGCCTCGTCCCGGCGGTGGGGCGACGTCACGCTGCTGCAGTTCGGACCGAACGAGACCAGGACCGTGCGGTACGCGGAGTTCGTCCCCAACGTCTACGTACCCCTGCCGCCGCCCGCCGTCGAGGCGAAACGGCGCTCCATCGAGTTCTACAACTACGCCGGGCAGGGGCACCGCAGGCTGGACAGCCAGCAGGCCGAGGCCCGCGACGCGGCCCGCGGGTTTGAGATCGGCGCCGCCGCAGCGGAAGCGTTCCGGCTCGTCAGGACCTGCGGCGGGCTGCCCTTCCTCACCGCCACCTGAACCAGCTTCCGCCGAAACAGGCCACACGCGTTGGAGGGACCCCATGAGTACACAGATTGAGGAGCAGCCCGAGGCCGACATGACCGGCATCGGGGCCACCTACCGCGAGGCGCTCATCTCGGGGCGGCACCGCGCGGCGGTGTGGGGCATCGGGTACATCGGCGCGTCGACCGTCCTGGCCCTCGCCGACAACCGGATCCGCACCTGCGGGTACGACACCGACCAGCTCCAGGTGACCCGGCTCGCGGCCGGGATCACCAGTGCCGCGGTCGAGCTGACCGATGACGTCACCGTGCCGCTCGGCGACGACGTGCTGGTGCACTTCGTCGCCGTGCCGACCGAGCGGCAGGCCGAGCCGTGGCTCGACGCGCTGGCCGACGTGATCGGGCGGCTCGCCCGGGCCACGAAACCGGGCCGGGACCAGCCGCCGCTGGTCATCATCGAGTCGACGCTCACCCCCGGCACCACGACCGACGTGCTGCTGCCGGTGATCGAAGCCGCCGGTCTCGTGCCGGACAAGGACCTCCTGCTCGCCCTCGCGCCGCGGCGGGACTGGCTGACCGAGAGCGACAAGAACCTGCGCGAGCTCGACCGGGTCTTCGGCGGCGTCGGACCCAACTCGGCCGAGGCCGCGCACGGGGTCCTGTCGATCCTGTGCCGACGGCTGCACCGCGCCAACAGCCACGTCGAGGGTGAGCTGGTCAAGTGCGTGGAGAACGCCTACCGGCACGTCATCATCACGATGGCCAACCAGCTGACCCTCGCCTACCCCCAGGTCGACCTGGCCGAGGTGCTGCGCCTGGCCGCGACGAAGTGGAACGTCCAGCTCATCCACCCCAGCTTCGGCACCGGCGGGTACTGCGTGCCGCTGTCCAGCCGGTACCTGTTGCAGGGCGCCCAGCACCACGCGGACAAGCTCTCGCTGCTGTCCGCCGCCGTGGACACGGACAACCGGATGCGCAGGATCGTCGCCAACGCCGTCGCCTGGCAGGGCCCGGTCGCCGTGTTCGGCCTCGCGTACAAGGGCGGGATCAAGGTGGCGACGCTGAGCCCCACCATCGAGATCGCGGCCCGGCTGCGCGAGCTCGGTGTGCCGCACTCGATCCACGACCCGCTGTACACGCCGGAGGAGATCGAGCGGATCACCGGCAGCCCCGCGATGCCCGACCCGGAGACGGCGCTGGCGACCGCCGGGACCGCGCTCGTCGTCACCGACCACGACGCGTTCCTCGACCCTCGGTTCGTCGGCCTGCTCACCGCCGCGCGGGATGCGCCGCTGTTCGTCCTGGACAACTACGGCCTGCTCGAGGACACCCAGTGGCCGGCGCACGTGCGCTACCGCCGGGCCGGCAACGCCGGCTGGCTCGCCGGCGCGCCGAGGTAACGCCGTGGCGGACATCGTCGTGGCCGGGTCCGGCGTCGCGGGGCAGGCCTCGGCCCTCTTCCTCGCCCGCGCCGGGCACCACGTGACGATCGTGGAGCCGGACCCGGCGCAGAGCATCGGACCCGGTGACGACACCGCGATGGACGGCGCCCGGCCCGGCCTGCCGCAGCGGGCGCAGGGGCACAGCTTCCACGGCCTCGCCCATCGCGTGCTGTCGCAGGTCGCGCCGGACGTGCTCACCGCGCTGCGGGCGGCGGGCGCGGAGGAGATCGACTTCTCCGCACGGCTGTCCGAGGAGGACCGGCGGCCGGACGACGCCGGCATGGTCAGCATCCAGATGCGCCGGCACGTCCTGGACCGGGCGCTCACGCGGGCGCTGACCGCCGAGCCGGGCGTCGTCCGCCGGTTCGGGCAGCGGGTCACCGGCCTCCTGCCACGGCGCTCGGCCGGCCACACCACCGCGTGCGCCGGTGTCCGCCTCGCGTCCGGCGAACGGGTCGAGGCGGACCTGGTCGTCGACGCCTCCGGCCGCATGTCCGACCTGCCGCGGTGGCTGACCGGGCTGGGCTTCCCCCGCCCGGCCGAGGTCACCCAGCCGTCCGGCACCCTGTACTACTGCCGGCACTTCCGGCATCGCGACGGCCGGCGGTGGGACCCGGCCGAGGGTTTCTTCGGCCCCACCGGCGACCTCGGCTACCTGCGGTTCTCGGTGCTGCCGGAGGACTCCGGCGGGTTCGTCGTCACGATGAACACCGCCGGCGGCAACCGGGCGCTGCGCGTCCTGCGAGACGCGTCGGCCTGGATGTTCGTCGCTGCCCGGATCCCGCGGCTGGCGGAGCTGGTCGCGGCCGACCGGGCGGAGCCGATCTCCGCCGTGCACGCGATGGGCGGGCTGCGCAACACGCTGCGCCGCTTCGGTGCCACCCCCGACACCCACCCGGCCGGCGTCGTGCCGATCGGCGACGCGCTGTGCCACACCAACCCGACGCAGGGCTGGGGCGCCTCGCTGGCACTGTGGCAGGCGTACCGCCTCGCCGAACTGCTGGCCGGCGCGCCGGGCCGGGCCGGGCATGCCGGGCTGCGGGCGCACCCCGCGATCCGGGAGTTCACCGCGCGCGTCGAACCGCATTACGCGGCCGCCTCGGGCGAGGACGCGGAGCGCGCCCGGCTGGCCGCCGACCCGGGACGCGACGTGACCGACCCCGGCAACCCGCTGTTCCTGCGCAAGGTCTGCTACCCGATGGCGTTGCACGATCCGGGTCTGCTGCGGCCGGTGCTGCGCCGCATCCACCTGTTCGACCGGCCGGACGCGCTGCCGCGTGATCGGGCGCTGCTGCACCGGGCCCGGGCCCGGTTCGCCGAGCAGCTCCGCCCCGCCGCCGCCGAACCGCCGTCACTGGACGAGCTCCTGGCGGCGCTGGCGCGGCGACCGGCGGCGGAACGGTCGGAGCGGTCGGAGCCGTCGGAGCCGTCGGAGCGATCAGGGGCACGGCGGTGACCGGGGTGGCGGTGTCGACCGGGTCGCTCTACGACCTTGACGTGCCGACCGAGGACGCGGTCGACCGGCTGGCCGAGATGGGCGTGCGCGCGGTCGAGGTGTTCCTGCAGTGCGACCCGGAGCTCGACGAGCGGTTCCTCGCTGAGCTCCGGGCCCGGTGCGACGCCCGCGGTGTTCGCGTCGTCTCGGTCCACCCGTACGGCTTCGGCTACGAGAACCTGCTGTACAGCCCGTACCGGCGGCAGCGGCGGTGGGCGTTCGCCCGCTACGAGCGCTACCTGGAGGCCTGCGGCACCCTCGGCGCCACCCACTACGTGGCACACGGCCCGCCCCGGCACCTGGCGCACGACGGCGCGGCGCTGCGCCGCGGCTACATCGAGGGGACCGCCCTGCTGGCCGAGCTCGCCGGCCGGCACGGCGTGCGGTACTGCCTGGAGAACGTCAGCTACGGGCTGCTGCGCACCCCGGACGAGGCCGTCGCGCACCTGGCGCAACTCGGCCCGGCCGTGCCGTTCGTCCTGGACTTCAAGAGCGCCTGGAAGTGCGGCGTGGCACCGCAGGCGTTCGCCGCGGCGGTCGGCCGGCACATCGCGTACACGCACGTGAGCTACCGCGGCTCGGCCACCGGCCCGTTCGGCCTGACGTCGGTGGCGGGCCGGCCGGAGCCCGACATCACCGAGACGATGCGCCGGCTCGCCGAGGCGGGCGGGATGACCGGCCCGCACGTCGTCGAGGTGTTCGGGCCGGCCTCCCTCGATGACGTCGCCGCGACCTTCCACGACGTCACCCGCCATCTGTCGGCGTCGCTTCAGCCGCCGTACGAGCCATGAGAAGGGAATTCGCATGACGACGTCCGTCCCTGCCCAGGCCGTGCCGCCGGGCACCGGCGAAGACCGGTACCGCATCCCGCCGATGATGCGGCACCTGCGGGCGCCGCACATCCAGGACAACCTGCGCACCCGCGACTCGATCCGCCAATCGCTGCGGCGCGGCCTGCTCGCCGACGGGTTCCTCGAGGTGGACACGCCGGTCGCCGGGCCGCGCCTGGACGAGTACCGCTCCGGGCACATCCACACCTGGGACGCCTTCGGTCAGAAGCTCTGGCTGGCGCAGTCCCCGCAGCTGTACAAGCAGATGCTCATCGCTGCGGGGTACCGCCGGTACTTCCAGTTCGCGCACTGCTTCCGCGACGAGCCGTTGGACCAGCAGCGCCCGGACCACCTGCGGGAGTTCGTGCAGGCCGACATCGAGCTGGAGGCGACCGACGCGGCGCAGGTGCGGCGGCTCGTCGAGCGGCTCGTCGCCGCGCTGTGCGCCGACCTCGGCCTGCCGTGCGTGACGCCGTTCCCCCAGCTCGACGCCGTCGAATGCGTCGCGCGGTACGGCACCGACCGGCCGGACCTGCGGACGCACCCGGACGAGCTGGCGTTCGTCTGGGTCAACGACTTCCCGCTCGCGGAGGCCGACCACGACGGCGGACCGCGGTTCGTCCGGCACCCGATGGCGCTGCCGCATCACCTGCCGGCGAGCCCCGCCGACGCCCTCGGCGTCCGGACCCACTCCTACGACCTGGTGCTCAACGGTTACGAGATCGCCAGCGGCGACCTGCGCATCGCCGACGCGGACCTGCAGTGCGCCGTGCTGGACCTGGTCGGGGTCGACACGCGGGCGCTGCGGCCGCTGCTGGCGGTGCTGCGGTCCGGTTGCCCGCCGCACGGCGGCCTGGGCATGGGCCTGGACCGGCTCGCGATGCAGTTCACCCGCAGCGCGTCCGTCGCCGAGGTCACCGCGTTCCCGGCGTGGTCGGGCTACTGGGACGGGGGCGCGCGGTGACCGCACCGCTGACGATCACCGACGCCGACCATCCGCGCCGGCCCTTGCCGGCCGCGGCCGGCGCCGGACCCGACGTGGTCATCAGGGCCGGCCGGCTGGAGATCGGCCCGGGCTGCACGATCGGCCCGGGGACCGTCCTCGCCGGTGACACCGTCACCCTGGGCGCCGGCGTCACGATCGGGCGGGGCTGCGACCTGCGCGCCGGCCGGCTGTCGATCGGCCCCCGCAGCGAGATCGGCGCCGGTGTCACGGTCCTCGCCGCTGAGGCGTTCGAGGTCGGCCGGGCCGCCCGGATCAGCGACCAGGTCCGGGTCGTCTGCCGCAGCCTGGTCGCCGGCACCCTGCTGTACCTCGGCCACGAGGCCACCGTCGGCTACGGCGGCACCACCGAGTCGACCGCGACGCTGCGGCTCGGCGACCGGGTCGCGCTCGGCCCTCGTACCATCGTCAACGCCAACCATCCCGTGGACCTCGGCGACGACGTCGGCACCGGCAGCGACGTGACGTTCTGGACGCACGGCTACCACTTCGGTCACCGCCTGCTGGACGGCTACCGGGCGACGTTCGCCCCCATCGTCCTGGAGCCGGGGGTCTGGCTCGGCTACCACTGCTCGGTCATGCCGGGCGTGCGGGTCGGCGCCGGCACGATCGTCGCCGCCGGCGCCGTCGTCGCCGCGGACCTGCCGGCCGGGTGCCTCGCCGCCGGCGTCCCGGCGAAGGTGAAATCGCCGCTGCGCCCGGTCCCGCCCGAGGGCGCGGCCGCTCTCGACGCGGTCCGGGACGTCCTGGCCGGGTGGGCTGGCGAGCTCGCCTGGAAACAGGTCCCCGTCGTCGCCGACCCCGGCGGGTCGGCCTGGACGGTGGACCCAGGCGCGACGCTCGGCCCAGCGCACCGAGTCCGGCTGGTCCTGGCCGCCGCCGGGCCCGTGACCGGCCGCGCCGACCTCGTCGAGGTCGTCGTCGCCCTCGGCTACGAGGCGGCGCATACCGGGCCGGAGGCGGCACATACCGGGCCGGAGGCGGCATATGCCGGGCCGCACGCCGCGCTGTTCCTGCCCCGCACCGGGCGGCTGCACGGCGCCACCTCGGCGGTCATCGAGGACCTCCGCGACCACCTGCGCCGGCACGCGTTGCCGTGCGGCGACGAACGGTGCTTCACCAGCATCACGCCCGAGGCGTTCACCCGCCTGCGGCGCATGACGGCGGCCGGCCCGCCAGCCCTGCAACCGGCGGCCGGCCGGCCGACCCCGCAACCGATGGAGCGACACCCGTGATCCCGCGCATCTCCACTGTCGTGATGACCCACCCGGACCGGATCGAGTCGGCCCAGCGGCTCGTCGACGCCCACCCGGACATGTCGATCCGGATCGTGCTCGACCCGCGGCCGGACGGCCCCCCGGCGGCGGTGCGGACGGCCCGGCGCGCCTGGTCGGCGATGCCCGGCGACGCGTCCCACCACCTGGTCCTGCAGGACGACGTGCGGGGCACCGCGCACCTCGGCCAGCACGTCACCGGTGCCGTCGCGGCGATGCCGGACTCGCCGCTCTGCTTCTTCACCGAGTGGGGGTCCAAGACGGCACAGGCGGTTCGGATGGCCGCGCTGTGCGGCAATGCCTGGGCCGAGATCGTCGACCACCTGCACACCAGCCAGGCGGTGCTGCTGCCCGCGGCGCTGGTCCGGCAGCTGCAGGCGCACATGGCGACCCCGGGTGTCGCGGACGACGACGCCGTCGCCGACGCCGACCTGCTGTTCGGCTTCCTGCGCGAGCGTGGCACCACACCGCTCGTCTCAGTGCCGAACCTGGTCGAGCACATCGAGCTGCCGAGCCTGCTCGGCAACGACATCCTCCGCGGCCCGCGGCACTCGCCGTGCTTCGATCCGAGCCTGCCGACGCATGACTGGGACAGCGGTGTGTGGCGGCCCGCGGCGGTGCTGCCACAGTTCTCCACCCGCGACGCACGCTCGTACTGCCACCTGCGGGAGACCGGCGGCGGGTGGACGTCCCCGCAGACCGTCGACTGGCTCCGCGAGCGCGGCCTCGCCCTCCCGGAGCTCGTCGAGCGGTTCCGCTCCCGTCTCGGCGCACTGCCGGCCGCGGCACGGATCCGCGCCGTCATCGCCGAGACGATGCTGTTCGAACTGTGGGTGACCGCCTACGCCGCCGGTGTCGTGCTGCGGGAGCACCACGGGCTGGATCCGGACACCGCCGGCGGGCGGCTGCGCGCCCCGGTCGCCGACCGGGCCTGGGCAAGCCTGGTGCCCGGCGCGCTGCGCAAGATCCTGCCGCTGCCGGTCAGCCACTGGCTCGCCGAGGAGCTGCGGGCGCTGGTCCGCGACGCCGTCAGCGCGGGCGGGTCGACGCGATGAGCGCGAACCTCGATTCGCGGCCGGTGCCGCCACCGCTGCTCGTCGTCTACGCCCCGGGCAGCCCAACCCCGGCCACGCTGATCCGCAGCCTGTCCGGGGTCGCGGACGCCTGCTTCGTCATACTCGCCGAGCACGCGCCGGCCACGCTGGACGCGTTCCCCCCGGCCGCCACGATCGTCGTGGGGGCCGGCGAGCCTGAACGGGCGGCGGCGTGGGCCGCCGGGCGCGGGGTGCGTGGCGTCGTGACCTACAGCGAGCTCGCCCTGCGGTTCACCGCCCAGGTGGCCCGGACGCTGGGCCTGCCGCACCACGACGTGCGGGCGGCCGAGACCATGACCGACAAGCTCGCGCAACGCCGGGCGCTGGCCGCCGCCGGGGTGCCGGTGCCGGCCTTCGCGGAGATCAGGGGGCCCGGCGACGTCGACGGCGCCGCCGCCGCGGTCGGCTTCCCGGCCGTGCTCAAGCCCCGGCGCGGGATGGGCAGCGCGCTGGTGGAGCGGGTCACCGGCCTTGAGCGGCTGCGGGCGGTGGTCGCCGCGTCGTGGGCCGGGTTCGACGCCGACGAGCGGCTGCGCGGCACCGACCCGGCCTTCGTCCTGGAGCAGCAACTGCGGGGGGTGCGCTGGCATGAGGACCCGCGCTTCGGCGACTACGTGTCGGTCGAGTCGCTGCTCGACCGGGGACGGATCGTCCACCTCGCGATCACCGACAAGACGCCCCTGGCCGAGCCGTTCCGGGAGGTCGGGCACCTGATGCCGAGCAGCCTCCCGGACGGGCGGCTGGCGCAGATCCACGAGGCCGCGACCGCCGCGCTGCGGGCCGTCGGCGCGTACCACGGCGCCACCCACACCGAGATCAAGCTGACCGCCGACGGGCCGCGGGTCATCGAGGTGAACGGCCGTCTCGGTGGCGCGATGGCCCGGCTCATGCGCAACGCCGCCGGCTTCGACGTCATCGCGGTGATCGCGGCGAACGCGCTCGGCCGTGACGACGCCGGGCCGCCCCGGTTCACCCGGTATGCGCTGACCTACTGGCCGCCGCCACCGGCCGGGATCGTCGACGTCACTGCGGTCGGCGGTCTGGACGACATCGTCGCGCTGCCCGGTGTGGAGCATCTCGCGCTGATGAACCCGGCCGGCAGCACGATCGACAGCCGCGGCGGCACGAGCACCGTCGCGATCGTGCGGGCCGTCGGCGAGTCGCCCGCGGACCTGCTCGACCTGCGCGACCAGATCGACGCGCTGCTGCGGGTCGAATACCGGTACCGGCAGGAGCCGGCGTGACCGGTCCGGAAGACATCGCGGGAGCCGGCCCGACCGGGAGTCCGCTACGTGAGGCGCGGTTCCGGCGGTTGTGGTTGGCGCGCGGCGTCACCTCGGTCGGCGGGGCGATGGCCCCGATCGCGCTGACATTCGGTGTGCTGAGCGTCGGCACCATCGGCGACCTCGGTGTCGTCCTGGCCGCGCAGACCGCCGCCAACGCCGGATGCAGCCTGCTCGGCGGCGCGCTCGCCGACCACCTGTCCCGGGCCCTGCTGATGGTCGCCTCGGATCTGCTGCGCTGCGTCACGCAGGCGCTGCTCGGGATCCTGTTCATCGTGGACCGCCCGGCGGTGTGGGTGGTCGCGCTGCTCGCCGCCGCGCACGGGGCCGGCAGCGCGTTGAACGGCCCGGCCCGCACCGGGCTCGTCAAGCAGCTCGTCGACCCGGACCGGCTGCAACGGGCCAACTCGACGCTGACCGCCTCGGAAAGCGTCGTGTCGGTCGTCGCGCTCGCCGCCGCGGGGGTCCTCGTGGCGGCGGTCGGACCCGGGCCCGCGCTCGTCATCGACGCCGCCACGTTCCTGGCCAGCGCCGCGCTGCTCGCCCCGCTCGCCCGCGGGCTCGGCACCGCCGGAAGCCGCCCGCGCGTGCTGCGCGACCTGCGGGCCGGGCTGCGGTACGTGCGCGGCACACCGTGGCTGCCGCCGTCGCTGGCGCTGCTCGGGGTGTTCCAGTTCCTCTTCCTCGGCTCGGTCCTGGTGCTCGGCCCGGTGGTGATCGAGCAGCGCGGCGAGCCGGCGTCGTCGTGGGCCACGGTCATGGTCTGCTTCACCGTCGGCGCCCTGGCCGGCAGCCTGCTGGCCGGCCGGCTGCGCCCTTCCCGCCCGCTGCTGGTGAGCTTCCACGCGATCCTGCTGGCACTGCCGGTGCTGGTCCTGCTCGCGGTGTCCGCACCCACCTGGAGCATCGCAGTGGCCCACGGGGTGTCCGGGCTCGTCATGGGCTTCGGCGGCGTCGTCTGGTCGACCGTGCTGCAGCGCTCGGTCGACGACGCCCTGCTCGGCCGGGTCTACGCCCTGGACTGGCTGGCGTCGGCGGCGCTGCGCCCGGCCGGCCTGATGCTCGCCGGCGCGGCCGCCGCCGTCCTCGGGCCGGCCGCCGTCCTGCTCGGCGCCGCCGCACTGCTGGCCGCCGTCGTGCTGCTGACCGCGAACCTGCCCAGCGTCCGGTCGCAGCGGTTCCAGCCGCCAGGCCCGCGGGCCGTGCCCGAGCCCGTGCCCGCGCGGGCCACGACGAAGGAGTCCACATGACCGTGATCGTCGTTGCGGCGAACCCGCCCGTGCTGGAACAGGCGGTCCTCGACAGCGGGGTGCAGGACGTCGTCTCCGTGGTGCCGCAGCGGATCGCCGACACCCGCGCCGCAGAAACCTACCCGGTGCATGTCGTGCCCAGCCTGTCGGACCTGCCCGCCCTGGCCGTGGTCGCCGCCGCCCACCCGGGCGCGACCGCGGTCCTGGCGCTGCAGGAGGAGGCGATGGTGGCCGCCGGGTTCCTGCGGGACCTGCTCGACGTGCCCGGTCCGCGGCTCGGCGAAGCAGTCCGCTTCACCGACAAGGCCGTGATGAAACGCCGGCTCGATCGCGCCGGTCTCCCCGTCGCCCGGCACATCCGGGTGCGCACCCTCGACGAGGTCGCCGCGGCCGCCGACCAGCTCGGATGGCCCGTCGTCAGCAAGCCGGTCACCGGCGGCGCCACCCAGCACGTGTGGCGCCTCACCGACCGGGCCGAGCTCGACCGGCTCCGCGGCGGCGGGCACCTCACCGGCGAAGGTCCGTTCCTGGTCGAGGAGTACGTCGACGTCGTTCAGGAATACCACTGCGAGGCCCTGTTCGCCCGCGGCGCCGAGGTGTACGCGCACGTCGGCCGCTACCCGCAGCCGCTGCTGCACGGCCTCGGCGACACCAACGGCACCACGTTCCTGCCGGACGACTCGCACGAGGCGCGGACGGTCGCCGAGCTGCACCGGTCGGCGGCACGCACGCTCGGCCTGACGGACGGGTTCACCCACGGCGAGTTCTTCGGCACCCGGCAGGGGCTCCTCGTCGGCGAGGTGGCGGCCCGGCCCGGCGGCGCCGGCATCCCCCGGGCGCTGCAGCTGCAGTACGGCATCGACGTGCGCGGGTGGGCGATCGACCTGGCGCTGGACCGGCCGCTCCGACCGGCCGGACCGCCCAGCGACGGCGTGGTGACCTGGCTGGCGCTGGCCGCGCGCCCCGGCCGCATCGCCCGGATCAGCTCCGCCGAGGAACTGCTGGCCCACGACGGCGTGATCGAGGCCGTCCTGCGCTACCAGCCCGGCGACATGTTCGACCGCCCGCGCGCCGCCACGGCCTACGCCGGCCACGTCTATCTCGCGTCGCGCCGGATCGCCGACGCCGCCGCTGACATCGCCGGGCTGCTGGCCCGGTACCGGTTCGAGATCGAGGTGGACGATGCGACCCACTGACCCGCCGCTGCCACGCGTCGCGCTCACCCCCCGCCTGCGCGGGTTCGGCACCACCGTCTTCGCCGAGATGTCGGCGCTGGCCGCCGAGCACGGGGCGATCAACCTCGGGCAGGGGTTCCCGGACAGCGACGGCCCGACGGTCGTCAAGGAGGCCGCCGTCGCCGCGATCCGGGCAGGACACAACCAGTACCCGCCCGGCCCCGGCATCCCCGAGCTGCGGGCGGCGATCGCGGAGCACCAGCGCCGCTTCTACGGCATCGAGCTGGACCCCGGCAGCGAGGTCCTGGTCACCACCGGCGCCACAGAGGCCGTCGCGGCCGGCATCCTCGCCTTCACCGGCCCCGGCGACGAGGTCATCGCCCTGGAGCCGTTCTACGACTCCTATGCCGCCTGCGTCGCGATGTCCGGCGCGACGCTGGTCCCGCTGACCCTGCGCCCGCCGCACTTCACGGCCGACGAAGCCACGCTGCGGGCCTGCGTGACCCCCCGGACCCGGCTGATCCTGCTGAACTCGCCGCACAACCCGACCGGTGTCGTGCTCAGCCCGGCGGAGCTGCGCGGCATCGCCGAGGTCGCGGTCGAGCACGACCTGATCGTGCTGGCCGACGAGGTCTACGAACACCTCGTGTACGACGGCACCCACATCCCCATCAGCACCCTGCCCGGCATGCGGGACCGGACCGTGACCGTCTCCTCGGCGGCCAAGACGTTCGCCCTCACCGGCTGGAAGATCGGCTGGGCGACCGGACCGGCGGACCTCGTCGGCGCGGTCCGCACCGCGAAGCAGTACCTGACCTTCGTCAGCGGCGCCCCCTTCCAGCCCGCGATCGCGGCCGCGCTGCGCCTTGAGGACGGCTACTACACCGGCCTCCGGCAGGACCTGCGTCGCAGACGCGACATCCTCGCCGACGGTCTCACGTCGGTCGGGTTCGAGGTGTACCGCCCGGCCGGCACCTACTTCGTCACCGCCGACGTCCGCCCGCTCGGGTTCGAGGACGGGTACGCCTTCTGCCGGCGGCTCCCCGAGTGGTGCGGGGTGGCGGCCGTGCCCAACGCCGTGTTCTACGCCGATCCGCGGGAGGGTCGCGCGTTGGTGCGGTTCGCGTTCTGCAAGCGGCCGGACGTGCTGCGCGAGGCGGTCCGACGGCTGGCCTCGATGTCCCGTCCCTCCTGACACCCCTACCCCCGACCAGAAACGGAGTCTTCCCATGGGCCACGGCCACCCCCACCATCACCACCACGACGCGCCACTCGGCGGCGGCGACGGCGCCCTGCCGGCCGCGCTCGACGGCGCCGTGCCGGACAGTGAACTGTCCCCGGCCGACCTGTCCAGGCGCGGGTTCCTGCGCGGCGCCGGCCTGCTCGGCGCCGGCGCGGCGGCCGGGGCGAGCCTGCTGCCGGGAGCCGCGCACGCGCACACCGCCGAGGACGTGGACCGGCACGGCAACACCCGGCGGCACGGCTCCGGGTACACCTGGCTGGCCGGCGACCACCACATCCACACGCAGTTCAGCGGCGACGGGATGTACCGGGTGAGCGACCACGTCCGGCACGCCTCCGCGTACGGGCTGGACTGGATGGTCATCACCGACCACGGTGGCCCCCAGCACGCGAAGATCGGCGTGGACAAGGTGAACCCGCAGATCCGGGCGGCCCGCGACGCGTACCGCGACATGCTGGTCTTCCAGGGCCTGGAGTGGAACATCCCGATGGCCGAGCACGGCACCGTCTTCGTGCTGCCGGGCGCCAACGAGGTCCCGGTGCTGAAGGAGTTCGAGAACAGCTTCGACGGCACGGCGGTCGGCGCGGTCGACCCGTCGCTGGTCACCGAGGCCCTCGCCATCGCCGGCGTGCGGTTCCTGGCCCGGGCCGTGGACCAGCGGCTCATCGGCGACGCGCTGTTCGTCGCCAACCACCCGGCCCGCCGGGGCCTCGACTCGCCGCACGAGTTGCGGGACTGGCGTGACGCCGCGCCACGGATCGCCGTCGGCTTCGAGGCCGCGCCGGGGCACCAGGCGGCTGGCATCCCGAAGCCCAGCGGCTTGGGCGGCTCGCGCGGCGGCTACGACAAGGTGCCCAGCTCCGCGTCGTTCCCCGGGTACCCGCTGGACAGCTACCGCACCTACGGCGGCTTCGACTGGATGACCAGCACCGTCGGCGGGATGTGGGACAGCCTGCTGTCGGAGGGCAGGCCGTGGTGGATCACGGCGAACTCCGACTCGCACGTCGTGTACGGCGAGACGGCGACCCGCCCCGCTACCAGCGACTTCGGCAACAACGGTCACCACGACGACCCGGTGTACGGCCAGCCGACCCTGCTCACCGCCGACGACTTCTGGCCCGGGTACTACACCCGCACCCACGTCGGCGCGCGCGGCTTCGGCTACGCCGCGGTGATGGAGGGCATCCGGGCCGGCCGGGTCTGGGTCGACCACGGCGGGTTGATCAGCGACCTCGACGTGCAGCTGCGGCAGCACGGCACCCGGGGCGGCGTCACGCTCGGCGACACCCTCGTGGTGCACCGCGGCGCCCGGGTGGAGCTGGTCATCCGCATCGAGCTGGCCAACACGCCGAACTGGGCCAACTTCGTGCCGGCACTGGCCCGCGTCGACGTCATCCGCGGCGAGGTGACCGGGCCGGTGGCGGACCGCGACACGTTCCTCGCGCCGAAGACGAAGGTGGTCACGTCGTTCGCGGTCGGCCGGTCGACCGGCAGCGTCACGCTCACCTACGACCTCGGCCCGATCGAGACCGCCGGGTACGTGCGGCTGCGCGGTACCGACGGCAGGCGCTCCGCGCCCGGCCTGCTCGGCGCGGCGGTCGATCCGGCCGGCCCCGCTCCGGACGTGGCGGGCGACGCCGACCCGTGGCAGGACCTGTGGTTCTACGCCAACCCCATCTGGGTCGCACCCCGGTGACCCGATACCTGCCGCCCGGTCCGGGCAGAATCAATGGAAACCCTTCATGACCGGCCCATGTACGATATTCCGGGCCATGTCGCGAAGGATGAATGGCATCCTCACATGAAGATGAGTTGGATGGCGATGCATCGTTATCGGTCACACACCTGCGGTCAGCTCCGAAAGGCGGACGCGGGACTGGACGCCCGGGTTTCCGGATGGCTACACAATCGGCGCAATCTCGGCGGTGTTCTCTTCGTCGATCTGCGCGACCATTACGGCATCGTGCAGCTGGTGGCGCACCCCGGCAGCGACGCGTTTGAATCGCTCAGCAATATTCGGAAGGAAACGGTCGTCTGCGTTTCCGGTGCGGTGCTGGCGCGCAGCTCGGAGAACGTCAACCCCAACCAGCCGACGGGTGAGATCGAGATCCTCGCAGACACCGTCGAGGTCCTCGGGCCGGCCGACCCGCTGCCGTTCAGCGTCTTCCCCGAGGACCCGGTGTCCGAGGAGAAGCGGCTGACGCACCGGTTCCTGGACCTGCGCCGCGGCCAGATGCACCGCAACATCATGCTGCGGTCCGCGGTCATCCGCAGCCTGCGGACGCGGATGCTCGACCTGGGCTTCACCGAGTTCCAGACGCCGATCCTGTCGGCGACCAGCCCGGAGGGCGCCCGCGACTACCTGGTGCCGTCCCGGGTCTATCCGGGCCGGTTCTATGCACTGCCGCAGGCGCCGCAGCAGTTCAAGCAGCTCATGATGGTGGCCGGATTCGACCGGTACTTCCAGATCGCGCCCTGCTTCCGCGACGAGGACAGCCGGGCCGACCGGTCGCCGGGCGAGTTCTACCAGCTCGACATCGAGATGAGCTTCGTCGAGCAGAGCGACGTCTTCGAGGCCGTGGAGTCGGTCATCACCGACGTGTTCCGCGAGTTCGCCCCGCACCGGGAGACCACGTCGCCGTATCCGCACATCACCTACCGCGACGCACTGCTGCGGTACGGCACCGACAAGCCGGACCTGCGGGCGCACCTCGAGCTCGTCGACGTCTCCGACGTGTTCGCCACCAGCGAGTTCCGGGCGTTCGCCGGCCGGCACGTGCGTGCCCTGGCCGTGCCGGACACCGCCGGGCAGCCGCGGTCGTTCTTCGACCAGATGGAGGCCCTCGCCGTCGCGCGGGGGGCCAAGGGACTGGCCTGGGTCCGGTTCGACGACGACGGCAAGGTCACCGGGCCGATCGCCAAGTTCCTCGCCGACGACGAGGTCCAGGCGCTCGGCGGCGCGGTCAAGGCAACCGGGGGAACGGCGGTGTTCCTCAACGCCGGCGACCCCGCCGAGGTCTCCAAGATCATGTCCGAGGTACGGGTCCAGGCGTCCAAGCGCACCGGCCGGTTCGACGAGGACGCCTTCCGCTTCTGCTGGATCGTCGACTTCCCCATGTACGAGATGGACGACGACGGCCGCATCGAGTTCAGCCACAACCCGTTCTCGATGCCGCAGGGTGGCCTCGAGGCACTGCGGACCAAGGACCCGCTGGACATCCTCGCCTGGCAGTACGACATCGTCTGCAACGGCATCGAGCTGTCCTCCGGCGCGATCCGCAACCACAGCCCCGAGGTCATGTTCAAGGCGTTCGAGATCGCCGGCTACCCGGCCGAGCGCGTCGAGCAGGAGTTCGGCGGGATGCTGCGGGCGTTCCAACTCGGCGCGCCGCCACACGGCGGGATCGCGCCCGGTGTGGACCGCATCGTCATGCTCCTCGCCGACGAGCCCAACATCCGCGAGGTCATCGCGTTCCCCCTCAACCAGAACGCCCAGGACCTCCTCATGGGCGCGCCCACGGAGATCTCCGCCGAGCGCCTGGCCGAGCTGCACCTGAAGATCGACCGGAAGCCGCCACGGCCGGCCGGGACACCGGGCGCCACCACCCCCGCGTAACCGGCGCCACCATCCGACGACCGGCGGCTCAGCCCGTATTACGAGCCGCCGGTCGTGCTTCCGGCCGTTTCTGACGGCGTTGCTGCGGACGCAGTTCCTGCACAATTTCCTGCCGTTTCCGCATTCACCTCAGGGACTATCTTTTGTCTTCGATCTCCGTCGTCATGCCCACCTGCGGGAAGCCCGGATATCTCGCCTACACGCTCGCATCCCTGAGCGTGCAGACCGATCGGAATTTCCAGCTGATCGTCGTCGACGACGACGACGGGACCAGCCGGGCGACCGTCCAGCAGTACCGCGCCGATGTGCACCTGGTCTATCTGTCGCAGAAGAATGCCGGCCGTTCGGCGGCCCGGAACACCGGGATCGGCGCCGCCGACGGCGACCACGTACTGTTCCTGGACGACGACCGGATCGCCGCCCCCGACCTCGTCGCCCATCACCACTCCGCACAGCGGCACTCCAGCGGCGTGGTGATCGGCTGGAAATCGCGCTGCCTCACCAGCTGGCGCCGCGACGCCCTGCCCATGCAGGAGTCGGACTTCCTGCAGCTCGCCACCCGGCATCCGGCGATCGCGGCCCGCATGGCGGTCGAGGACTTCGACCTCATCGCGCCCGCCGACATCCACACCGACCACGCGGCGGCGCTCGACATCGCGGGGCTCGGCGACGACGGCGACAACTACCCGCAGATCGTGCGCCGGTACGGCGCCGGGTTGACCGGCTTCCGGCTGCCGTGGGTCCTCGGCACCACAGCCAACCTGTCCGTCCCCCGCGCCCTGCTGGAGGACGTCGGGGGCTTCGACGAGCAGTACCACGGCTGGGGCATGGAAGACACCGATCTCAGCTACCGCCTGCACCGCGCCGGCGCCCCCTTCCGGGTGGAGCCGTCCGCGGTGAACTGGCACCAGATCCACCCGCTCGGCCCCGGCCCGCTCCGCCGCGACCTCCGCCGGCGCGAGACCGACCTGACCCGCAACCTGGCCCGCTTCTGCGACCGGCACCGCACGGTCGAGACCTATCTCTACTGGCGCAAGTGGAAGTCGAAGCTCAGCCTCGAGGCCGCCAGCGACCTCCTCGACGTCCTGGACCGCGCCGGCAGCGACACCTGGCGGGCCGAACTGCTGGACACGTACGCGACCCTCGTCGCCACCGACCTCGCCGCGCCCTGACAGCCAGCACCAACGGATGCAAGCGTGTCACCGTTCGCCAGCGGGTTCGCGGGCTCCTGCACCTGCCGACAAATACGTCCGTGCTGGTCAACTGGTGTTTCCGGCACACAAATACGATCTTGTTTCGTCGGTCACCGCGAGCCCCTTGCCCTCGCCGGCGGTGATTCTGACCCATGCCGCTGCGACTGGCGTACCTGGGTATCACGAACGCGTTCGCATTGCTGCGGCTGCTGCCGGGCAGTGCCCGGGATAAGGATGCGGAGATCCTCGCCCTGCGGCACCAGCTCGCGGTGCTACACCGCCAGCTCGGCGGGCAGCGGGTCCGGTTCGAGCCGGCCGATCGGGCGCTGCTGGCGGCGCTGCTGCACCAGCTGCCCCGACCGAACCTGCACCGTCTGCGGCTGTTGGTGCGGCCCGACACGGCGCTTCGCTGGCACCGCGACCTGCATGCCCGCCGCAACACGGCCGTGTCGCGGCCCCGACGGCGGGGACGGCCACGCACCGTGCGCTCGATCCGCGGGCTCGTGACGCGCTGCGCGAGTACGAGGTCTTCTACAACGAACACCGACCGCATCAGGGCATCGCCAACGCCCGACCACTCGCACCGCTACCCGGACCGATCACCGACCCGCACCGGCTCGCACACCTGAGCATCCATCGACGTGACCGCCTCGGCGGCATCCTCCACGAGTACGAACATGCCGCCTGACCTGCCAGGATGACATTTTCGGCAGGTACAGATGGGCCACCCCCGTTTGCCGGCCCATCACCCTGGCGCGCGTCTTCCTTGGCGAAGTGCCGATACCTGGTATCGGCACTTCGCCGACGTCCCTTACGATCGCCGGACGCGGTGGTAACCGCCAGGTCAATGGGCGGCAGTTGACCGGCAACTTCGCCCGTTGGCATCATGGGCACGGCATCGGTCAGGGCCGATGCACCGGTCCTCACCCAGCGGGTGCTGGGGCTTCTACGGAAAGGATCGGATGTTCAGCGCGCAGGTACGGGCCCACCGCCGGCGGCTAGGTATGACGCAGGAAGACCTGGCAGCCAAAACGGGCGTGAGCGTGCGCACCATCCGTAACCTCGAAGCCGGCCAGACCGCCCGCGCCCGGCCTGGAACGGTACGACTGCTGGCCGACGCGTTCGTGCTTGCCGGCGCCGAACGGGACCGGTTCTGCCGGTCCGCGCTCGACGGCACCGACCAGCAGCCCGCAGACAAGGCCCCGACGAGCGCCGCCGGCACTCCCCCGGCGCACGGACGACCCGTTCCGGCGCAGCTGCCCGCAGACGTGGCCGGATTCGTCGGCCGTGCCGACCAGCTGCGACAGCTCACCAAGCTGCTCGACGACCATGACCGGCCGGCCGCGGTGGTGATCTCCGCGATCGCCGGCACGGCCGGCGTGGGCAAGACCGCCCTCGCGGTGCACTGGGCACACCAGACCCTCGACCGGTTCCCCGACGGGCAGCTGTACGTCAACCTGCGCGGCTATGACCCCGACCAGCCCGCCACCCCCGCCGAGGTGCTGGCCCGGTTCCTCACCGCCCTCGGGGTGCCCGGCACCGACATCCCCGCCGACCTCGACGAACGCGCCGCCCGCTACCGCACCGAGCTCACCGGCCGACGCCTGCTCATCGCGCTCGACAACGCCGCCACCGTCGACCAGGTCCGTCCCCTGCTACCCGGAACCGGTTCCTGCCTGGTCCTGGTGACCAGCCGCGACAGCCTCGCCGGACTGGTCGCCGTCAACGGCGCCCACCGCCTCGACCTCGACCTACTCCCCCCAGCCGACGCGATCACGTTGCTGCGCCGGCTCATCGGCCACCGCGTCGACGCCGACCCCGACGCCGCGGCCACCCTCGCCACCCAATGCGCCCATCTACCTTTGGCGCTGCGGGTCGCCGCCGAACTCGCCGTCGCCCGCCCCACCACCCCACTGGCCGAACTGGTCATCGAACTGGCCGACCAACAGCACCGCCTGGACCTGCTCGACGCCGACGGCGACCCCCGCGCCGCCGTCACGGCGGTGTTCTCCTGGTCGATGCGCCACCTACCGGTCGACGCCGCCCGCACCTTCCGGCTGCTGGGCCTGCACCCCGGCCCCGACATCGACGCCTACGCCACCGCTGCGCTCACCGACACCAGCCTGTCGCAGGCTCGCCTCGCCCTCGACCGGCTCGCCCGGGCCCACCTCGTGCATCCCACCGGCCCGGCCAGGTACGGCATGCACGACCTGCTACGCGCCTACGCCACCACCCTCACCACCGCGCACGACTCCGACGCCGACCGCCGGGCGGCGTCGACCCGACTGTTCGACTACTACCTGGTCACTGCCGCGGCCGCCACGCAACAGCTGCGCCTCGTCGATGCCCACGGCCGGCCCGGCACCGCTGCGCCGGCCACCACCCCAACCCCGGAACTGGCCGGCCCCGGCACCGCCCTGCGGTGGCTGGACACCGAACGGCCCTGCCTGGTAGCCGCTGCCGCGCACACTGCCACCCATGGCTGGCCCGCCCACGCCGTGCGGCTGTCGATGACCCTGTACCGCTATCTCGAGGGCGGCCACTACATCGACGCGCTCACCATCCACGCACACGCCCGCGACGCCGCCCGGCAAGCTGGTGATCCGGCCGGGCAGGCCCACGCGCAGCTCGGCCTCGGCACCATTAACGTTCGCCTCGGCCGGCTGGAGTTGGCCACGGAGCATCTCGTCCAGGCGTCGGTGCTGTTCCGGCAAGCCGGCGACCTGATCGGCCAAGCCCGCGTGCTGACGAACCTCGGCGTCGTCGAGGACCACCGAGGCCACTACCAGGCCGCCGCCGACCGCCTCGAGCAGGCGCTGGCCCTGTACCAGCAGACCTGCCACACAATCGGCGAAGCCATGGCTCTGCACAACCTCGGTGTCGCAGAGGACCACCTGGGCCGCCATCAGGCCGCCGCCGACCGCCTCGAGCAGGCGCTGGTCCGGTACCGACGGCTCGGCTACCCCCGCGAAGAAGCCATGACGCTGCACAACCTCGGCCTCGCTGCGATGGGGCTGGGCCGCTACCAGGAAGCCGCCGACCGCCAGGAGCAGGCGCTGGCCCTGATCCGACAGCTCGGCTACCCGCGCGGGGAAGCCTGGGCGCTGTACGGCCTCGGCAGCGTCCAGACCCGCCTCGGCCGGCCTGACCAGGCCATCGCGCTCCACACGCAGGCCCTCACCCTCTTCCGGGAGTCAGGTGAGCGCGGCGGCGAAATCCGAGCGCTCAACGGCCTGGGCGAAGCCACCCTCGCCGCCGGTCGCCCTGCCGACGCGCTGACCCACCACACCGCCGCCCTGAGCACCAGCGTTATCCCCGATCAGCAGGCCCGCGCCCACACCGGCGCCGGCCGCGCCCACCACATTCTCGGCGACCTCGTCCGCGCCCGGCACCACTATGAACACGCCCTGGCTCTGCACACCCGCCTCGGATCCCCGGATGCCCACGACGTAGGGGCCTGTCTCATCGCCCTCGACGCGTCACCTGACACCGGCCACGACCAACACGATTGACGGACGGGCCGAAGATTCAAACACGATCCGCCGTGCTCTGAAACCGAGGAAGCCGAGCTGGTCAAGGAATCGCTCTGATTCCTTGACCACCGGTCAAGGTGCGCTACGCGAGCAGCACTTGACCGATCTGGTCCCCAGAACGCCAAAATGGGCCGACCCGAAAGTGGATCAGCCCTCTGACCTGCGTCGGGACGGCGGGATTCGAACCCACGACCCCTTGACCCCCAGTCAAGTGCGCTACCAAGCTGCGCTACGTCCCGTGCATCCGGACGCCGTCCGGAGCAGCCGCTACAGACTAGCGCATCCCCTCACCGCATCGCGCGGGAGTATCCCCCGTCGCGGCTAAGGTGCGGGGATGCGACTTGATCTCGTGACGATCGTGGTGGAGGAGTACGACCCGGCGATCGCCTTCTTCACCGACGTGCTGGGGTTCGACCTCGTCGAGGACGAGCCGTCGACCACCACCGACGGGCAGCCGAAGCGGTGGGTCGTGGTGCGGCCGCCCGGCGGGGGCACCGGGCTGCTCATCGCGCGGGCCGACGGTGAGCACCAGCGTGAAGCGATCGGCGAGCAGGTCAAGGGCCGGGTCGGCTTCTTCCTGCAGGTCGACGACTTCACCGCCACCTACACGCGGATGACCGCGGCCGGTGTCGAGTTCGTGCGGCCGCCGCGCTCCGAGGTGTACGGGCAGGTCGCCGTCTTCAAGGACATCGCCGGGAACCGGTGGGACCTGCTGGGACCCGCAAGCGGGGTGTGACCCGGGGCACACAACCAGCCGGCAACCGCGTGGCCGCTGGAGGGCAGCCGGGGAGGGTGAATCTGGGAGACCTCAACACACAGGAGGCGTCCCAATGAGCATCGCCGTTGCCGGAAGTATCGCGGCAGAAGGGCAGACCGCGCGGATTCTCGTCGTCGACGACGACCCGGATCTGCGGGGGATGGTGGCGTACAAGCTGGTGAAGGCCGGCTTCGAGGTGATCGAGACGGACAACGGGCTGGCCGCGGTCGACGCGGCCGGTGGCGTGCCTGCCCAATCTGGTGATCCTCGACATCATGATGCCGGGGCAGGACGGGCTGAGCGCGTGCGAGCAGCTGCAGCACGATCCCGAGACCGCGCAGATCCCGGTGATGCTGCTGTCAGCGTTGTCGCAGCCGGACGTCGTGCGCAGCGGGGTGATGGCGGGGGCCGTGCACCACATGGTGAAGCCGTTCAGCCCGGACGCGTTGCTGCGCAGCGTGCAGTCGCTGCTGCGGGTGCACCCGACGCCCGTCGACCCGAACACCGGGCACGACCTGGGCCGCAGCTACCAGTGGTGAGCACCACATGAGGTCGTGACCAACGGTGTCCATTCAGGACGGTCCGGGGCGGGGGCGGGTGCCACGCTGCCGGACGTGATGGACACCGCAGCGGCCCGGGGCGGGCTCGAGATCGGTGTGGCGGTCCTGCGACCCGGCGGTGCCGGATGCACGCAGCGGTCGACGACGACTGGGACGCGGCGCTCCGGGCGGCCTTCGAGCTGCTGCTCGGCCGCTCCATCGGCGACGGTGAGCCGGCCGAGATCTACTGCGGCGACGTCCTCGACGAGTTCCTGCTGCCGGCGCGGTGGCTGACCCCGCAGGCACTGGCCGGCGGCGCCCCGGTGGCGGTGCCGGAGGTCGACGCGACCTGGGCCGATGCGGACCACGCGGCGCTCACCTGGCGGTATGACCTGGGCGGTTCGCGGTTCGCGTTCGACGAGGAACTGCGTGACCAGCTGCCTGCCGCGTGTTTCGCAGCGGGTGGGGTGCGCGGAGCGGACCTGGCCGCCTTTCGGCATCGACCTGGCGGGGCGGGGCGCGAAACGGTGCACGGTGGCTGCGTCGCTGCGCATCGCCACGGACGGGACGCTGTTCGACGCGATGCGGCAGGCGACATTCACCGCGCACGGACCCAGGCAGCTCATCGCGAACACCAGGAAGGCCGCCGCGCGGTGGGAGCCGGTCCTCGACGGTGTCGCGGACCCGCGGCTGCGCGCGACCACCTGCGCCTGCACGCCCTGGATGAGGACGACGCGCGCAGCGACGGCGCCGGTTACATCGCGGCCGGGTGGTGGCCGCCGGGCTCGTCCGCCCTGGAGGGCGCCTACGACTTGATCGCCGGCTGGGAGTTCGGCGAGTCCCAGGGCGGCGTCTCGATCGTCGGTCCCCGCCCCTAGCACTGACCGGCCCCGGGGCCGGCCGGGCGGAAGCGGGCCAGCAGCAGCCCAGGTGCGGCGCCGGTGCGGGCCTCAGCTCCGGCACGCACCGGTCGAACTCGCGGGCATGGGACTCACAGTGTTCGCCGTGCTCGTCGTCGCGGCCGTCGCCACGGAAGCGTTGCTGCCCCGCAGGTCGGCCGCGGCGGTTACTTCTTCCCGCGAGGGCTGTTCTTCTTGCGGGGCTTCACGGTGATGTGGATCGGGGTGCCGAGGAAGTCGAACTCCTCGCGGAGCTTGCGCTCGACGAACCGGACGTAGCCGGGGTCGAGCACGCCCGTGGTGAAGAGCACGAACTTCGGCGGCGACACCCCGGCCTGGGTGGCGAACAGGACGCGGGGGGCGCGCCCGCCGCGGACCGGGTGCGGGGTCTGCTGCACGAGCGCGGTGAGCCACTGGTTGAGCTGGCCCGTCGGCACGCGACGCTCCCAGTTCTCCAGTGCCGTGTTCAGCGCGGGGGCGAGCTTGTCGACCGCCCGGCCGGTGAGCGCGGACACGTTGACCCTGATGGCCCAGGGGACGCGGCGCAGCTCGCGTTCGATCTCCTTGCCGAGCTGGTGGCGGCGGTCCTCGTCGACGAGGTCCCACTTGTTGAACGCGATGACCAGGGCGCGGCCGGACTCGATGACCATGGTGATGATCCGCTGGTCCTGCTCGGAGATCACCTCGCTCGCGTCGAGGAGCACGATCGCCACCTCGGCCGCCTCGATCGCCGCGTTGGTGCGCAGGGAGGCGTAGTACTCGGTGCCGCTGGCGTGGGAGACGCGCTTGCGCAGGCCCGCGGTGTCGACGAGGTGCCAGGTCTCGCCGCCGAAGTCGACGAGGCTGTCGACGGGGTCGACGGTGGTGCCGGCGACGGAGTCGACGACCGCCCGCTCCTCCTTGGCCAGCTTGTTGAGCAGGCTGGACTTGCCGACGTTGGGCCGGCCGACGAGCGCGATGCGGCGCGGCCCGGCCTCGCGCGGGACGGCCGGCTTGGCGAGCGGCAGCGCCTCGAGGATCTTGTCGAGCAGGTCGCCGGCGCCGCGGCCGTGCAGGGCCGAGATCGGGAACGGCTCGCCGAGGCCGAGGCCCCAGAGGCTGGAGATCTCGCCCTCGATGCGGGCGTTGTCGACCTTGTTGGCGACCAGGATCACCGGGCGGCCGCTGCGGCGCAGCATCTTGACGGCGGCCTCGTCGTCGGCGGTCGGCGGGATCGTGGCGTCGACCACGAACAGCACCACGTCGGCGGTCTGGGTGGCGATCTCGGCCTGGGTGGCGATGGCCTTGGCCCGTTCCTTGGCGTCGGGCAGCCAGCCGCCGGTGTCCACGACGGTGAAGTGCCGCCCGGTCCATTCGGCGTCGTAGGCGACGCGGTCCCGGGTCACGCCGGCGACGTCCTCGACGACCGCCTGACGGCGGCCCAGGATGCGGTTGACGAGGGTCGACTTGCCGACGTTGGGTCGGCCGACGACGGCGACGATCGGCACACTCAGCTCGACGTCATCGACAACGTCGACGTCGACCTCGGCACCTGTGGATGCCTCAGCGCTCACGGGGGTCCTTTGTTCACGGCCGGGGGGCCGGCGCTCGCCTTATGCGGTGACCTTGTCCAGCATCCGCTGGAGGCGCTCGACCACCTCGTCGATACCGATCGCCGTGGTGTCGAGCACAACGGCGTCGTCGGCTTGGCGAAGTGGATCCGCGGCGCGCGTCGAGTCAAGTCTGTCACGCCGGGCCAGGTCGGCTGCGGTCGCGGCCTGGCTGGCGGCATTCTCGGTGCTCCGGCGCCGGGCCCGCTCGTCCGCGGAGGCGGTGAGATACACCTTCAGGTCGGCGTCGGGAGCGACGACGGTGCCGATGTCGCGGCCCTCGACCACGATCCGCGCCGCCTCGGTGATGATCTCGCGCTGGAGGGCGACGAGCCGCGCCCGCACCCCCGGGACGGCCGACACGGCGGACACGGCCTGGGTGACCTCGGCGCCGCGGATCTCCCGGTCGACGCCGACGCCGTCGACGCTGATGTGCGGCGCGGCCGGGTCGGTCCCGATGGTGAGGGTCACGTTCGCCGCGACGGCGTGGATCTTCTCGGCGTCGGTGAGGTCGACGTTGTCGCGCAGCACGGCCCAGGTCACCGCCCGGTACATGGCGCCGGTGTCCAGGTAGCGGGCATCGACGGCCTGCGCCACCCGGCGGGAGATCGTGGACTTGCCGGAGCCGGAGGGCCCGTCGACGGCAACCACCAGCTGGCCGTTGGTCCCTGACACGCCGACTCCTTCACCCCGATGACAACTGCTGTTCGACAGTACTTGACCGGCCAATGGCCCTACCTCACGGGAGGACGTCGTCGCAGGAAGGTGGCACATCGCACGGTGGACATGGCGCACCCATGGTGCGGTCGGCCTCACGCAGGTGACCCAGGACGGTGTCGTTGAGGTCCAGCAGCGCCTCGACCTGCTCGGGCCGCAGCGCGTCGAAGAACCAGTGCCGCACGTGCGCGACGTGCAGCGGGGCGGCGCCGGTGATCGCGTCCCAGCCGGCCTCGGTGAGCACGACGAACGCGCCGCGGGGGTCGTCCGCGCACGGCTCACGGGCGACCAGGCCGCGGCTGGTCATACGGGTGATCTGGTGGGTGAGCCGGGTCTTCTCCCAGTCGGCGGCGACCCGCAGCTGGAAGACGCGCAGCCGGCCGCCGGGTGCCTCGGACAGGCTGACCAGCACCGCGTAGTCCGCGCTGGACAGGCCCGTCTCCTGCTGGAGCTGACGGGCGATGCGACCCCGGACCGCGGCGTTGACCGCGAGGAACCCGCGCCAGGCGCGCTGCTCCCGCTCGTCGAGCCAGGCCGGATCCGTCACACCACGAAGTCTACTGGTATGGGTGACACATCACCGTTGTTCTGCGCTACGGTGTCGGTGACACGTCACCCATGACGATGAGAAGGTTGGGCAATGACCAAGATCGGAATCATCCTCGGCAGCACCCGTCCCGGCCGGAACGGCGAGGCCGTGGCCAAGTGGGTCTACGACATCGCGAGCCGCCGCTCCGACGCGGAGTTCGAGCTGGTCGACCTGCTCGACTACAACCTGCCGCACCTGGATGAGGCGGTGCCGCCGTCCATGGGGCAGTACGCCAACGAGCACACCAAGCGGTGGGCCGCGAAGATCGCCGAGCTGGACGGTTTCGTGTTCGTGACGCCGGAGTACAACCACTCCACCAGCGGCGCGTTGAAGAACGCGATCGACTTCGTCTACGGCGAGTGGAACAACAAGGCCGCCGGCTTCGTCAGCTACGGCAGCGTCGGCGGCACCCGCGCCGTCGAGCACCTGCGGCTGATCATGGGCGAGCTCCAGGTCGCCGACGTCCGCGCACAGGTGGCGCTGTCGCTGTTCACCGACTTCGAGAACTTCTCGTCGTTCAAGCCGGGCCCGCAGCACGAAGGCACCCTCGGCGTTGTGCTCGACCAGACGGTGACCTGGTCGAAAGCACTGGAGACGGTCCGCAAGGGCTGACCACCTACGTCGAAGCGCCGGCCGCCCGGGTGAACCGGGCGGCCAGCGCCGCCGTCGCCGCCCGCAGTTCCGGCGGCCCGATGAGCTCGACCTCCACGTCGAACATCCCGAACCACGCCGCGAGCCCCGTCCACGACCACGACCCGGCGCTCACCCGGGACCGGTCCGGCCCCACGACCTCCACGATGGCCTGACCCCGGGTCCACTCGGTGATCGCCGCCGCCGGCGCGTGCAGGATCGCCTCCCCGCGGCACGGCAGCGGGTCGTGCCCCTCGAACCGCTCCGCCACGAACGCCGCCACGTCCGCCGCCGGCAGCGGCCGGGGCGTGAAGCGGGGGCCGTTCGGGGTGCGCAGCGTCATCCGGTCGACCCGGTACGTGCGCCAGTCCGACCGGTCCAGGTCGTAGCCGATGAGGTACCACCGCCCGCCCCACGTCACCACGTGGCACGGCTCGGCCCGCCGCCGGTCCCCCGGCGTCCCGGCGGCCATCTCGCGCACCCCGGCGTAGTCGAAGCGCAGCACCTCCCGCGCCCGCACCGCCTGGCCGATCGCCAGGAGCACCGAGGTGTCGACCCGGGACGGCTGCCAGCCGGTCTTCGCCACCCTGGTCACCTGCAACGCGTCGACCCGCTGGCGCAGCCGGGCCGGCATCACCTGCCGCACCGTCGCCAGGGCCCGCAGGGCCGCCTCCTCCACCCCCTCGACCGACATCGTGGCGGTCTGCAGCGCCACGGCCACCGCCACCGCCTGGTCGTCGTCGAACAGCAGCGGCGGCAGCTCCGAGCCGGCGTCGAGCCGGTATCCGCCGTCCGGGCCGCGGGTCGCCTGCACCGGGTACCCGAGGTCGCGCAACCGGTCGACGTCGCGCCGGACCGTGCGCGGGCTGACCTCGAGGCGGTCGGCGAGGGTCTGGCCCGGCCAGTCACGGCGCGCCTGGAGCAGCGACAGCAGGGCGAGCAGGCGGGCCGAGGTCTCCAACATGGGTCCAGTATCGCCCGCTGTTCAGGACAGAGGCTGTCCGCATCTGCCGGCAATATCGGCAGCATGATTCAGACGAGAGCTCTGACGAAGGACTTCGTCGTCAACCGGAAGACCACGGTGCACGCGGTCCGCGGCATCAGCCTGGACATCGCGCCCGGCGAACTCGTCGCGGTGCTCGGACCGAACGGCGCGGGCAAGACCACCACCCTGCGGATGCTCACCACGCTCATCGCGCCGACCAGCGGCACCGCCACGGTCGCCGGGCACGACGTCGCCACCGCCGCCGCCGAGGTCCGCCGGCAGATCGGATACGTCGGCCAGGGCAACGGCGCCGGCCACATCCACCGCGTCGGCGACGAGCTGCGCACCCAGGGCCGCATCTACGGCCTCGACCGCAGGTCCGCCGCGCGGCGCACGGACGAGCTCCTGGAGGCCCTCGACCTGACCGAGCTGCGCGACCGCAAGGTGTCCGACCTGTCCGGAGGGCAGCGGCGCCGGCTGGACGTGGCGATCGGTCTGGTGCACGCACCGCGGCTGCTGTTCCTGGACGAGCCCTCCACGGGGCTCGACCCGCAGAACCGGGCCAACCTCTGGCAGCACATCCTGCGCATGCGCGAGGAGCACCGGATGACGATCGTGCTCACCACCCACTACCTCGACGAGGCCGACACCATGGCCGAACGGGTCGTGGTCGTCGACCACGGCGAGGTGATCGCCGACGACACCGCGCGGGCGCTGAAGGCGAAACTGGCCGGTGACCGGCTGATCCTGACCGGCGACCTGCCGCTGCTGGCCAAGGCAGCGGCCGCGCTCCCCGGCGCGCGCGACATCACCGAGACCACGGACACCCTCGAACTTCGCGTCAGCGACGGCCCGGCAGCACTGCCGGAGCTCGTCGCTGCTGTTCCAGGCGCTGTCCGTACCGCCGAAATCCAACGACCGACCCTCGACGACGTCTTCCTGTCCCTGACCGGCCGCAACCTCCGGGAGCACTCATGAGCACCTTGGCACTTCGTGACGTCGGCATCGTCGCGGCCCGCGAGCTGCGGCCGCTGCTGCGCTCGCCGTTCTCGCTGATCTTCGGCATGATCCAGCCGCTCGTCTTCCTGGCGCTGTTCGGGCCGCTGCTCGTCGGTTCGCTGCGCGGCCAGGAGAACGGGCTCGGCAGCGACGTGTGGCAGTGGTTCGTGCCGGCGATCCTGGTGATGACGACCCTGTTCGGCACGTCGACCGTCGGGGCGAACCTGCTCGGCGAGTTCGTCACCGGCGCGCACGAACGGATGCTCGTCACTCCCCTGGCCCGGCACGCGCTGCTCGTCGGCCGGGCGCTGAAGGAGATGGTCCCCCTCGCCGGCCAGGCGATCATCGTGGTGCTGGTCATGCTGCCGTTCGGTTTCGACCTGTACCCCGCCGGCGCGTTGCTCGGCCTGGCCCTGCTGACCGTGTTCGGGGTCGGCCTCGGGTCGCTCAGCTACGCCCTGGCCGTCGCGGTGCGCCGCAACGACTGGATGTTCTGGGTCGTGCACCAGACGCTGCTGTTCCCGCTGATGATCCTGTCCGGCATGCTGCTGCCCCTGGAGACCGGGCCGGAGTGGATGCGGGTCGCCTCGCACTTCAATCCCCTGGCCCACATGGTGACCGCCGAGCGTCTCCTGTTCGCGGGTACGGTCGACGACCGCGCCGTGCTCTGGGGCGCGATCGCCGCGGCTGCCACGGCGGTCATCGGGCTGGCCGTCGGCATCCGGGCGATGCGCCGCAGCACCTGACGGTCCTTATTCTCCGACTGCCTTGAAGAGTGCGCCGATCTCCGCCTGGGACAGGTGTCGCGTCCTGCCCGGGCGGAGATCGCCGAGCCGGATCGGGCCGATCTGCGTGCGGATCAGCCGCTGCACCGGGAACCCGACCGCGTCGAACATCCGCCGCACGATGTGGTTGCGCCCCTCGTGCAGGACGACCTCGACGAGCGCCACCTTCCCGTACGCCGTGACGACCTTGAACGAGTCGACCTTCGCCGGCCCGTCCTCGAGCGTGATACCGGCCTTCAGTTCGCGGCCCATCGCCCGCGGCACCGGCCCGGCGATCTCGACCTGGTAGGTCTTCGCCACCTCGTACGACGGGTGCATCAGCTTGTGCGCCAGCCCGCCGTCGTTCATGAGCAGCAGCAGGCCCTCGCTCTCCAGGTCGAGACGCCCGACGTGGAAGACCCGGGTGCTGATGTTGGGCACGTAGTCGGCGAGCGCCTCGCGGCCCTTGTCGTCGTCCATCGTGGACACCACCCCGGCCGGCTTGTTCAGCGCGAGGTACACCATCCGGGTGTCGGTGACCAGGCGCGACCCGTTGACGTGGATGACGTCCTGGACGGCGTCGGCCTTGTCACCGAGGGTGGCCTCCTTGCCGTTGACGGTGACCTTCCCCTCGTCGATCATCCGCTCGCAGTTGCGCCGCGACCCGAGGCCGGCGGCGGCCAGGATCTTCTGCAGCCGCTCCTCGTTGCGTGGCCGCACCGCGTCCGGCGGCGCGTCGAACGCGGAACCCTCGAAAGTGCCAGGGTCGGTGGGCAGGTTGGTGGACGGGTCAACGCTGGGCATCGGCGATCTCATCAATGTCGTCGGGAAGGAACGGGGCGAGCGGCGGCAACTGATCCACGCTGTCCAGGCCGAGTTTCTCCAGGAACAACGACGTCGTCCGGTACAGGAACGCCCCGCTTTCGGGCTCACTGCCGGTCTCCTCGATCAGACCCCGCGTCACCAGCGTACGGACCACCCCGTCGCAGTTGACACCGCGGATGGCCGAGATGCGCGATCTGGTTACCGGCTGCTTGTACGCGACCACAGCGAGTGTTTCCAGGGCCGCCTGGGTCAGCCGGATCTGCTGCCCGTCGAGCACGAACTTCTCCACGTACGGGGCGAACTCCGCCCTCGTGTACAACCGCCACCCACCGGCCACCCGGCGCAGGTCGAAGCCGAGGCCGAGCTCCGTGTACTGCCGGGCGACGTCCTCGAGGACCCCGCGGATGCGGTCGACGGGCTGGTCGAGCACCTGCGCGAGGGTGACCTCGGTCGCGGGTTCGTCGACGATGAGCAGGATCGCCTCGACGGCGCCGCGCAGCTCGGTGTCGGACATCTCCGCGACGGCTGGAGCCGCCTCGACGGGGGCCGGGGCGGGGGCGGGCAGGTCGAACAGCGCCTCACCACCGGCCGCCGCCTCGGACTCGGGCCCGGCGACCGGGTCGGCCTCAACCTCGGCCTCGGGCTCGGCGGCCAGCTCGGGCTCGGCAACCGGCTCGGACTCGGCGGTCAGCTCGGGTTCGGGAACCGGCTCGACGTCGGGCTCGACGGCAGGCTCGGACTCGACCGTCGACTCGATCCCGGGCTCAGCCTCGGCAACCGGCTCGGACTCGGGTTCAGCCCCGGCAACCGGCTCGGGCGTCGACTCGACCTCGGGCTCGGCAACCGACTCAGCCTCGGCAGTCGGCTCGGCCTCGACAGTCGGCTCGGCCTCGACAGTCGGCTCGGCCTCGACAGTCGGCTCGGCCTCGACAGTCGGCTCGGCCTCGACAGTCGGCTCGGCCTCGACAGTCGGCTCGGCCTCGGCAGTCGGCTCGACGTCGGGCTCCGACTCGGGTTCAGCCTCGGCAACCGGCTGGACCTCGGGCTCAACCTCGGCCACCGGGTCGGGTTCGGCAACCGGCTCGGGCGTCGACTCAACCTCGGGCTCGGCAACCGACTCAGCCTCGACAGTCGGCTCGGACTCGACAGTCGGCTCGACATCGGGCTCGGGCTCAGCCTCGGCAACCGGCTCCGGCTCGGGCTCCGGCTCCACGTCGACGGCAGGCTCGGGCGCGGCGGGCTCGGGCCAGTTGACCTCGGAGACTTTGTCCGCCCCTGACGAGACAAACTCTCCAAGGTCAACTTCAGTCGGCTCCTCGGCCGGTTCGTCGACCGGCTCCTCGGCCGGTTCGTCGACCGGCTCCTCGACCGGCTCGACGACCGGCTCGACGACCGGCTCGACGACCGGCTCGTCGGCCGGGGTCGGGGCGGGGGGTTCGACGCGCGCCCACGGCGGGACCCAGCTCGCCGCCTGGTCGGCGAGCGACCTCGACTGCTCGTCCTGGCTCACTGGTCCACCTCGCTGTCCCGACCGGCTTCCACACTCACGTCCGGCTCATCCGATACGTCCGGCTCGTCATCGCGTACCCCATCCTCAGCATCCACCGCATCGGCGTCCGGGTCGGGCGGGGCGGCCGCGGTGTCCGGTGGGGCGGGCGAGCCCTCGTACTCCTCGACCTCGATCGCCGCCGCCGCCGCGTCGTCCGGGCCCGTCCAGCGCACGAGCAGTTCCCCGAGCGCCTGGACCTGCTCGAAGGAGACCAGGTCCTCCCGGTACAGCTCCAGCAGCGCCAGGAACCGGGCGACCACCTCGAGGGTCGACTCGCAGTCGATGCACAGGGCACTGAACGTGGCCTCGCGCTGCTCGATGAGCCGGTCCCGGACGATGTTGGCGTGCTCGCGGACGCTGACGCGGACCATGTGGATGTGGGCGATCGACACCAGCGGCGGGTCGGCCTTCGGGGTGAACGCCCGCAGTGCCAGTTTCAGCAACCTGGCCGGGCCGACGCCGAGGACCAGGTCGGGCAGGGCCTCGGCGTACTGCGGCTCGAGCGAGACGGAGCGCGGATAGCGGCGGGAGCCGATGGATTCGAGGCCGGCGATGTGCGCGGCCGCCTCCTTGAAGGCCTTGTACTGCAGGAGCCGCGCGAACAGCAGGTCGCGGGCCTCGAGCAGGGCCAGGTCCTCCTCGTTCTCGACGGTGGCGGACGGCAGCAGCCGGGCGGCCTTCAGGTCGAGCAGGGTGGCGGCGACGACCAGGAACTCCGATGCCTCGTCGAGGTCCCAGTCGTCGCCCATGGCGCGGATGTACGCGATGAAGTCGTCGGTGACCGTGTGCAGCGCGACCTCGGTCACGTCCAGCTTGTGCTTGCCGATGAGCTGCAGCAGCAGGTCGAACGGCCCGGTGAAGTTGGCCAGCCGCACCTGGAAACCCGCGGGCGCGGCTGCGGCGTCCGCGGCGGGCACCAACGCAGCGTCCACGGCGGGAGCGGCTGTTGCGTCCACGGCGTCCGTAGCGTCCACGGCGGGCGCCGACGCGGCGTCCACGGCGGCAGGGTCGGTCACCGGAAGACCGTAGCGCAAACGGCCCGGAAAACCGCTACTACAACCGCCGTTCGGCCTGCTGGGCGATGACCTCGCGGGCAAGCTGCCGGTAGTTGCGGGCACCGGAGGACGACGGGTCGAGGGTGGTGATCGGCGCGCCGGCGACCGTGGACTCGGGGAACTTGACGGTCTTGGTGATGACGGTCTGATACACCTTGTCGCCGAACGCCTCCACGACCCGCTGCAGCACCTGGCGGCAGTGGGTGGTGCGGCTGTCATACATGGTGGCGAGGATGCCCTCGAGCTCCAGGTCGAAGTTGAGCCGCTCGCGGACCTTGTCGATCGTGTCCAGCAGCAGCGCCACACCACGAAGTGAGAAGAATTCACATTCGAGCGGGATCATGACGCCGTGCGCGACGGTCAGCGCGTTGATGGCGAGCAGACCGAGCGAGGGCTGGCAGTCGATCAGGATGTAGTCGTACTCCTTCAGGACCGGTCGCAGCACCCGGGCGAGGGCCATCTCGCGGGCGACCTCGGTGACCAGCTGGATCTCGGCCGCCGACAGGTCGATGTTGGCCGGCAGCAGGTGCAGGCCCGCGATGTCCGTCTTGATCCGGATGTCCTCGACGGTCACGTCGGAGTCCATCAGGATGTTGTAGATCGTCAGGTCGAGGTTGTGCGGGTTGACGCCGAGACCGACCGACAGGGCGCCCTGCGGGTCGAAGTCGACGAGCAGGACCCGCCGCCCGTACTCGGCGAGGGCCGCGCCCAGGTTGATGGTCGACGTGGTCTTGCCCACGCCGCCCTTCTGGTTGGCCATCGCGATGATCCGCGCCGGACCGTGATGGTCCATCGGCATCGGCTCGGGGATCGGCTTGCGCATCGTGTATGCCGTCGGGTCGGCAGGTCCGAGCTCAGCACCGAGGTCGAGCGATGCCTGCTCGGCGCGCATCGTGGTCGTCCAGGACTCCGCCTGGTCACCCATGCCTGTCATCGAACCTCTTCGCCCCTCCCGGCGGCTCATCTCCACCCGGGGCCGATTCGTCGTCGGCGATCTGGGGAAGCGGGACGGCCGTTGCCCGACTCTACGCCAATGCAGGGTACATACCCCACTCTGCGCGCCCGGCGTGTCGTGGGTGCCGTCGTTGGGTACGGTCATCGTCGTGTTGGGACCAGGAGACGTGCTCGGCGACAGGTACCGCCTCGATGAGTTCGTCGCCAGCGGCGGCATGGGGCAGGTCTTCCGCGCCACCGACAAGACGCTCAACCGGACGGTCGCCGTGAAGGTGCTGCTGCCGGGTCTGACCAGGGATGCCGAGTTCGGCAGCCGGTTCCGGGCCGAGGCGCGGATCATGGCGTCGATCGGGCACAAGGGCGTGGTCGGCGTCTACGACTACGGCGAGACCCCCGAAGGCACGATGTTCCTGGTCATGGCGTTCGTCGAGGGCCGGCCGCTCGGCGAGCGGATCATCCGGGAGGGCGGGCTGTCGGCCGAGGAGACCATGGCGATCGTGGCGCAGGCGGCCGACGCGCTGCACGCCGCGCACAGCAACGGCATCATCCACCGCGACGTGAAGCCCAACAATCTCCTGGTCGGCGACAACGGGGCGGTGACGCTCGTCGACTTCGGCGTGGCCCGCTCCTCCAACGTGACCTCGGTCACCAAGGTGAACGCGGTGATCGGCACCGCCCTGTACATGTCGCCCGAGCAGGCGTCGGGCAAGCCGATCGCGCCGTCGACCGACATCTACGCGCTCGGCGCGGTCGCGTACCACTGCCTGACGGGCGGCCCGCCGTTCACCGGCAACTCACCGCTCGAGATCGCGATCAAGCACCTGCAGGACGACCCGCCGCCGCTGCCCGCGAACCTGCCGGGCAGCGTCCGTGCGCTGGTCGAACGGGCGATGGAGAAGGACCCCGAGGACCGCTTCCCGACGGCCGCAGCCCTCGCCGCAGCCGCCCGCGCCGCCCAGGATCAGACCCTTCAAGATCAAGAGCCTGGCGTGGTACCGGTGCCGCCCCGCCGATCCGCGGTGCCGCCGGCCAACCGGGCGCCGTCGCCCTCCCGGCCCGCATGGATCCCGGTCGCCGTCGGCGCGGCCCTGCTCGCCGTCGCCGGCGGCGTCATCATCGCCCTGATCGCGCTCACCGGCGACAACGACAACAAGGGGACGCCCAACGGCGGGCCGAGCGCCTCGCAGTCCGCCGCGCCGGCCACGTCGGGCCCGGTTCCGGGTGGTGGAGACGCCACCCGTACCACATCCGCACCGTCGACGAGCGCGTCCACCTCGTCGTCGCCCAGCGCCGCGACGACGACCTCCGCGCCTCCCCCGGCGACGAGCGAGCCGCCCGCCCCGACGACGACGCCACCGGTCGAGCCGACCACCGGCGGCACGACACCGCCTGTCGACACCTCGGTCCCGGCCGCGTAGCCGGTCGGCCACTTCTCGCGACGCGGTCGAAGTTTCGTCATACCCACGTGCAACCCTTCGTCCCGGGGCCTCGTCTACCCCGCGACGAAGGGAGCCCGAACGGGTGAACGAAGACGACGAAGCGCAGTTCCGGGAGTTCGTCGCCGCACGGTTCGACGGCCTGCGCTCGCTCGCCTACCTGACGTGTGGGGACTGGCACACGGCGGAGGACGCCGTCGCCTCGTCCCTGGCGAAGCTCTACGTGCACTGGAAGCGCGTCGACACGCCCCTCGCCTACGTGCGGCGGGCGGTCGTGCACGCCCTGGTCGACGAGAGCCGCCGGCCGTGGCGGCGCAAGGAGCGCTCGGCGGGCTACAGCCTGCCCGAGCTGCCCGGCCCCGACCACGCCGATCAGGTCGACGAGCGGATCCGCGTCCGCGCCGCACTCGCCCGGATGGCCCCCGGCCAGCGCGCCGTGCTGGTCCTGCGGTACTACGAGGGGCTGAGCGTTGAGGAGACAGCCGAGGTGCTCGGCCGGCAGCCGGGCACCGTCAAGAGCCAGACCGCCCGCGGGCTCACCGCCCTCCGCGCGCTGCTCGGCGCGGAACCGCGCGACGACGACGACCCTGGCGTCCCCGGCCTCTTCACCGGATCCGGCCCGCGGCCCGCTGCCGGCCCGGGCCGGCACGCCCGGCCGGCCCACGGCGCTCACGAGATGGAGAACGGGAGGGAAGGGCATGGATCACGACCTGCACAGTCTGCTGGCGGCGGCCAGGGACGACGCACCGCCACCGCGACTCAGCATTGACGACATCACCGCCGCCGGCCGCCGGCTCGCGCGGCGCCGCCGCCGCGCCGCCCTCTTCGCCTCCGTCGCCGGCGGCGTCGTCGCAGTGATCGCCGGCGCGACCGCCGCGGTCGTGCTGATCTCCCCGCCCACGCTCGCCCCGACCGTCGACCCCAACGGCAACCCCGGCCTCGCCGACGTGTCCCAGTCCCCGGCCCGCCGGGCGGACTTCACCGCGGCCGGCGCCTTCGAGACCAACTACACCGGCTACACGTCCGGCCGGTATGTGGTGCGCGACCCGGACCTGGTCACCGCCAGCTACCAGCAGTCGACCATCGACGTGAGCGCCGCCCAGCCGTCCATCTCGCCGACCGGACGCCCCACCGTCCTCGCCGGCGCCTCTCCACCCGCCTCCGCTCCCGGCGCCACCGTTCCTGGTGCCGCCACTCCCGGTGCCAAGCAGAGCAGCGCGGCCGGCGGCCGGGTCCTGCCCCGCGAGGGCCGCCTCGTCGTCTACGGCGTCGACGCCTTCGAACCGGCCGAGTTCACCGGCGGCGAGAAGCTCCAGATCGCCGGGAGGACCGCCCTGCTGCGCTACGCCGGTCCGGTGGCCCCGCCGTCCACGGCCACCAAGGACGGCTGCTGCTCAACCCCGACGGTGCCGACCCTCGCCTGGCAGTACCTGCCCGGCGCCTGGGCGGCGATCTACTGGTCGTCGTTCGAGACCGCCCCGACCCGCGACGAGCTCATCGCCCTGGCCGAGGACCTGCCCGCCGGCGAGGTGCGCGCCTTCCCGGTCGGCGTCCGCCTGCGCAACCCCCCGAAGAACTATCGGATGATCGCGGTCGGCACCCGCAAGTTCTCCTACGACGCGACGAACCTGTCGGTCGTGTGGCTCTCCCCGAAGACCCTGGTGCCGCCCTTCACCGTGCCGGTCGACCTCGAGGAGTACCCGTCGATCGTGCTCACCCTCGGCATCACCGACCTGCGCACCCGCGACAAGATCGGCGCGTCGTCATGCCAGCCGGGCAGCGGCACCTGCTCAGCCCTGCTCGCCGACGGCCAGCACTACGTCCAGGTCGACACGTTCGGCCAGCAGGCGATCCCTTCGACCGAGCTGGCCCAGATCCTGAAGTCCCTGACCGCCGAGCAACCCGAGGACCCGAGCACCTGGCCCCCGGCCTCCGAGACCTTCACCTTCTGACCCGGACACCTTCCCGCCCCTCCCCATGATCCGGAAGACCTTGTGCACCCCTGGGTGCACAGGGCCTTCCGGATCATGGGGGAGCACACCCGATCGGGGCTGCTCCACGTAACCCAGTCGTTCCGGCGGAAGCTGCACGGCGCCACGGCATCGCCTTCACGACCTGGACGACGCCCGGATAGCCCCCCTTTACACGGTTACTCCACACCCGGAGCGGATCTTCACGGTGATCAAGCCGCAGGCTGGTCGCGTGAACGACCGGCACACGACTTCGATCACCGACACGACGGTGCCGGCGCTGGAACGGATCCGGCATAGGGGACCTGCGGGGCCTTCCGGCCTGCCGCGCCGGGGCGGAGGTTGCGCGGTGCACGACGGGCGCGGCAGTCGCCCGGGCGGGCAGTCCGGAGTCCCTGCGCGAGACGGAGCCGCCACCGCGAAAACGCCGCAGGGCGCCCTCGTCAGCGAGGGCGCCATGCGGCGGCAGGCACGGCTACTTGTGCCGGTTGTACATGCGGGGCGACTTCGCCTTGCCGCCCTTGCCGCCGGATCCCTTGCCGCCGCCGTGCTGCTGCACGCCCGGGGGAAGGGAACGGTTGGCCTGGGCGCGGCGGATCGCCTCGAGGGGGTTCAGCGGGGGCGCCTCGGTCTCGGCCTCGGCGACCTGGGTCGACTCGTTGTCGGGCTGGTTGTCTGCGGCAGCGGCAGGCATGGCGTCTCCTTCGCGGATGAGCTGTCGCGGATCTCGATGTCCGCGGATGGCGTGCGGATGGCCTCGCAGGAGCATGGACAGTCGTCAGCCGCGCAGAGAACGAAGCGGGAGTCCCACAACGGGGGCCGCGGGCAGACTCTCGCAGGAGGGTCGCGGCGGCACGCGCGGCGTCGATGGGCTCAGAAACGCATGCGCCTACGGTAACACGCCTCCCAGCGGCCCGGTGAGGTACCGCTGCACCGTCGCCCCGACCTGGACGACCAGGACGTCGGGGGCGGCGGCGACGATCGGTGGCAGCATCAGGATCTGCCGGCACAGGGCCAGGCCGAGCATGGACGTGGCGACCAGCCCGGCGCGCAGCGCCGCCTCCGCGGGGTCGGCGGTGACGGCGAGGGCGACCGGGGCGACCTGCTCGCGGAAGATGCCGCGCAGCCGCTCGGCCACGGACTCGTCGGTGGCGGCGGAGCGCAGCAGCGTCAGCAGCGCGTCGTCGGTCGGGTCGCCCTCCCAGCGCCGGATGAAGTGCGCGACCAGGGTCTCGCCGAGCCGGTCGCGCGGGACCCGGGCCACGTCGGGCAGCCGCAGGTCGATGTCGACGGCGGCGGCGAAGAGCTGGGCCTTGTTGCCGTAGTACCGCATGACCATGGACGGGTCGATGCCGGCGTCGGCGGCGATCGCGCGGATCGTGGCCCGCTGGTAGCCGTCAGCGGCGAACCGGGCCCGCGCCGCCCGCAGGATCCCGGCGCGAGTGGCATCGGACCGCCGGGCGGCCGGCTGGGCGTCGGTCATGCCCACAACCAAAGAGTCATGCCCACAACCGTAGGCCAACAACCGTTGACACTCTAGTCAACACGTGTTGGCATAGATGGGTGTACGACGTCATCGTGGTCGGCGCACGACCGGCCGGTGCTGCCACCGCCATGCTCCTCGCCCAGAGGGGGCTGCGGGTCCTCGCGGTCGACCGGGCCCGCTTCCCGAGCGACACCCTGTCCACCCATCAGATCCAGCCGGCGGGGGTCGCCCGCCTGCAGCGCTGGGGGCTCCTCGACAAGCTCCTCGCCGCCGGTACCCCCGTCACCGACCGGGTGCGCTTCGACGTCGGCGGCACGGTCCTCGCGGGACGGTTCCCGGCACACGGGTTCCTGTGCAGCCCGCGCCGCACCGTCCTGGACAAGTTGCTCGTCGACGCCGCGCGCGAGGCCGGCGCCGACCTCGAAGAGGGGTTCCACGTCGGCGGGCTGATCCGGGACGGTGACCGGGTCGCGGGGATCCGCGGCCGCGACGGCACCGAGCACCGCGCCCCGATCGTCGTCGGCGCCGACGGCAAGCACTCCCTGGTGGCGAAGGAGGTCGCCGCGCCGGTGCTGCGCGAGGTCGGGCCGCGGACCGTCGCCAGCTACTCCTACTGGGAGGGCCTCGACCAGCCCGTGGGCGAGCTCTACCACCGACCGGGCCGGGCGGTTGCCGCGTTCCCCACGAACGACGGCCTGACGATGGTGTACGCGGCCGCGCCCGTCACCGAGTTCGGCACCTGGCGCACCGACCCCGAGCGGCACCTCCTGGACACCGTCGACGGCTGCGGCGACCTCGGCAAACGGGTCCGCAACGGCCGGCGGGTCGAGCGCCTGCGCACCACCGTCGACCTGCCCAACGTCGTGCGCCGGGCGCACGGACCGGGCTGGTTCCTGGCCGGCGACGCGGGCCTCGTCATGGACCCGGTGACGGCGCAGGGCATCGGCAACGCCCTGGCGGACGCGGAACTCGTGGCGGCGACCATCGCGGACGGCGGCACCGGCGAGGCGTACCAGCGGATCCGCGACGAATCACGGCTGCCGATCTTCGACCTGACCACCGGCCTTGCCGCGCTGCGGCCACCGAAGCGTTTCGACGGCCTGTTCCTGCGTGCCGTCGCCCGCCGTCAGGACAGCGTCGAGCAGTTCCTCGGCGTGTTCGCCGGCACGGTGCCGGTGCGGGCCTTCCGCCGGCCGTCGAACGTGGCGCGGATCCTGGTTCAGCGGGCGCGCGGGTGAGCGGTGGCGTACACCTCGCGCAGTTTGTCGACGGTGACCAGGGTGTACACCTGCGTGGTGGTCACCGAGGCGTGCCCGAGCAGCTCCTGCACGACCCGGATGTCGGCGCCGCCGTCGAGCAGGTGCGTGGCGAAGGAGTGCCGCAGCGTGTGCGGTGACACCCCGTGCGGCCCGTCGACGGGCAGCTGCGCCCGGACCGCGGCCTTGCGCAGGATCGTCCACGCGCTCTGCCTGGACAGCGCGCCGCCGCGGGCGTTGAGGAACACGGCCGGCACGCCGGTGCCGTTGGCGACGAGGGTCGGCCGGGCGCGCACCAGGTACACGTCCATCGCGGTCCGCGCGTAGCTGCCCATCGGCACCAGGCGGGTTTTGCCGCCCTTGCCGTGCAGCGTGACGAGGCCGTGGGTGCCGGTGAGGTCGAGGTCGTCGACGGCGATGCCGACGGCCTCGGAGATGCGGGCGCCGGTGCCGTACAGGAACTCCAGCAGCGCCTGGTCGCGCAGCCCGAGGGGGCCGGCGTCGGCGGCGGTGGCGAGCAGGCGCGACACCTGGTCGACGTCGAGGGCCTTCGGCAGCCGCTTCGGCAGCGACGGCGGTTTCACGTCCCGCGACGGGTCGGTCGGCGCGAGCCCTTCCAGGAGCAGGAACCGGTGCAGCCCCCGCACCGCGCTCGCGGCCCGGGCCGCCGAGGACGCCGACAACGCCGGGTGCTCGCCGCCGTCCTGGAGGTCGCCGGCCCGCAACGCCGCGACGTGCCCGGCGATGTCCCGTGCCCCGACGTCGGCGAGGTCGCCGATCCCACCGGCGGCCAGCCAGTCGACGTAACGGTCGAGATCGCGGCGGTACGACGCCAGGGTGTTCTCGGCAAGCGCCCGCTCGACGGTGAGGTGGTCCAGGTACACGTCGACGGCCTTGCGCAGCCCAGCGGCATCCACGGCCATGACGGTAGCCGCCGCGCCCGGGTCACGGGTCGCGGCGGTGTCCGCCGGGTCGCGCCGCACCGTCTAGGCCAGCACGTCCGCCAGCGCGAGATGCTCCATGCCGTGCGCGTCGGCGACCGGCCCGTACGTCACGTGCCCGTCGTGCGTGTTGAGCCCCAGCGCGAGGGCCGGGTCGCGGCGCAGCGCCTCGCGCCAGCCCCGGTTCGCCAGCTCCACCACGTAGGGCAGGGTGACGTTGGTCAGCGCGTACGTGCTGGTGTGCGGGACCGCGCCGGGCATGTTCGCGACGCAGTAGAAGATCGAGTCATGCACCTTGTACGTCGGCTCGGCGTGCGTGGTCGGGCGGGAGTCCTCGAAGCAGCCGCCCTGGTCGATCGAGATGTCGACGAGGACGCTGCCCGGCTTCATCCGCTTCACCAGGTCGTTGGTGATGAGCTTCGGGGCCTTCGCACCCGGCACGAGCACCGCGCCGATGACGAGGTCGGCGTCGAGGACGGCGCGTTCGATCTCGTAGCTGTTGGAGGCGACCGTCTGCAGGTGCCCCTGGTAGATCGCGTCGGCGCCGCGCAGCCGGGAGATGTTCTTGTCCAGCAGCAGCACCTCCGCCTGCATGCCCAGCGCGATCGCGGCCGCGTTGAGGCCGGAGACGCCGGCGCCGATGACGACGACCTTCGCGGCGTAGACGCCGGACACGCCGCCGAGCAGGACGCCGCGGCCACCACCGGCCCGCATCAGGTGATACGCGCCGACCTGCGGTGCGAGCCGCCCGGCGACCTCCGACATCGGGGCGAGCAGCGGCAGCGACCGGTCGGTGAGCTCGACGGTCTCGTACGCGATGCCGGTGACCTTGCGGTCGACCAGGGCGTCGGTGCACGCCTTCGACGCGGCCAGGTGCAGGTAGGTGAAGAGGACCTGCCCCTCGCGCATGCGGTGGTACTCCTCGGCGATCGGCTCCTTGACCTTCAGGACCAGGTCACCGGCGGCCCAGGTGTCGTCGGCGGTCGGCAGGATCTGCGCGCCGGCCTCGCGGAACTCCTGGTCGGTGATCGACGAGCCGTCGCCGGCGCCGGCCTCGATGAAGACCTCGTACCCGTTCGCGGTGAGCTCGTGGACTCCGGCCGGGGTGATGGCCACCCGGTACTCGTGGTTCTTGACCTCGCGCGGAACTGCGACCTTCACGTCTCGTGACCCCTCTCCACCAGCGACGACGGTGACGCTGCGTGTACCAGCGGCAGTCTATGGCGCCGGGACGGCCCGCGAAGGCAGCACAGTGTGAACTCCTCCGGGGGCGGATTGACACAGTGTTGCCTGCTGGCCGTCAGGAGTCGCCCGTACGGCTGATCTATGCTGTGCGGCCATGACCGTCTACGGCGGGCCCCGCCCGACACCGCCGCCTCCGCCGCGCATCAAGCAGGACCCGCTGCTGTTCGGCGCGTTCGGTTTCCTCGTCGTCGCGGTCGTGGCAGGACTGGTCTTCGCGTTCCAGGGCGGCGGCGACGGCGACGGCGGGCCGAGCGCCGCCGAGCAGCAGACCGGCGCGCCCGCCGTGCAGGCCCCGTCGCAGGCCGCGTCCAGCGCCGCTCCCCCACCGGCGCCGACCAGCACCGCACCGTCACCGCCCCCGCCGCAGGGCGTGGTCGCGGCGAAGCCGACGCTGCTGCGGGCCTCGCACTCCGGGCTGTGCATGCAGGCGGCCGAGGGCAACGGCGGCAACGTCACCCAGATGCCCTGCGACAACAACCCGACCCAGGTGTGGATGCCGCAGCTGGTCGGCGGCGCCCAGGACGTGTACGCCTTCGTCAACACCAAGGACAACCGCTGCCTGGACGTCAACGGCGGGTCGAAGGACAACGGCGCCCAGATCGTGCAGTGGGACTGCCACGGCGGCCCCAACCAGCAATGGCGCCTGCAGCGCGACGGCGACGGCTTCCGGTTCGTCAGCCTCAACAGCGGCCGCTGCATCGGCGTCGACTCCGGCAGCCCCGCCCCGGGCGCGGCCGCGCGCCAGTGGGACTGCGACAACTCCGCGAACCAGCGCTGGCAACTGCCGTAGCGAGGGCCCACTCCGCGAACCAGCGCTGGCAACTGCCGTAGCGAGGGCTGGGACAACGCCGCGGACCCCGACAACTCCGCGGACCCAGCGAGCGACGACTGCCAGCAACGACTGCGAGCGAACGCGACGAGCGGGGATTGCGACAAACTCCGCGAACCAACGCTGACGGCTGCCGTAGCGCTGGTTCGAGGCGTGGCTCCCGGGCCGGTCAGCGCGTTCTTCCAAACCGTACCCCGGACCACCTAATCGCCGAACGGTCTCACCACCAACCGTAACCGTGCCTGCCCGAGCCTACAGCGCGGCGATGTCGCGGGACTCCAGGACGTGTTTGGTGCCGCCGGTGCGGGCGACGTGCAGCATGGCCCGGCCGATCTGCTGGGTCGTGGTGGCGATGCCGGGCGCGAAGCGGACCAGGGCCGCGGTCAGCGGGCGCAGCACGGTGTACATCGCGCGGTACAGCCGGACCTTCGACACCGCGCCGTGCATCGGCTGGATGAAGCCGGGCCGGAACATGTAGGCCCGCAGGTCCATGGCGAGCAGGGTGTCCTCGACGGAGCCTTTCACCTGCGCCCACTTGGCCCGGCGGGTGGTCCCGGTGCCGGCGCCGGACACGTAGACGAACGTGGAGCCCGGCGTCACGGCCCGCGCGGCGGCGAGGGTGTAGTCGACGGTGATCCGCCGGTACGCCTCCTCGGACATGCCGACGGAGCTGACGCCGAGGCAGAAGAAGCAGGCGTCGTAGCCGGTCAGGTCGACACCGGTGAAGTCGGTGAAGTCGGCGTGGACGGTCTCGCGCAGCTTCGGGTGCTGCTGGCCGGTCAGTGAACGGCCGACGACGAGGACCTCGGTGACGTCGTCGGCGAGCAGGCACTCCCGCAGGACGCCCTTGCCGACCATGCCGGTGGCGCCGAAGACGATGACTCTCATACCCATCATCATGCCCGCAGCACGGACAGCGTGGCGCCTCGGAGGTGCCCACCGTCATGCCCGCAGCACAGACAGCGTGGCGCCTCGGAGGTGCCCACCGTCATGCCCGCAGCACGGACAGCGTGGCGCCCTGGAGGGTGGTGTACAGGTCGGAGCCGGTGAAGTCGGCGCCGGTCTCCTCGCCGACGTAGACGTCGACGTGTTTCGAGCCGCCCATGCCGGGTGTGAACTCGTCGACGATCGTCCAGGTCGGTGCCTTCAGCCTGGCGCAGACGACGGCGGTGACCTCGGCGGCGGTGCCGCACCGCAGGATGCTGAACCGGGCGCCGCCGCGCAGCACGTCACCGTCGGCGGCGGCGGACACCCACGGCACGAGCGGGCGGCCGGCGGTGTCGCGCGGGGCGGTGTCCATCCAGTACCCGGTGTCGTAGGACCAGTTGAGGTACCGCCCGTCGGCGACCCGGCCGGTCCCCTCATCCTTGACGGCCTTGACGAACGACGCCGGGAAGCTGCCGAGGTCCCGCTGGTTGCGGCCCTTCTCGCAGTCGATCGTCGGGCAGCCGGTGACCTGCTGCGACGCGCCGCCGTGCAGCGCGGCGACGGCCGTGTAGTAGACGGTGACCTCCCAGCCGGTGGACGTGACGGGACTCGCGCCGGGAGCGGGCGTCGGCACGTCGGAGAGGCCGGGCAGCGCGCCGGTCTGCGGCGGATGCCCCGGGGTCTCCGACACCGTGGCGACCGGCGAGGGCGTACCCGCCGAGCACGCCGCCAGAACCATCACCGTGAGCAATGCAGCGATTACCCGTACCACACCCTGATCCTCTAGTCCTCGGGGCGGCGGCGCTCCTGTTTGCGCAGCCCGGTGCGCCGCTTGTCGGTGAGCCGCCGCTCGATCGCACCTTTGGAGGGCTTTGTCCGTTTCCGCGGCCTGGGTGGCGGGGCGATCGCCTGCGCGATCACGGTCACCAGGCGCAGCTCGGCCGCGCGCCGGTTCTGCAGCTGCGAGCGGTGCTCGGACGCGACGATCGACAGCACGCCGTCGACGAGCCGACCGGCCAGCCGCGCCAGCGCCCGCTCCTTCAGCGGCTCCGGCAGCGCCTGCGTCGCACCCAGGTCGAAGCGCAGCTCAACCCGGGAGTCGGTGGTGTTGACCGACTGGCCGCCGGGCCCGCCGGAGCGGCTGAACCGCCAGCCGAGCTCCGCGCGCGGCAGTGCAATGTCATCGGTGACCCGCAAGTCGTCGTCCACGCCGTCAAGGATGCGGGTTCCGGTCTGCATCTTGCACTCCAGGGTGACTTCTGCGCGTGTTCCGGATCAGGTCGGGGTACTCTCGGCTTCGTCGCAGCGGAGACGCAGCGGAAAGGTGACACCGTGGCTGAGGCCGTTGAGACGGCACTGCTGGTCGAGGAGTTCGACGCTGAGCAGATCACCCCGGTGCGGCATGCCGTGAGCCGGGCCGCCGCGGCCGCCGGGCTGCTCGGCCAACGTCTCGAGGACTTCGTCCTGGCGGTCAACGAGATCGTCACCAACGCGGTCCGGCACGCCGGCGGGCGCGGCGCGGTGAAGCTGTGCACCCTCGACGGCACGCTGCTGTGCGAGGTCACCGACAAGGGCTCCGGCATCCCCGCGGAGCGCCTCGACGGCTCCACGCTGCCGCCGAGCAACGCGGTCAGCGGCCGTGGCCTGTGGCTGGCCCGGCACCTCGTCGACGAGGTCACGGTGCAGTCGACGCCGGCGGGCACAATTGTCACGCTTCGCAGCGCACTGGCGGGTTAGCATCCAGTCGTGCTCCGCCCCTCCTACCCCATCCGGACCGAGCGGCTGACGCTGCGCCCGTTCACCGAGGGTGACTTCGCCGACCTGCACGCCCTCACCGGCGACCCGGATGTCGTGCGCTACCTCTACTGGGACGTCCACGACGAGGAGATGACCCGGGACTCGCTGAAGAACCGCATCGCCCAGGACGCGCTCACCGCCGAGGGCCAGTGGCTGGTGCTCGCCATGGACCTCGACGGGCGGGTCATCGGCCAGGTCGTGCTCAAGTGGGAGAGCGCGCTGAGCCGCCAAGGCGAGCTCGGCTTCGTCCTGCACCCCGGCTTCCAGGGCAAGGGCTACGCCCGGGAGGCGTCCGAGGCGATGCTGCGCCTGGGCTTCGAGGACCTCGGCCTGCACCGCATCTGCGGCAAGTGCGACACCCGCAACGTGCCGTCGTGGCAGCTGCTGTCCCGGCTCGGGATGCGCCGGGAGGCGCACTTCGTCGAGGACGAGCTGTTCAAGGGCGAGTTCGGCGACCAGTACGTCTACGCGATGCTGGACCGGGAATGGCGGGCCCGTCAGACCTCGTCCACGTAGAGCCACACCCCGTCGACCTTCACGAAGCGGCTCGTGTCGTGCATCACGCCCGGCTTGCCGTCGGCCTCGTAGCGGGCCTTGAACTCGACCGTGCCCTCGCTGTCGAACAGCCCGCCGCCGGTGCGGTCCAGGATGTACAGGCCCTTCCAGTGCTGCCCGTCCTCGACCGACAGCAGCCGCGGGCGGGTCTTCTCGTGCCAGGTGCGCAGCAGGAAGTCGCGGTCGCCGACCACGTACGCGCTGTACCGGGCGCGCATGAGCAGCTCAGCGCTCGGCGGCGCGTCGGTGCCCCGGTGGAAGCGGCCGCAGCAGTCGTCGTAGGGCTCGCCGAGCCCGCACGGACACAGTGACATGTCAGGATTGTCCACGATGCCGTTGGGGGCTCACACCGCGGACACGCTTGAACGCCGCGCTCAGCGCGAAAGCACCCCCGTAGCCCACCCTCCTGGCCACCGCGCCGAGGGTCGCGCCGGGTTCGAGGAGCAGGTCCGCGGCGAGGGCGAGCCGCCAACCGGTCAGGTACGCCATCGGCGGCTCCCCCACCACGTCGGTGAACCGCCGGGCGAGCAGCGCCCGCGACACGCCGACCTTCTCGGCGAGCACGGCGACCGTCCACGGGTGCGCCGGGTTGTGGTGCAGCAGCGCCAGCGCCGGCCCGACGACCGGGTCGGACTGGGCCCGGTACCAGCCCGGCGCGTCGGATGAGGGACGGTCCAGCCAGTCGCGCAGCGCGGAGATGAGCATCAGGTCGAGGAGCCGGTCCAGGACGGCCTCCTGCCCGGGGCGGTCCTTGTCGATCTCCCCCGCGAGCAGCGCGACCAGGTGCCCCTCCCCACGCACCACGACGGCGTCCGGCAGCGCGCTGAGCAGGCGGCGGCCGACCTCGCCGGTGAGTTCGTAGGCGCCGGTGATGACGAGTGTCGGGCCGTCGGGATCGGTACCCCACGTGCGGACGCCCAGGTGCATGACCTCTGCGAGGTCCTGCCCGTCGGGTGTGGTGCACCGCTGCCCCGGGTGGATGATGATCTGCGGCTCGGTGCCCGGCGGGTCCGCCACGGTGTAGTGGCCGGGACCGCGGATGACCATCACGTCGCCGGGGCCGATGGTGCGCACGGTGCCGTCGTCGGGGATGTACGCGGCCTCGCCGCGCACCATCGCGACCAGGGCCAGGGCCGCCTCGTCACGGATCCGCAGCGACCACGGCGGCGCCAGCACCGACCGCAGCAGAAACGCCCCGCGGGCCCTCGGCCCGTCGAGCAGCGCCGTCAACGCGTCCACACCGTAGACGATGACACATGCATCGGCGATGCTCGACCATGGCCCGTCTGCGATCGACACGGTTGACTGAACCGCATGGAACAGTTGCGCAGCGCCGTCCTCGCCACGGCGACCCTCTTCGTCGGCCTGTCCACGGGCGTCTTCTTCGCCTACTCGACCTCGGTCATGCTCGCCCTGCGCCGCGTCGACGACCGCACCTTCGTCGACGTCATGCAGAAGATCAACTCGTCGATCCTCAACGGCTGGTTCCTCGGCGCCTACGTGGGCGCGCTCGTCGCCGCGATCGTCGCGGTCCTGCTGCACCTCGGCGGCGCCCACCGCGCGATGCTGCCCTGGCTGATCGCGGCGACGCTGCTGTACGCCGTGGTGTTCATCGTCACGGCCGCGATCAACGTGCCGCTGAACAACCAGCTCGACGCCGCCGGGCTGACGGACCCGGCGGCGGCGCGGGCGGTGTTCGAGGCGTCCTGGAACCGCTGGAACACGGTCCGCACCGTCTCCTCCGCCGCCGCGCTGCTCACGCTGGCGATCGCGCTGCTGCGCGCGTGAGTGATCCGGTAGACCTGGTGCAGTCACGGGGGTGCACGAGGTCTACCGGGTCATGCGAACGTCAGGTCGCCGACGACGCCGGCCGCAGGGTCTTCCAGTCCCGGTCCCGGGCGTGCGCGGCGCCCAGCACCCCCACCAGGCACGCCGCGTTGGTGATCTCGCCGCTCAGCGCCATCCCCACCGCCGCGTCGAGGTCGACCCAGTGCAGTTCCATCTCCGCCTCCTCGTGGGTACGGGCATGGCGGTCCGCGTCCGGCACCGGCGAGATGTCCCGGGCCAGGAAGAGCCGGATCTTCTCGTTGGAGCAGCCGGGCGACGGGTGCACCTCGGTCAGCAGGTCCCAGGTCGCGGCCGCGAGGTCGACCTCCTCGGCGAGCTCCCGGGCGGCCGCGTCGACGAGCGGCTCCCCCTCGACGTCGACCAGCCCGGCGGGCAGCTCCCACAGCACCTGCCGCACCGCCGGCCGGTACTGCCGGACGAGCGCGACCCGCCCGGCGGTGTCGACCGCGACGACGCCGACCGCACCCACGTGGACCATGTAGTCCCGCTTCGCGGTGTCACCGCCGGGCATGACGACGTCGTCGGTGAAGATCGCGAACACCTTGTTGCGGAGGCGTTCCGTGTGCGACAGCACCTCGTACGTCACGCCGTCCCCTCCGCTTCGCTCCGGCGACGGCTCAGGCTGAGCTCATGATGAGCGATCTCTCCGCTGCGCTCCGGACCGCTCATGCGTCGACCGTTTCCAGCTCGACGGGCAGCCGGTCGGCGGCGTTGTACGCGACGGCCGCGCCGACGAACGCCGCGAACAGCGGGTGCGCCCGGGTCGGGCGGCTCTTGAGCTCCGGGTGCGCCTGGGTGGCGACGAAGAACGGGTGCCGCTCCCGGTCCAGCTCGACGAACTCGACCAGGCGCCCGTCCGGCGACGTGCCGGAGATCAGCAGCCCCGCGGAGGTCATGGCCTCGCGGTAGGCGTTGTTCACCTCGTACCGGTGGCGGTGCCGCTCCGACACCTCCGGCGCGCCGTACGCGTCCGCGGTGAGCGTGCCGGGCGCGAGGACCGCCGGGTACGCGCCGAGGCGCATGGTGCCGCCGAGGTCGCCCTTGCCGGCGACGATGTCCTGCTGGTCCGCCATGGTGGAGATGACCGGGTCGGTGGCGTCGCCGTCGAACTCCAGGGAGTTGGCGCCCTCGATGCCGGCGACGTTGCGCAGCACCTCGATCGTCATGCACTGCAGGCCGAGGCACAGGCCGAGGGTCGGGATGCCGCGCTCCCGGGTGTACTGGGCGGCGCCGATCTTGCCCTCGATGCCACGGACGCCGAAGCCGCCGGGGATGACGACCCCGTCGACGCCGGCGAGGGCCTGGGCGGCGCTGGCCGGGGTGGTGCAGGCGTCGCTGGGCACCCAGCGGATCTCGACCCGGGCCCGGTGCGCGAACCCGGCGGCGCGGACCGCCTCGGTCACCGACAGGTACGCGTCGGGCAGGTCGACGTACTTGCCGACGATCGCGACGGTCACCGTCTGCCGCGGGTGGTGGACCCGTTCGAGCAGGTCGTCCCACTTCTTCCAGGCCACGTCCCGGAACGACAGGCCGAGGCGGCGCACGACGTAGGCGTCGAGGCCCTCCTCGTGCAGCACGCGCGGGATGTCGTAGATGCTCGGCGCGTCCGGCGCGGACACGACCGCTTCGGCGTCGACGTCGCAGTACAGGGCGAGCTTGTTCTTGGTCTTCTCCGGGATCTGCCGGTCGGAGCGGCAGACGAGCGCGTCCGGCTGGATGCCGATGCTGCGCAGCGCGGCCACGGAGTGCTGGGTCGGTTTGGTCTTCAGCTCGCCGCTCGGCGCGAGGTACGGCACCAGCGACACGTGCAGGAAGAAGCAGTTGTCGCGGCCGATGTCGTGCCGCACCTGGCGGATGGCCTCCAGGAACGGCAGCGACTCGATGTCGCCGACGGTCCCGCCGACCTCGGTGATGATCACGTCGGGTGCCACGCCGTCGGCGTCGGGGGCCGACATCGCCCGGATCCGGGCCTTGATCTCGTTGGTGACGTGCGGGATGACCTGGACGGTGTCGCCGAGATACTCCCCGCGCCGCTCCTTGGCGATGACCGCCGAGTAGATCTGGCCGGTGGTGACGTTGGCGTTGCGGGACAGGTCCTGGTCGAGGAACCGCTCGTAGTGACCGATGTCGAGGTCGGTCTCGGCGCCGTCCTCGGTGACGAACACCTCGCCGTGCTGAAACGGGTTCATGGTCCCGGGGTCGACGTTGAGATACGGGTCCAGCTTCTGCATGACGACCCGCAGACCGCGGGCGCTGAGCAGACTGCCGAGGCTGGAGCCGGTCAGACCCTTGCCGAGTGAGGAGGCGACGCCCCCGGTGACGAAGATGTGCTTAGCCTGCCGGCTCGCACCGGTCCGTGTCGAAGAGCGATCCACGGGAGTTCAGCCTAACAGCAGGTGAACGGCCCCGCTCCGGACACTCCGGGCCGCTCAGCCGTTGGGACGCTCACCGGGTCCGGTCATCGGCGTGGTCCAGCACCCGCAGGCACGCCAGGACGGTCAATGGCGCCGCGGTGGCGAGGGCGGCGCCGAGGACGTTGAGCGACACCCCTTCCACGACCCCGGCGAGCACGCTGGCCAGCACCAACCCGACCAGGGCGCCACGGACCGGCGGGAACACCCCGAGCAGCCGGCGCACCCCGCCCCAGTCCCGGAGCAGCACGAACGTCACGTAGAGGACGGTCCCGATGACCAGGATCGTCAGCGGGCTGGTGACCGTCGTCACCACGTTCGCCTCGCCGATGCGCCGCGCGATGTACCCGGCGGTGCCGTCCTGGGTGCGCACCAGCAACCGGCCCACGCTGCTGCGCTGATCCTCGGGGCGGAACAGGTCCAGCACCCCGATCCCGGCGGTGACGGCGAGCGCCGCCGCGACCGCCCAGATCAGCCGGGTGATCGTCAGCCACCCGCCGACCGCGAGGGCGGCGGCCGCGCACACCCCGGCGGTCAGCGCCACCGCGCCGGAGGCGTCGGCGCCGAGGTACGGGCTGCCGATGACGATCATCCCGGCCGCGCCGACGACGGCCATGACGAACGGGCGCCAGCGCCGCTCGAACCGCTGCGCGAGGCTGGCACCGCCGAGCAGCACCCCCGTGACGAGCAGCCCGAGGCCGATGACGCCGACCCCGGCGTAGCGGCCGCCGGCCGCGGCGGAGTAGCCGGCGACGCCGTTGAGCTGCAGCCGCGCCCCGGTGAGCACGTCGAGCGTGACGGCGAGGGCGCCGACGGCGGCGACCCCGCCGAGCGGCGCGTTGGCCCGGCTCCGCGACGACGACCACGCGATGACGAGGGTCGCGACGGCGAGCGCGGCGAGAGTCACGCCGGCGAACCCGAGCCCCGGCGACGACCACCGCCACCACGGCAGCAGGTCCGCGACGAGCGCCGCCGGCACCGCCAGGGACGCGGCGATGAGCAGCACCTCGGCGGCCCGCACGACGACCCGCGGCGCCGGCGGGTGCGCGACCGGCCCGGCCGGCCGCCGGGCCCACCGCAGCAGCGGCACGACCAGCACGAACAGGGCCAGTTCGGCGACGACGAGCAGCGTGAAGAACGTGGAGCCGACCCGCTGCTGGACGCTGGCCTCCCGGTCGGCGTCGGCGAGCCGCTCGACGGCCCGGCCGACCGAGGCGGGCCGGCCGTCGCTCATCGTGGCCGCGCCGCCGGCGAAGAGCTTGCCGGGGATCGGCCGGTCCAGGGCGGCGAGGGCGGTCGGGGCGAGGTCGACGACCTGCACGTAGCCGGGCCGGGACGTCGACGGTGAGGTGAGCCAGCCGCCCGTGTAGCCGGGGCCCTGCGCGATCGCGACGTGCAGGCGGGTGCCGGCGTCCAGGTCGGACAGGCCGGCGAGCACGACCACGGCCCGGGCCGGCCGGGCCGCGATGACCGTGGCGAGGGCCGCGTCGGCGCGGCGGGCGTCGCCGGCGCGGGACGCGGCGTCGTTCCCGGCGATCTGGCCGAGGTCGACGAGCGTCAACGCGCACGCCGACAGCACGTTCTCGTCGACGGTGTCGGCGTAGCGGTCGACCCGCCCGTACGGCCTGGCGGCGGCGACGGCCGCCCCCGGGCCGACAGCCGTGGTGCAGCGCACGCCCTCGGCGAGGGCACCCGGCTGGGCGCCCCAGTGCAGCGCCCGGTTCTTCGCCACGACCCCGTCGTGGTCCGGCAGCGACGCGCCGGTCTTCGTCCCGTCCGGCGTGATCGACACCGCCAGGGGCGGGCACTCGGAGGTGATCGGACCGCTCGTGTACGTCGCGTAGTTCCCGGCGCCGAGCGTGAGCCAGCCGTCACCGGCGCAGGTGACCCGCCGCGCGGAACGCACCGACAGCGCGCCGATCGCGCCGTCCTGCGCCAGCTGCCACATCGTCGGGGTGTCGGTCGGGTTCACGTCGTCCCAGCGCAGCCCGGCGACCCCGACGATGATCACGTAATCGGCGGACGGCGGCGCCGTGGCCGAGTCGGGCCGCGGGATCAGCGCGAGCAGTGCGAGGACCCCGACGAGCAGGGACAGCAGCGCCGGGGTGGAGCGATGCAGCCGGTGCCGCATCAACGCTCCCCGCGGGGACGGCCGGTCACGCCCTTCACGCCCTGCCGGCGGTTCCTGGCAGCTGCGCGTACACCGCCTCGACCTGCGCCAGGGTGTCGCCTTCGGTCGGCCAGGTCGCCGCCCGCTCCAGGCCCCGCCGGCCGAGCTCCCGCAGCGCGGCCGGGTCGGCGAGCAGCGCCTCCGCGGCGGCGGTGAACCCTTCGACGTCGTGCGGCTCGACCAGCCGGGCGCCGTCGCCGACCACCTCCGGGATCCCGCCGACGGCGGTCGCGAGCAGCGGCACCCCGGCGGCCAGGGTCTCCTGCACGAACAGCGGCTGGCCCTCCCACACGCTGGTCACCACGACCAGGTCGGCGGCGGCGAGCAGGTCCGGGATGTCGTCGCGATAGCCGAGCAGGTGCACCGGCGCGTGCTCGGCGGAGATGCGCTGCGCCAGGGTCATGTACGAGGGGCCGCTGCCGGCGATCGCCACGAACGGCTGCGGCTGGGACCACTTGGCCGCGACGAGGGTCTCGAACCCCTTCTGCGGGTGCAGCCGGCCGACGGCGAGGACGAGCGGCTGGCCCGGCTCCACGCCGAGTTCCTCGCGCATCTCGTCGCGGCCGCGGGTGGCGGCGGGCCGCACCGGGGCGGGCACGAGCGCGAGCCGCACGTCCCGGCCGCCGAGTTCGCGGGCCCGCTGGACGAGGTCCGTCGACACGCCGAGGGTCACGTCGGCGGCGCGGGCGACCCGCCGTTCGAGCGGGTGGTAGAGCTTCGCCCGCAGGCCCTGCGCCAGGACCAGGTTGTGCCAGGTGACGACGAGCGGGGTGCCGGCCGGGCGGCCGAGCGCGGCGACGAACCCGGCGCGCAGCCCGTGCGCGTGGATGACCGCCACGTCCCTGAGCGACCTGCGCAGCGCCCGGACGGCGAGGACGTCACCCGGTTGCGGGCTCGCCGGGATCTCGACCGGCACGAACTGCGCGCCCCGGCCGCTGAAGCCGAACTGGGTGTCGGTCGCGGCGGGGCCGTGCACGCTGACGTCGTGACCGTGCGCGACGAGGCCGTCGACGAGCATGCCGACGTGCCGGCCGACGCCGCCCGTGCTCGACGCCAGGACCAACGCGATGCGGGCGCCCACCCCTCAGCCCCTCCTGTGTATGAGCCGCTGCAGGGTCCGCCGGTCCGTGACCGCCACCCCGGCGAGGAACACCACCGCCACCGCGACTCCGCACAGCATGCCCTGTGCGACCGCCCCGGGGACATCGGGGGTCCCGCCGCCCCAGAGCAGATGCCTGATCGTCAATGCCACGGTTGCCGCGACGGTTGCCGATGCGACGGCCGCCGCGACGGTACGCCCGGCGCCGGCGACCGCGTCACCACCGGCCCTCGCGCGGACCGCGACGGCCAGGGCGGCCCCGAGCACGAGCATGCCGATCGAGTTCGCCGCCGCGATCGCCGCGACCCGCCGGTCCAGCGGCAACCCGGCGGCGAGGGGCACGGCGGTGGCGGCGGCGACCGCCCAGCCGAACCCGGTCGCCCAGGCCGCCGCGTAGGCGTTGCCGCCCGCGTACAGGGCCCGGGACAGCAGCGCGAACAGCCCGTAGCCGATCAGCCCGGGCGCGAACCAGGTGATGCCGCCGGCCAGCTGCCCGACGTCCGGCGGCTCCGACGACAGCTCGGCGAGGATCACCGCGACCGGCTCCGCGAGCACGACCAGCGCCGCCGCGCCGAGGCTGGTCAGCACCACGACGGTGCGCACCGCCGGGGCCAGCACCGCGGCGAACCGGTCCCGGCCCTCCGCCCCGCCCGCGCCGGCTTCGGCCAGCGCCGGGTACGCGGTCGTCGCCACCGGCACGGCCAGGACCGCCCACGGCAGCAGGAAGATCGTCTGGGCGAGGCTGTACACGACGACGACGCCCCTGCCCGCGTACCCGCTCAACGCGATCGCCAGCCCCAGCACCAGCTGCTGGCTGCCGACGGTGACGATCCCCGCGACGACAAGCGGCTTGAGCGCGCGCACCTCATGGGTGTCGAACCGCAACGTCGGGCGGATTCGCAACCGGAGCCGGCTCAGCGGGATCAGCAGGCTCAGCGTGAGCACCGCCACGGCCAGGGTCGTCCCACCGGACAACAGCCACAGGTCGGCGTCGTCGACCTGCTTTCCGCTACCGACGATGTCCGCCCCGCGTCCGGCCAGGACGCCGAACGCCACGTACACCGCCATCACGGTCAGGCTCGACAGCAGCGGCGCGATGACCGGCCAGGCGAAGCGGCGGTACGTCTGCAGGGTGCCCGTCAGGACGATGCCGACGCCGTACAGCGGCAACTGCGGCGCGAACACGCGCAGCATGTCCGTCCCCGCGTCGACGGCCTCGGCGGGCTGGGCCCGCATCAGCAGCCCGACGAGCGGCCGGGCCAGCACCGCCACCAGCACCGCGAGGGGAACGAGGATCACGACGACCCAGCCGAGCAGCGCCGACACGGTCCGCCCCACCTGCTGCCGGTCCTGCCGCGCGACCGCCCCGGCGAGCAACGGCACGACGAGACTCGCGAGGGCCCCACCGGCGACGAGCTCGAAGATGATGTTCGGGATGGTGTTGGCGGCCGTGTACGCATTGCCGAGGTACGTCGGCCCGACGGCTCCGTTGAACACCAGAATGCGCGCAAATCCGGCAAGCCGGCTCAGCATGGTGAGCGCCGCGACGACTGCCGCGGCTCCGACGAGCCGCTTTCCGGTCACCCGTCGCGACGCGGTCTCGGCGACGGCTTGGCCTTCGCCTGCACATCGGCGTGCTGGCTGTGGTCCTGCCGGCCTTGCTGGCTTTGGGTTGTGTCTTGCTGGCTTTGGCTTTGCTCGTCCGGTGCCTGCTCGTCCGGTGCCTGCTCGTCCGGTGCCTGCTCGTCCGGTGCCGATGCGGGTCTGGCCGGAAGGGTCGTCGGGCGCAGGCGGCCGAACTGGTCGATCGCCCGCAGCGCCGGGGTCTTCTCGATGACCTGGGTGAAGCTGACCTTCTCACTGGCCGCGGTCAGCGCGACGAGCCCGGCGAGCGCGGCCAGGCGCCCCCAGGTGCCGGTGCGGGCCACGTACGCGGTCCCGAGCACCGCCCCGAGCGCGTTCGCCCCGGCGTCGCCGAGCATGATCTCCTCGCCGAGGTCCGCCGCGAGCAACGCCCCGGCCGCGCCGAGCGCCCCAGTCGCCGCACCCCCGCCCCGGCCGACCGCCAGCGGCGCCCCGACCAGCATCCCGGCCTTGATCGCCCGCCCGGGCCGCAGGTCGAGCAGGTTGAACAGGTTCGCCGTCCCCGCGATGACCCCGGCCCCGAGCAGCACGTCGACCACCCGCCGCCTGGGCAGCAGCGCGGCGGCAACCACCCCGGCCGCCCCGACCCCGACAATCTTGATGAGGCCGCTGGTGACCCGCCCCTCCTTGAGCGCCCCGAGGTGCCCCCGGAACCCTTTCGCCGCGTGCTCCGGCCGCCCACCGACGAGGTCGTCGTAGAATCCAACCGCCCCCGCGCCAAGCCCGGCGACCGCCACGGCCCCCATCACCCGAGGCCCCCGCCCAGTCCAGACCACCCGCCGCCGCGCATCAACACCCAGCGCCACTGATCCACTACGCGAATCAAGGTCAATTAGGTGGTGCGGGGTACGGTGCATGGAAGCAGGCAGCCCACCGGCGGCACCCACCTCAGCCGCCACGGCCCGCCCGCCGTCCCCGTTGCGACGCCTCGGCGCCTGACGGCTCCCCGAGTCGCTCCCCCGACGGCCTCCCGAGCGACCGCCCGCGCCCAGACCCGCGATGGCGCCGCCGGTGGCCGCGGCGGTGGCGGTGGCACGAGCCTGGCGGCTCCCCGAGCGTCCGCTCGCAGTGGCGGCGGCGTCAGCAGCGCGAGCCTGGCGGCCCCCCGAGCGGCCGGCCGCGCCTAGGCCGTTGGCGGCGTTGGCGGCGTTGGCGGCGCGAGCCTGGCGGCGGCGTCCTGAGCGTCCGGCCGCGCCCAAGCCGTCGGTGGCGGTGGCGGCGCGAGCCTGGCGGCTCCCCGAGCGGCCGGCCGCGCCGAGGACCGCGCCCACGGTGGCGCCGACGGCGAGGGCGGGGCCGCCCGCGAGGGAGACGGTGCGGCCGCGGAAGTTGGTGCGGTCCAGGGCCGGCAGGCCACGCAGCTCACGCAGCACGGCCCGGGCGGCGGCCGCCCCGGCGACGGCGGCGAGCAGCTTACGAACCACTGGCCGCGCTCGCCGTCTTGGGCAGCAGGCTGGTCGCGCCGCTGCCGATGCCGTAGTGGCCGGCCTTGCCGCCGAGCCGCTCGACGAGGGCCATGACTGCGGCGACTTGGCCGTAGGCGGTGACGGCGTTGTCCACGGTGGACACGTCCTTGGCGATCGAGGCGTCGTCGCGGACCGAGGACACCAGGCCGTTGGCCGACAGGCCGGCCACGACCACGTCGCCAGAGAGGGCGACGTCGAGGCGGCTGACGACGGTCAGCGCGGCGGCGTTGCGCTCCTTGGCGTCCTTGCCGGTGGCGGGCGCACCGGCGACGACGATGACCACGTCGGCGGGGGTCTTCAGGTCACCGTCGAGGCCGATGTAGCCGCCGTTCTGGTACGCGGACAGGACCTTCCGGGTGCCGTCGACCTGCGGCGTGCCGGCCTTGTCGGCGACGAGGACCGCGGCGAGCAGGGCGGCGGAGGTCTCCTGGCCTTTGCCGTTGTTGGGCAGGGCGCCGATGATGGCGGGGGGCGCCGTGGAGTCGGCGAGGTCCAGCAGCGTGCTGTCGCTGACACCGGCGGAGAACTTCTCCTTGATCGTGACCGTGCCGGTGAGCTTGGCGCCGGCGGTCTGCAGCATGGTCGTGATGCCGTCGGCGGCGGTGTCGACGTCCTTGTCGTTGCCCTCGATCTTCACGAGCAGGGCGGTGTGGCCGACGAGCTTGCCGTTGAGCAGCATCGGGGCGACCTCGGTGGCGAAGTCCGAGTTCTTCTTGAGCTCGGCCCGCGACTGGTCCAGGTCGTCGCGCAACTGTTCCTTCTCGTCAGTGATCTTGTTGACCTGGTCGTTGAGGTTCTCGGCGAGCGGCCCGTTCGCCGCCGCGGTCCCGACGACGAGGCCGATGGCCAGCGCCAGGAAGACGGCGGCCAGCGACACCACGTGGTACCGGAAGTTGATCAAGGTCGGTCCCGTCCAGGAGAAACAGCGCCAGGCAACGGCACTAGGAGAACAGCGTGAAGATCAGGTTGTCCCACCACTCGGCGATGACGCTCAGATAGGCCCGGCCGATCGTCGTCACCGCGAGCGCCGCCGCCATCGCGGCGATCGCCGAGGCCAGCAGCAGGACCAGCGACGAGCCCGACAGACTCTGCCGGTAGAGCCGGCTGACGCCCTTGGCGTCCACCAGTTTGCCACCGAGCTTGAGCCGGGTGAGAAAGGTGGAGGCCATGCCGCCGCGACCCTTGTCGAGGAACTCGATGAGGGTGTTGTGGGTGCCGACCGCCACGAGCAGCGACGCGCCCTTCTCGTCGGCGAGCAGCATCGCGATGTCCTCGCTCGTCGCCGCCGCCGGGAACGTGATCGCCTCGACGCCGAGTCGCTGCACCCGGGCCAACCCGGGGGCCCGCCCGTCGGGATACGCGTGCACGACGACCTCCGCGCCGCAGCGCAGCACGTCGTCGGAGACCGAGTCCATGTCGCCGATGATCATGTCGGGGGTGTAGCCGGCCTCGACGAGCGCGTCGGCGCCGCCGTCGACCCCGATCAGCACGGGCTTGTACTCGCGGATGTACGGCCGCAGCACGTCGATGTCGGCCTTGTAGTCATAGCCCCGGACCACGATCAGGCAGTGCCGCCCGGCGATCTCGGTCTGGATCTCGGGCACGCCGACGCCGTCGAGCAGCAGCGCGCGCTCCTGCTTCAGGTACTCCATCGTGTTGGCGGCGAACGCCTCCAGCTGCACCGACAGGCCCTCCCGGGCGTCGGCCATCGACAGCGCGACCGTCTCGGCGTCCTGCCGCTGACCCTTGGCGACCGCGTCGTCACCGACATATACGGTGTCGCCCTCGATACGGACGGACTCGCCCTCACGGAGCCGGTCGAACAATTCCTCGCCGAGGTCGTCGACGAGCGGGATCCCGGCCTTGATCAGGCCTTCCGGCCCCAGGTTGGGATAGCGGCCCGACACCGACGGCTTCGCGTTGAGCACGGCCGCGACCCCGGCCGCGACGAGCGAGTCGGCCGCGACACGGTCGAGGTCGACGTGGTCGATGACCGCGATCTCACCGGGCCGCAGCCGCCCCACCAAGCGTTTGGTCCGCCGATCCAGCCGCACGACGCCACCGATGACACCCGGCTCGGCGGGCCGGGTGCGGCGCAAGGTTGGAAGTCGCATCTCAACCATCCTGGCATGGACCCCCGACAAAAGCCGGGCACGACATGTCCACTAGCAGGTGGAACGCCACTTTTCGCGCAAAGGGTGACGCCCGTCACCTTCTTGTACTGTCAGCCAGGCGACACATTTCCCGCGTATTCACGACGGCCCCGGGTCCCTCTTGTCCGTGTACGCATCGGAAGGAGTGCCGCAGTGAACCTCTCGTCGATCAGCCTGACCCTCGTGCCCAACCTCACCGGGAAGTCGCCCACCGAGGCCGCCACCGAGCTGCGCGCCGCCGGGCTCGAGCTCGGGGTGATCCGCGAGGTCGGCCCTAGCGGCAGCATGATCGTGCTGGAGCAGTCGACCCTGCCGCTCACCGTCGCCCCACGCGGGACCCGGGTCAACCTCCTCGTCGGCGTCGCGTGACGCAACCCGCCCGAACGCGTCCGCGTCACGCGACGCAACCCGCCCGAACGCGTCCGCGTCACGCGACGTGACCGGCCCGAACCCGTCCGCATCACGCGACGCGACCCGCCCGAACCCATCGGCGTCACGTGACGTGATCCGCCTGAGCACCTCGGCGACCACGAGCAGCGACGCCGCGCCGGCGTACGCGAGCAGCAGCGCCTGCCACATCCGCCCGTCCAGGATCCGCCCGCAGCCGTACCCGATGGACCCCGCCAGGCAGGCCCACACGCTCACCCCGACGGCCGTCCACGCCCGGAACCGCCCAGCTGGGTAGCCGACCACGCCGGCAGCGAGCGCCGAGGCCGACCGCCCGCCGGGCAGGTACCTCGCGAACACCAGCACCTGCCCGCCGCGGCCGGTCAGGGTGCGGTGGGCCCAGGCGTACACCCGCAGCCCCCGCCGCCGGGTCCGCAGCCGGCGCAGCACTCCCGCCCCGGCCCTGACCCCGATGCGGAACGACACCATGTCCCCCGCGAACGCCCCGGCCGCCGCCGCGACGATGACCAGCCAGATCGCCGGCCGCCCCGTCTGCGCCGACACCACGGCGACCGCGATCAGCGTCGACTCGCTCGGCGACAACGGCACGACCGCGTCGAGTGCCGCCACCACGAACACGACCAGCACCACCCACGGCGTCGCCGTGACCGACTCAACGACCATCGCCCGACTGTCCCGCGACGGGCCGAACACCGACCGTCGCGCGGACGACCGTCAACCGTCGGTTTCGATACGTCCCGACTGCTCGACGGCCGCGTACCAGCCGAAGCACGCCGCCGTCCCGAACTCCCCCACCGGCATCCGGTAGTGCTTCGCGAGGGTCCGCAGCAGCCCGGTGTCACCCGCGCCGCCCCCGTGCCCCAGCGACGGCACCACGCATCGCGGCGTCGGCACCTGCACCCGCAGCCGCACCCCACCGACCTGCACCACGTCCCCCGGCTCGGGGTCGTCCGGCAGGTCGAGCAGGAGGTTGGGCCGGAACCGCCGGTGGTCGACGGACGCACCGTGCACCTCGGCGAGCCGCTCCAGCGCGCCGGTCGTCACGGCGTGCACGGCGCCGAAGTCGTGGAACCGCCCGCTGCCGATCGTGCTCAGCACGTCGCTGCCGGCCTCTGCCGCGGCCGCCCAGGAGGGGATCATGCCGGGTTCGCGCGGCCAGAACCGGTGCAGCACGGCCCCTTCCGGCACCACGTCGGTCACCGTCACCGCCCGCCCCAGCCACGACGACAGCAGCGCACCGGCGTCGGCGACGCCGTCCCGGTCGAGGACCGCGGTCCTGCCGTCGGGCAGCCACACCCCGTCGCCGCGAACGGTGACCTGCAGCAGCCGCTCCCAGAGCCGCGGCTGCTTCGCGCTGACGACAACACCGTCGGGGTCGATGCACGCCCACCGCCGGTCGCCCACGAGCCCGTCCGGGGCGACGTCGACCTCGTCGAGCTGCTCTCCGCCCGCCGACTTCATCGGGTACCGCCAGATCCTCGCCGCCCGCACCCCACCACTCCCCATGGTCCGCATCCGGCACCCGCCGCCGCGACACGAACCCTCGACGGCACCCGGCGCCCAGCATAGTGCCGCAGTACCCGCCGATTGATCTTGCGAGATTGATCAGAGCCACCCACGACTTCGATCTGTGAGCGGTCTTGTCAGACGGTGGCGGCGTAACAAGCCGAACGATTTCCGGGGTCAGGGAGCCTGTTGCGAATGCCGCGAAACACCGACCCGCGAAACACCGATCCGTGAAACACCGATCCGTGAAACACCGGCCGCGAAAAGAGGAAGACCGACCCGCGAAGAACCGAACACCGCCCCCGGCGCACAACACGCGCCGCCGCGGCGCAACTCCACGCCACGGCGGCAGCACGGTGTCAGTGGTGGGACTTCTCCCGGTCGGCGACCGACAGCAGCTCCTCCGCGTGCGCGATGCCGAGATCCGAGTCCGGCAGCCCGGCCAGCATCCGGGCCAGCTCCCGGGCCCGGTCGGTGTGCTCCACGACCCGGACCCCGCTGGTGGTGACCGCGCCGCCGGTGTCCTTGGCGACCACGAGGTGCCGGTCGGCGAACGCGGCCACCTGCGGCAGGTGCGTCACCACGAGGACCTGGTGGTCGCGGGCGAGCCGGGCGAGCCGCTTGCCGATCTCGACCGCGGCGGTGCCGCCGACGCCCGCGTCGACCTCGTCGAAGACCAGGGTCGGGGGGCCGCCGACGCCGGCGAAGACGACCTCGATGGCCAGCATGACGCGGGACAGCTCGCCGCCGGAGGCGCCCTTCTGCAGGGGCTGGGCGGGGGCGCCCGGGTGCGGCAGGAGCCGCAGCTCGATGTCGTCGGCGCCGTCCGGGCCGACGCCCGCGTCGGTGCCGTCGGCGGTGGGGACGGTAGGTCCGCCACCGGCGGGCTTCGGGCCGACGACGACGTGGATGCGGGCGTGCGGCATGGCGAGGCCGGCCAGCTCGACGGTCACGTCGGCGGCGAACCTGCCGGCCGCCTCCTGACGGGCCGCGGACAGCGTGGCGGCGACCTCGGCGACCTCGCCGTGCAGCCGGCGGCGCTCCTTGTCGAGCTCCTCGAGGAGCTCGTCGGAGGTGTCGAGCTCACCGAGCTTGGTGCGGGCCCGGTCGGCCCAGGCGACGACGCCGTCGACGTCCTCGGCGTACTTGCGGGTGAGCGCCCGCAGCGCGGCGCGGCGCTCGTAGACCTCCTGGAGGCGGCCCGGGTCCGCGTCCAGGGACGCGAGGTAGCTGCCGAGCTCGGTGGACACGTCGCCCGCGAGGGTGGCGACCTCGTCGAGGCGGGCGGCGAGCTCGCCGAGGACCCGGTCGACGCTCGTCTGCGCCTCGAGGGTGCGGCGGGCCGTGGAGAGCAGGCTCAGCACGTCGGTGACGTCGTCGCCGTCGCCGGTGCCGGTCAGGGAGACGTGGGCGAGCTGGGCGGCGCTGCGCAGGCCCTCGACGTGTTCGAGCCGCTGGGCCTCCTCGCGCAGCAGCTCGTCCTCGCCGGGCTGCGGGTCGACGCGGCTGATCTCGTCGAGGCCGAGGCGGAGCAGGTCCGCCTCCTGGCTGCGCTGCCGGGCGTTGGCGCGGCGGTCGGCGAGGTCGTCCTCGACGGCGCGCCAGCGCGAATACAGCTCCGCGAACCGCCCGAGCAGCTTCTCGTGCTCCGGCCCCGCGTAGCGGTCCAGGGCGGCCCGCTGCTCGGCCGGGCGCAGCAGCCGCAGCTGGTCGGACTGGCCGTGCAGGGCGAAGACCCGCTCGCCGACCTCGGCGAGGACCGCGACGGGCACGGTGCGGCCGCCGACGTGCGCCCGGGACCGGCCCTCGGCCGTCAGGGTGCGGCTCATCAGCAGGGTGCCGTCGTCGTCGATCTCGGCGCCGGCGTCGACGATGCGGCCCTCGACCGCCGCGCGCAGGTGCGCGGGCAGCCTGAGCCGGCCGTCGACGGTCGCTCGACCAGGGTCGGCGCGGACCCGGCCCGCGTCGGCGCGACCGCCGAACAGCAGGCCGAGGCTCGTCACGACCATGGTCTTACCCGCGCCTGTCTCGCCCGTGATGACGGTCAGGCCCGGTCCGAGGGGCAGGGTGGCGTCTTCGATCACGCCGAGTCCGGTAATGCGGAGTTCCTCCAGCACAACCAGAGACACTAGCCGCGCGGTACGACACTTCTCCACTCAGCCGTGCCGTTTGTTGTGTCTCCAACCATCGACCGGCAGGGCGAACTTCGCCACGAGGCGGTCCGTGAACGGTCGCTCACGCAGCCGTACCACTCGAACGGGTAGCGCGCCCCGCCGGACGGTGACCGTCGATCCGGGGGCGAGGTCCATGACCCGGCGGCCGTCGCAGGACAGCAGCGCGAAGCTGGTGAACGGCTCGACGTTGATCGTGATCGTCGAGGAGGGCGCGATCACCATGGGCCGGCTGAACAAGGCGTGCGCGCTGATCGGCACCAGCAGCAGCGCCTCCAGCTCCGGCCAGACGACCGGGCCGCCGGCGGAGAACGCGTACGCCGTCGAACCCGTCGGCGTGGCGCACACGACACCGTCGCAGCCGTACCGGGACAGGGGCCGGCCGTCGACCTCGACGAGCAGCTCCAGCATCTTCTCCCGGGCGCCCTTCTCCACGGTCGCCTCGTTGAGCGCCCACGAGGAGCCGACGGGCTGGCCGTCGTGCTCGGCGAAGACGTCGACGGTGAGCCGCTCGTCGACGGTGTAGGTGCCCTCGACGACCTCCCGCACCGCCTTGTCGACGTCGCCGATCTCGGCCTCGGCGAGGAAGCCGACCTTGCCGAGGTTGATGCCGAGCAGTGGCGCCTTCGCCGGCCGGGCCAGCTCCGCCGCCCGCAGCAGGGTGCCGTCGCCGCCGAGCGCGAACACGATCTCGACGCCCTGCGCGGCGGTCTCGCCGCTCACCGGCACCGCGCGGGGGATGTCGAGCTCGTCGGCCTCCTCGGCGAGGACCCGCACGGTGAAGCCCGCCGCGAGAAGGTCGGCGGCCACGGTGCGGGCGTGCTCGTTGTTGCTGCGCTTGCCCGTATGGGTGACGAGCAACGCCTCACGAGCCGACGAAGCGATCACGAAACCCCCAACGAAGCCACGGCGTACACCGCGTCGGGCGACACCGGCGGCGCGTCGCGACGCAGCCACAGGAAGAACTCGACGTTGCCGGACGGTCCCGGCAGCGGGCTGACCGTGACCCCGGCGACGCCGAGGCCGAGCTGCGCCGCGGCGGCGGCCACGTCCAGCACCGCCTCCGCCCGCAGCGCCGGGTCCCGCACCACGCCACCCTCGCCGACCCGTTCCCGGCCCACCTCGAACTGCGGCTTCACCATCGGCACGAGATCGCCGTCAGGCGCCGTGCAGGCGGCGAGCGCTGCCAGCACCAGCCGCAAGGAGATGAATGACAGGTCGGCGACGGTCAGGTCGGCGGGCCCGTCGATCTGCTCCGGGGTCAGGGTGCGCACGTTGGTCCGCTCGATCACCGTCACCCGCTCGTCGGTGCGCAGGGACCAGGCGATCTGGCCGTAGCCGACGTCGACTGCCGCGACGCGGGCCGCGCCCCGGCGCAGGAGCACGTCGGTGAAGCCGCCCGTGGACGCGCCCGCGTCAAGACACCGCCGCCCGTGCACAGGCAGCGCCTCGAACGCGTTCAGCGCCCCGGCGAGCTTGTGCCCGCCCCGGGACACGTAGTCGTCGCCGGTCGACTCGCCCAGGACGTGGACCGGGTCGGCCGGGTCGACCTGGGCAGCGGCCTTCCCGGCCAGGACGCCCCGCACCTCGACGCGTCCCTCGGCGATCAACGCGGCCGCCTGCTCCCTCGATCGGGCCAGGCCGCGGCGCACCAGCTCGGCATCGAGTCGTGTCCGCCGCGCCATCACCGTTCCTCGATCGTGCCCAACATCTCCTGCAACGTGCGGTGGGCATCGGCGTACACCGAAACCTGCCGCTGCAACGGCAGCGACGCTACCCCGTTCAACGCCTCGACCGCCGCCTCGACCCGGCCGAGTGTCGCCGCGCCCGGCGGGCCCGGCATCGGACCGGGGGTCGGGCCGGGGCCGTGACCAGGCACGGGACCAGGCACGGGTCCGGGCGTGACGCTCACGAGGACGCCGCCCGCTTGCGGGGCGTGGTCTTCTTCACAGGCGCTACGTCGGACGCTTCGGCGATCTTGTCCACGGCGGCCTTCGCCGCCGCCTTCTTCGCCGGGCCGCTGCGCTTGACCGGTGCCGCCTTCGCAGGGGCCGCAGTCTTCGCGGGGGCCGCAGTCTTCGCGGGGGCCGCCGCCTTCGCAGCCGGCGCGGTCTTCGCGGCCGGCGCCGCCTTCGCGGCCGGCGCCGCGGTCTTCTTCGCCACGGTCCGCTTCGCCACCGTCTTCTTCGCCGCGGCGACGGCGGGCGCGTCGGAGGTCTCCACGATCTCCGCACCGACCGGCAGCGCCGGCTCCGGCTCCACCGACGGCGCGGTCGCGGCCACCGACGCCGCCTTGAGCTGCGCCTCGAGCTCATGCACGCGGGTGGTCAGCGCCGAGACCTCCTCGGCGGTGGCGAGACCGACGGCGCCGAGGGCACGGTCCAGCTCATACCGGACGAGCTTGGTCACCGCCTCCCGGTTGGCCGTGCCGGCCTTCACCAGGTCCTCGGCCATCACCTGCAGCTGCTCCGCCGTCGCGCCGCTCCTGCCGACCAGCTTGCGGACGGTCTTGGTCGCCTTCTTGGTCGTCGCCTCGGTCATGCCGTACGCCAGTTCCAGGTATGCCCGCCAGGCTTCCTGAGCCATGCTTGCGCCTCTCCTCCAAGTGGTGTACCGCTGTTCACGCTACCGGGCGGTCCGTGACGCCGTACGGTACGGTCACAATCCAAGTGTCCGCATTGGACATTTGGATGCACGGAAACGGGGGAAACATGGCCACGGTTGAGGAATGCCGCGCGGCACTGCAGAAACTCGCGGCACGGCTCGCCGAGAACGCCGCGGCGGCCAGGGAGAAGCTCGACTTCGACCGTTCCCTCGCCTGCCGGGTCACGGATCTGAACGTCGCGTTCCACGGCCAGCTGCAGGGCGGGCAGATCTCCGGCCTGACCGACGGCGACGACCCCCGCGCGAAGATCAAGCTCACCTCGACGAGCGACGACCTCGTCGCCCTCGTCAACGGTGAGCTCAACGTCATGCAGGCCTGGACCGGCGGCCGCATCAAGATCGACGCCGGGGTGTTCGACCTGTTGAAGCTCCGGAAGCTCCTCTAGAGCTTCATCCAGCTCAGCGCCGATTCCGCCGCCTCACCCGTCGCCGTCACCGGCCGGACCTCTCCGGCCGCCCACGCCACGGCGCACAGCGCGGTCAACGCGTCGATGCGTCGGCCGTCGCCGGTCAGCTCCCACCGGTCGCCGTGGTCCTCGACCCGCCACTGGTTCGTCCCGGCGGCCGGCGGCGCCTCGAACAGGCCCGCGAGGTCCTCGGCGACGAACGTGGGCCGCCGCTCGACCGGCGCGGCCAGGAGCTCGGCGGCGTCGCTGACCCCGGTGAGGACGAGCAGGCTGTCCATGCCCGCCCGGTACGCACCCTCGATGTCCGTGTCGAGCCGGTCCCCGACCACGATCGGGTGCGTCGCCGCCCGTTCCCGGGCCGCCTCGAGGAACAGCGTCGGGTCCGGCTTGCCGACGATCGTGTCCGGCTGCCGCCCCAGCGCCGTGGCGAGGGCCGCGACCAGCGACCCGTTGCCGGGCAGCGGGCCCCGCGGCGACGGCAGCGTCTTGTCGGCGTTGGTCGCGATCCACGTCGCGCCGGCGCGGATCGCCACCGACGCGTCGGCGAGGTCACGCATGGCGACGTCCGGCCCGTACCCCTGCACGACCACCTCGGCCTCCAGGGCCTCGGTGACCGGCCTGAGCCCCACGGCCCTGACCTCCTCCTGCAGCGCCGGCGCACCGAGGATCAGCACGGGCGTGCCCGCCGCGAACCGCTCGGCGAGCAGCAACGCGGTCGCGTGCGCGGACGTGACCACCTCCCGCACCTCGGCGGGGATGCCGATCCTCGTCAGCAGCGCCGCCACGTCACCGGGCAGCCGCGACGCGTTATTGGTGGCGTACGCACTGGGCACGCCCCGCGCACGCAACCGCGCACACGCCTCGGCGGCGCCCGGGATCACCTGGTCGACCAGGTACAGCACCCCGTCGAGGTCGAAGATGACCAGATCGTAGTGGCTGACGAGGTCCCCGCCGGCGGTGTCGCCGGCGGGGATCGGCGCGGTCGTGTCAGGCACGCGTGGTCCCGCTGTCGTCACCGTCGCCGTCGGCCTGGGTGTCGGTCGAGGGGGTGGCGTCGCCGTCACGGTCGTCGTCGGTCTCGCCGTCGGTCTCGTCGTCGGTCTCGCCGTCGGTCTCGCCGTCGGTCTCGCCGTCGGTCTCGCCGTCGGTCTCGCCGTCGCCGTCGCCGTCCGTGTCGTCGTCGCGGTCACCGGTACGCGACGCGTCGGTCACCCGGTCGTCGTCCCCGCCGTCGCCGCCGGGTGCGTCGCCGTCACGGTCGTCGTCCTCTTCGTCTTCGTCGTCTTCTTCGTCGTCGTAGTCGTCTTCGTCGTCGCGGTCGTCTTCATCGTCCGCGTCTTCGTCGTCGTCTTCGTCGTCATAGTCGTCCGCGTCGTCTTCGTCCTCGTCGCGGTCGTCCTCGTCGTCTTCGTCGTCCTCTTCGTCGTCGTAGTCGTCTTCGTCGTCGCGGTCGTCATCGTCGTCCGCGTCTTCGTCGTCGTCTTCGTAGTCGTCCGCGTCGTCTTCGTCCTCGTCGCGGTCGTCGTCCTCGTCGCCGGCGACTGCGTCGAGGTCCTCGTCGTCGCCGTCCTCGTCGCCGTCCAGGACGATGCCGTCGAGCTCGAGCAGCCGCTCGGCCGCGTCCGTGGCCAGGTCCTCGTCGAGATCGGCGGCGCGCGCGAACCACTCGCGGGCCTCTTCCCGGCGACCGGCACGCAGGAGCGCGTCGGCGTACGCGTACCGCAGCCGCGCCGCCCACACCGCGTCGGGCGCCGACGTCAGCTCACGCACCTGCAGCATCGCCACGGCGGCGTCGTGCTGACCCATGTCACCCCGGGCCCCGGCCGCGACGATGAGCAGCTCGACGATCTCCTCGGCGGTCAGCTTCTCCCGGTCCGCGGTCCGGAACAGGTCGATCGCCTTCTCCGGCCGCTCCAGGGCCCGCTCACAGTCGGCGATGACCGCGATGTGCGTCTGCCGTCCGGTCATCCGGTGGTACGTCCGCAGCTCACCGAGCGCGGTCTGCCACTCCCCGGCGTGGTACGCGGCAAGCCCCGCAGCCTCCCGCACCACCGCGATACGCGACGCCTTCCGCCGCGCGACGAGCGCGTGGGCGAGCGCGAGCTCCGGGTCGTCGTCGATGAGCTGCCCGGTCGCGATGAGCCGCTTGGCGACCTCCTCCGCGACGGGCCGGGCCAGGGAGCTCAGCTCGCTGCGCACCTCACGGTCCAGCTCCGACGGGTCGATGTCGTCGGCGAGCACCGGGTCCGCGACGCGGCTGACCGTCTCCTCGCCCTCGACCTCCTCGGCGACGAACCCGGGGTCGCTCTGCCGCGGCCGGTACCCACCGGCGTCGTTGCGCCGCAGCCCCTCGGGCCGCTGGAAGCCCGCGCCACGCCCGCCGGAGTCCCGGTCCCGGTACCCACCGGCACGCGGCCCGCCGTCCCGCTGCCCGGGACGGTCGCCCCGGTCACGGCGGGGACCACCCCGGTCGCCGCCGCCGTCGCGGTCCCGGAAGCCACCGGGACGCTCGCCACCGGCGGGCCGGTCACGGAAGCCCGGCCGGTCGCCGCGGTCGCGGAAGCCGGGACGGTCACCACGGTCGCGGAAGCCGGGACGGTCACCACGGTCCTCGCGGTCGCGGAAGCCACCGGGACGCTCGCCACGGTCGCCGCCGGCACGGAAGCCGGGACGGTCGCCACGGTCGCCACGCGGGCCACCGTCACGATCACGGGAGCCACCGGGCCGGTCGCCACGCGGGCCACCATCACGGTCACGGAACCCACCGGAGCCGCTGGGACGGTCGCCACGCGGGCCACCGTCACGGTCACGGAACCCACCGGGCCGGTCGCCACGGGGACCGCCGTCACGGTCACGGAACCCACCGGAGCCGCTGGGACGGTCGCCACGCGGGCCACCGTCACGGTCACGGAAGCCACTGGGACGGTCGCCACGCGGGCCACCGTCACGGTCACGGAACCCACTGGGCCGGTCGCCACGCGGGCCACCGTCACGGTCACGGAAGCCACCGGGACGGTCGCCACGGGGGGCGCCGTCGCGGTCACGGAAGCCGCCGCGGTCGCCGCCGTCGCGGAAGCCGGGACGGTCGCCCCGGTCGCGGTACGCGGGCCGGTCCCCACCATCACGGTCACGGAACCCACCGCCACGGGGGCCGCTGTCGCGGGACCCGCCGTCACGGTCCCGGAATCCACCGGAGCCGGCGGGCCGGTCACCACGGTCGCCACCACGGAAGCCGCCGGGACGGTCGCCACGGTCGGCGCCGCCACGGAACGGCGGACGGTCGCCACGGGAAGCGTTGTCACGGAACGGCGGACGGTCGCCGCGCGGGCCACCGTCACGGTCCCGGAACCCACCGGAGCCGCTGGGCCGGTCGCCACGCGGCGCCCCGTCGCGGGACGAGGGCCGGTCGTCACGGTCGCGGAACCCACCGCCACGGGGACCACTGTCACGCGGGCCACCATCACGGTCACGGAACCCACCGGAGCCGCTGGGACGGTCACCACGGTCTGCGCCACGGAACCCGGGACGGTCACCACGGTCGCCACGGTCAGGGCGCGGGCCACCGTCACGGAAGCCACCGGGCCGATCGCCGCGCGGGCCACCGTCACGGTCCCGGAATCCACCAGAGCCGGCGGGCCGGTCACCACGGAAGCCACCGGGCCGGTCACCACGGTCGCCGCCACCGAACCCACCGGGACGGTCGCCACGGTCGGCGCCGCCACGGAACGGCGGACGGTCGCCACGGGAAGCGTTGTCACGGAACGGCGGACGATCGCCGCGCGGGCCACCGTCACGGTCCCGGAACCCACCGGAGCCACCAGGCCGGTCGCCACGGTCGCCACGCGGGCCACCGTCACGGAACCCGCCGGAACGCTCGCCGTCGCGGAACCCCGGACGGTCACCACCGGAGCGGAAACCACCACCAGCGCCACCGGAACGGAAGCCGCCCGGCCGCTCACCACGGTCACCACGCGGGGCCCCGTCACGCGGTCCGCCGTCACGGTCGCGGAAGCCGCCGGAGCGCTCGCCACCTTCGCGCGGCCGGAAACCACCGGAGCGCTCGCCGTCGCGGTACCCGGGACGGTCACCGCCGGCACCGCCGGACCGGTAGCCACCCGAGCCGCCGGCGCCACCGGACCGGGAGCCACCTGAGGAGCCACCGGAGCGGTACCCACCCGAGCTGCCGGATCCGCCGGTACGGTCGCCCGACCGGTAGCCGCCGGAGCGGTCACCGCCGGTCGTACGGTCACCGGAGCGGTACCCGCCGCCGTCACGGTCGCGGGAACCGCCGGAGCGGTCACCGCCGGCCCGCGGGGCGCCGTCGCGCGGGGTACGGGAACTCGAAGACGAGCCGCGGTCGCGGTCGGCGCCGGTCCAACGGGGCTTGCGGTCACCGGACGCGGGGCGATCTCCCCGGTCCTGGCCGCCCTGGTTATCGCGGTCGTGGGGTCCTGCGGTCACGACTTCATCCTTCCCGACCGGGGTGCGCTGCATGCACTCGACCCGGTAAACGAATTAAGGGCCGCCCTAGGCAGGGCGGCCCTTAATCGAAAATTTGTCCGGCGGCGTCCTACTCTCCCACACTCTCTCGGGTGCAGTACCATCGGCGC
>NZ_JBHSIU010000129.1:0-2761 GCF_042653625.1 Dactylosporangium cerinum | reverse complement strand
ACAACTGCCGACCCATCCCAACCCGCTGCGAACCCTGACCCGAAAACACCACCGCACACTTCACCGCACCCGAACCAACACCACTCACCGTGTTCGACGCGACCTGACCCTGAGCCAGAGCACCCAACCCGTCCAGGAACCCCTCCCGATCCCCAGCCACGACAACGGCCCGATGCTCGAACACCGCCCGCGACCCCGCCAGCGAGAACCCCACATCGCTCAACCCAGACCCGACACCGTCGAGCAGGAGAGCCCGCAACCGCTCAGCCTGACCAGCCAACGCCGCAGCACTACGACCCGACAACACCCACGGCACCACCGGCACCGACACACCCGACAGCGATGAAGGGTCCGGTTCTTCTGCGACGGGGGCCTGTTCCAGGATCACGTGAGCGTTGGTGCCACTGATCCCGAACGACGACACCCCAACTCGACGCGGCCCCTCGGCCTCCGGCCACGATCGGGCCTCCGTCAACAGCTCCACCGCGCCGGAGGACCAGTCGACGTGCGGTGTCGGCTCATCAACATGCAACGTCTGCGGTAAGACGCCGGCCCGCATCGCCATCACCATCTTGATCACACCCGCCACGCCAGCCGCAGCCTGGGTATGACCGATGTTCGACTTCAACGACCCCAGATACAACGGCTCCCGATCGGCCCGCTCCTGCCCGTACACCTCCAGCAGTGCCTGCGCCTCGATCGGGTCACCCAACACGGTCCCGGTGCCATGGGCTTCGACCGCGTCCACGTCAGCGGGCGACAGGCGCGCGTTCGCCAACGCCTGCCGGATCACCCGCTGCTGAGAGGGACCGTTCGGCGCGGTCAAACCGTTACTCGCACCGTCCTGGTTCACCGCACTGCCGCGCACCACCGCCAGCACCGGGTGCCCCAGCCGCTGTGCGTCGGACAGCCGCTCCAGCAACAGCAACCCGACACCCTCACTCCACCCCGTGCCATCCGCAGCCCCAGCGAAAGACTTGCAACGCCCATCCGCAGCCAACCCCCGCTGCCGACTGAACTCCACAAACACGCCTGGCGTCGCCATCACCGACACGCCACCGGCCAGCGCGAGCGAGCTCTCACCCTGCCGCAACGACTGACACGCCAGATGCAACGCCACCAACGACGACGAACACGCCGTGTCCACCGTCACCGCCGGCCCCTCCAACCCGAACGAGTACGCCAAACGACCCGACAGAACGCTCCCGGCAGTACCGGTACCGATGAAGCCCTCAACCCCCTGAGCATCCCGCCCCGAACCCAGAACACCCATCGCATAGTCGTGATACATCAACCCGGCGAACACCCCGGTGTCCGAACCCCTCAGCGAGCCAGGATCGATACCCGCCCGCTCGAACACCTCCCACGCCGTCTCCAGCAACAGCCGCTGCTGCGGATCCATCGCCAACGCCTCACGCGGACTGATCCCGAAGAACCCCGCATCAAAATCCGCGGCGTCATACAGGAACCCACCGTCCCGCACATAACTCGTCCCCGACCGATCCGGATCCGAGTCATACAAGCTCTCCAGATCCCAACCCCGATCGGCCGGCCACCCAGAAATCGCATCACCGCCCGACGCGACGAGATCCCACAGCCCCTCCGGAGACCGCACACCCCCCGGCAACCGACACGCCATCCCCACGATCGCGATCGGCTCATGCGCGCTCTCGTCAATGGCACGCAGCCGTGCACGAGCTGCATGCAGATCGCCGCTTACCCGCCTGAGGTACTCAAGATACTTCTCCTCGCTAATCACGAAATCTCCCCCGGATGGTGATCAGGAACAAGGCATATCAACACAAGGCGTTCAAGGGTCTGCCCCTCAGGAGCGGAACGCGGCAGCACAAGCCGTCGGCCGCCTGCGCGTTACTCAGCATTGAGGCATCCAGGTGATGTTCATCATGTCGTCGTTGTGACTTCGCATTGGCGTGGGTCAGTTCAGGGCATCGAATCGCTGGCATCAGGAATCCGGATGACATGCGGATCTCCGCGTCATGGGTGAAGAACGGCAGCAACTCCCCACTGGCTCATCGAGACCGTGGGACGCAGGCTGGTCATGATCTCGCGTTTCGGCTCCGCGGGGACCCTTGAGCAGGACGTATGCCTCCGCCACCGCTCCCGTCCGCCATGCCGGAGATTCCCGGGCGCTGCGACGGCCTGCTTGGCCTCATTGGCGTCCCGCGTTGCCGCCGCCCGTTCGACGCCGCCGTCAGGAGCTGCTCGGCCTGGTGCGCAGCACGCTGTCGGGGACGGGCAGGCCTCAGCGTTTCGGTGTCGGCCTGGTCCGCGAGCCGGCGCACCGGCCCGACGCCGATTTCCTCGCCGGGCCAGGCCTCGGCGGGTTCGCTCGGGACCGGTGACAGACCGGGCAGGTCATCCTCATCAGGCATCTGAGCTCCAGGAATCCGGGCACCACAACGGAAGCCCTGGAATCACAGGCGTGACAGGCCCCCGTTGGCGGACTGGACGTCATATATCGACGCCCAGTGACCCGCTTGCCCTACGCTAGCGCAGGCCGACCCGTAGAAGCTACGGCTGCGCGGCAAAGATCCTTTGACAACTTGTCAGTGCTGTCCATCAATGACTCGGAGCGTGGTGATGGCGGCGATGATGGGCGTGGGCACCAGCGGAGTAGCGTGCGCCAGTGCCGTTTGCGTTCTCGGCGACACGACGTGCTGACCAGGTATTTCGTGGAATGAGCCATTCCGCGCAACGGCGTGCTGACGCTGGGTGATCTCCGGTTGCGTGGCGGGTGACA
>NZ_JBHSIU010000128.1:0-20837 GCF_042653625.1 Dactylosporangium cerinum | reverse complement strand
CGTTCCGCCTCAAACCAAACCCAACAGCAAACGGAGACCGCGCAGTATGAAGCAGCCGTCGGAATCCGGGCACGGACCTCAAGCTCTGCGTCCATCGGATACGTCCTTTCGACGTTGGTACGGGGGGAGCGCTGCCCGTCGCCGTCCGGTACCGGCAGCGCCGGACGGCGACGGGGGTCAACGGCGGGTCAGCCGGGCGCGGGGGCCCTTCGGTGCTCGCCCGGCATCGGTCACGGGTCACGTCTCGGCGTACCGAGGGTCGGGCGGTTGCGGACCTGCCACGCCGGCCGTTGCCGCGGCATCGCCGTCGCCGGATTCGCGCGCGGCGGCGGCAGCGGCGGCCGTGGCCGCGCAGGGGGCTTCGCCGCTGGCGGTGCCGGGCGGGCCGACGAACCGGAGCCGCGTGCACTGCCGTTCGAGCCGGCAGCGCCCCGGACGCCCGGCGCCGTCACCGGGCGCGGTGCCCTCGGCCGCCAGGACGGCGACACCGCCGACTGCGCCGACGGCCCGGCGCTCGCACCGCCCGCCGCGGCACGTGCCCCGCCGGATGTGGCCCGCCGCGTGGTTCGGCCGACGCCGAGCGCCCGCAACGGCAGTCGCAGCAACCCGGTGACCTTCTGCACGACCGCCATCCGCAGCACGATGCCGAGGATGTTCTGCTGCCGGCCGCCGCCCAGCGAACGGCGCAGCAGCGCCGGGATCCGCACCGTCACCCACAGCAGACACCCGATGATCAGCAGGTTGATGGTGCCGTTGCCGGTCGGGTCCTTCGGCAGCATCATTCCCGGCAGGTTCGCCTTCGGGTCCAGGAACACCGTGAGGGTCACGTGCAACGCAAGTGCCTGCAACGTCACCGTCGCCAGCAGGACCGTGAACGTCCGCCACCACAGCCGGGCCGCACCGTCGGTGAACGGGGTGGCGTGGCACGCCAACGCGACCGGTGCCACGCTGACCACGACGACCAGCACGCCGATCCGCACGATCCACGTGGCCAGCAGCATCCCGGTCAGCACCGTCAGGATCACCGCGATCACCGCGGCCAGCAACGCGTCACCGGGGTTGGTCAACGCCGCCGACAGCACCGCCGTCAGCTGCGCCATCTCGGCCTGCGGGCGCAGTTTGTCGCCGGTGACGGCCTCGGTGACGCTGTTGCCGAAGCCGATCATCCAGGCGCAGATCGGTGACGCGAAGTTCGCGGCGATCCAGCCGATCACCAGCCGCGGGCCGAGCTCGGCCAGCCCGTACCTCGACTGCACCGACTCCCGGCCCATCACCATGACCCCGGCGGCGATGATCGCCAGCACGAACGACGCGTTCACGATCGTCAACGCCCGCGCGGAGATCACCGCGACCTGCGGCAGCCCGGTCACGTCCGGCGTCGTGAACGCCGTACCCGCCAGCATTCCCCACAACGCACCCAACGTCCCGTTGACGGCCTTGAGCAGCGCGATCAGCACCTCGTCGAAGAGGAACGCGCCCATCAGCTGCCCACGATGCTCTTGAGCAGGGTCAGCAGCACGGGCGCCATGACGGCGAGGGCGTAGCCGATCGCCGCGGAACGCAGCGCCTGGTTCGACTTCTCCACCTCCGCCGGGTCACCGCCAGCGGTCACCCGCCGGAACCCGCCGATGGTGAGGAACAGCGTCGCGACCGCGGCAAGGAGCGTCGTGAGGGTGTTCGTGAGGTTCTTGATGACGGTCGGCAGGTCGTTGACGGCGAGCTGGACCGGCTCACCGGCATGCGCCGGCCCACCGACCAGCAGCAGCGCGGCAGCGACCGCGACGGTCACGACCACACGGACCACGATGCGGTACATGGATGCACACCTCCCACCCCCGTCGATTCGGGAGCGTCGTAATGGACAGAAGGCGCCACACGCGGCCACGACGGCGGTGGCGGCGGACTGTGGCGCGAGAACCGGGTCGTTCGCCGACCCTGCTTCCTGCTCAGCTATGGCGTCGGTTGGGTGCCCAACCAGACGGCCGCCCCGGATCCCGCGGCCAACAGCCACCCAACGGGCCGGTGCGGTTGCCGTCGACGGCCGTCAACTGGCAGCTGGCGCAGCGGCAGCGAACGCCGGTGCCGCGCTGTTGTGGTCTCGGTGACGTCGCGCTTGCACCGACGCCCGCGCCGCCGTCAGCCGGTCCAGTCTGCGTGGCGCCACAAGCAACATGAAGTCCAGCTCACCGCTGCGGATCGCCGCGACCAGCTGCAGCTCCGCCCGGCGCCGCCAGGTCGCCGCCAACCCTGGCCCTACACCGAGCAGCGCCGCGACCGACTGCAACGAACACCCCTCCAGCCGCGTCCGGGCGATCAGCGTCCACTCCTCCTCACCGATCACCCCGGCCGCCACCGCACGGGTCAGCACCCAATCCGGGTGGTCCCACGGCCGCTGCGGCGGCATCGAACCCGGTGGCCGCACCCCGACGGCCAGCCGCGCCTCGTCCTGCCGGACCGCAGACTCCGCCGCCTGATCAATGGCCCGCTGCATCGCCGCCTTCACCGCCCGCTCCGCCGCATCGAGCAGCCTCCCCACGATCCGTGGCTGATCGACGTCAACGGACTCCAGCCGCTCCAGGAACCCGGCGAGGAGTTCCGCGTCGCGGTCACCGGCATCGCCGCGCCAGCTCGCGGCGTACACGGTGACGACCCGGCGCAGCCCCGGCAACGCCAGCCCGACCACGGCCAACCGCCACACCGGGCCTTCCTCCCGGGCGTTGGTGACCAGCACCCGCCACACCGCGTCGCGGACCCTGCGTGGCATGCCCTCGTCCAGCAGCAGCACCCGCAGCTCGGCGAGCACCACCGGCCGTTGCGGCATGCCGGGCAGCCCGCGGCAGTCCAATGCCAGCGGCGCCGGCCCGCACGACAGTTGTTGGAACGCCAGCCGCACCGCGGCCAGCGCGGTGCGCGGCCAGACTCGTCCCCTTCGCATCCCGTTCCCCGTCCCGTGTCGGTGTGCCGGGCACAGTCGCGGCCCGGCTATCGGGGACATTCAGGCACGCCCGCCCAACCTGTTGACCAACCCCGTTCCGCGGTTGGTGACGACGTGCCGTACCGGCCGGCGGTACCCGTCGGGCCTGGCTGACAGGTCCGGCAAGCGCAGGCTGACGGGTACGGGAACCGTCGCGCGTCACGGCGGCCGGTTGCCCGCGCCGCTATCGGCACAACGGGTGTGGGCACGCGGACGGCCGACCCGGATACCGTGCCCGTTCCCGGCGACCCGCACCGCGGGAACGGAGGCTGCGGGAACGGACACCGGGGATGGGAACGGGAACCCCGGACGATGCGAACGCACCGCGTCGTCGTGCGGGATGGTCAGGCGGCGGAACTCGGCCGATTCGACGCTGCGCAGGGAACGGGCGTTTGCCGCGGCAGGACGGTACCGCGTCGCGGAACGGGACATCAGAGTGCCGGGGAGCGGTGTATCGCAGGGCCATCACCTTGGGGAACGGAAACGGTCGTTTCGTGCCGCTGCCTGCTGCCGTTCCCGTTCTAGGACCGCGTTCCGTCCCGTCCTACCGGAACGGTCCGTGCCCGGTACGGGCACGACACCTGTCGCGGCGTCGACACCGACGTGGGTACGGGAATCGCAATTGCTGTCATCCGTCGTACCCGTTCTGTACCCGGCGTACCGCGAGCCGCCGATGCGGAACGGGAACGAGACGGGCGCATGGTTGGGCAACGCACCGGTAACGGTTGCGCACCGTTGACCAACACGTTGGTCAACGGGCCACGACCGTCGCCGGCCGGTTGACCAACTCCCGGCAAACAGCGTCGGCTCACCCGTCGATGGTTGAACAACCGCGCGTTGCGGTTCGCCGCCCGGCCGTGGTGTCGCCGGGTCCCGGTTGGGTGGCGGTTGGTACGGCTTGCGGCTCAGCATCGAGCAACCGGCACCTGGTTGGGCCATGCATACATGTGAACACCACCCCGCCCCCTCAGGAGCCACGAGTTCCTCGACGAGCCCGCCGCCGTCGCCCACCCGCGCGGACCGCACCCGAGGCACCCTCGGCGTCGTTGCAGCCGGACGCCGACATCACCATGGTCCCGATCTCGCTGTGGTGTATCCCGGACCCGGACCCTTGGCGAGATCCGGACATCAGCACCGGCGGCAGCAGCGCACGGCTCGCCGCGATGCTGGTCGCGATGTACGCCGACGCCGGCGACACGATCGTCGTCATCGGCGACGACCCGACGGTTGCCGGAGCGGCCGGCGCGGCAGGCTGCCGCTACCACCACGTCGAACGCCTCACCGACCTCGCCGGACTGGAGCACCTCGGCCACCGCGTCGGCATCCTCATCACCACCTGGCCGCAGCCGGCACCCGGTCGGCTCCCCGGCGACGCCGCGATCCTCTTCGCCACCGGCGAACACCTCGTCGCCCGGCACGGCTCCGCCATCGTCACCCTGCCGATCCGCCCGACCGAGGACAGCTACGGCACCTACGGCTGGCGGCTGCTCACCGAAGCCCAGTACGCCGGGTTCCAGCTGCACGCGCACATCGTCGTCGTGCTCGACGACCCCGTCGCCGTCGGCGACCTCCCCATCGACCTACTACCGCACCGGCACGTCCTCGTCTTCGTGCCGCCAGGCGCCGGCCCCCGCGGTCCATCACCACAGACGCACCACCGCCGGACAGTACGGACATCACGCAGTACCCGAACCGGAAAGGACCCCAGATGAGCATCCGTGTCATGACCTGGGTATGGGACAACAGCACAGCCAGCGGCAACGACCGCCTGGTTCTGCTCGCGATCGCGGACAACGCCGGCGACGACGGCGGCAACGCTTGGCCGTCCCTGCACACCCTGGCCCGCAAGACCCTCCTGGACGTGCGGACCGTCCGCAGGGCGCTGCGCCGCCTTGAGGCCGGCGGGCACCTGTTCGTCGGGATCGCCGCCGGACCCCGCGGCGCGAACCGCTACACCGTCCGAATGCGCCGCCACGCACTGGCCACCGATGAGACATCTGTGGATGGCGATGTGGAAAACCCTGTGGACGGTCCATCCACACCCCCGGGCGATTCGACCGGGGGTCACAACGCCCGCAGGCACAAGACACCGGAGTCCCCAGACAAGCTGCGTACCGGGGACCCCGGACCTGATGCCGCCCGCATAACGTCCAAGACGTCAAAGAACGGTCCTCGCGAGGGCGACGTCCGCGAATCCAACTGCGCAGCACCGCCGCTGGAACCAAGAGCGCCGCGCTGCCTGCGGCATTTCCATCAGCCAGTGAACAACTGCGCCTCGTGCCGATCGGAACACCTCGGCCGCAACTAAAGCTTACCGCTGCGACGGCGGCCTGGTAACGCCAGCCGAGCTTGGGCTCAGCACTGGCTCAACGGTCCGCGCGGAGCCTGGAGAGGTACCCATACACGGGGAGCACCGGAGCCCGTTGGCGGCGCCGAGCAGCGGCGCGGGACCACCCCCGCATGCGTGGGGGAGCCGTGGCCTGCAGTGAGTCCGAGCCGGCGACGAGGGGCCACCCCCATGCGCGGGGAGACCGTCCACCTGGCGGTCGTGTCAGGTGCGAGGTAGCGGGCCCCGTGGTGGCGGTTACTGCTCGTCGACGTCGATCGGGTCGTGCTTGCCGCCGTCCGGGGTCTCCGCGCCCGGCATCGCGCCGTTCGGGTCGATCATGCCGTCGTAGTTGAAGACGGTGTACGACGAGCCGTCGTGCTCGGTGTGCTGGTTGGTCAGCACGTACTTGTGGATGAAGCCGTCGATCTCCAGCTCGACGACTGCCGAGTCGGCGGAGTGCGCGATAAGGACGCACACCGGCCGGTCCTCCGGGGAACTCGCCGACTCGTGGGCCATGGTTACCTCCCGCGGCCCTGCACCTGTCGAGAATTACGTCCGGGTTGGTCAGGCGGTGTGTTCGTACTCGTGCAGGAGGCCGCTGCGGCGATCGCGACGGCGGCTGCGTAGGTGGGCGAGTTGACCGGCGTGCCGAGGTGTTCGAGCAACTCCTGGCCGACACGGCGCATAACCACGCAATAGTCGCCAAGCAGATAATGCGAATGCTCTCCTTAATTCGGACTTTACAGGTACAAAGCGATCGGGTTAGAGTCTCCGCAGTTGGGGCCGCTTCCGCGAGGTTTGCTGCGGGCCGGCGCCCGACCGCCGCCGCGGAGGCCGGGTGCACTGCGCTGTTGATCGCATTGCACGAAGCCGTCGTCCTGCTAGCGCTTCCGCCGCGGCCTCGCGCCCGTGCCCGGTCGACCGGGCCGGCGACGGCCCTTGGGCCGACCTCGGATTCGGGAAAGCACTCGTCGTGCGGCGGCGCCGTGCCCTCGTTGCTCCGCATCCGATCCTGCCAGCAGTCCGAACACCTGAAGGAGATCCGATGCGCACCCGCAGGCCCGCAACGTTGACGGTGCTGATGCTGGGTTGTTTGGCGCTCGTCGTCACGGCGGTCGGCGCGTGCGGCTCCGCCAAGCCGGGCCAGACACAGCTCGTGGTCGAGATCTTCGGGGATCTGGGATACCACGACCTGTACACCAAGTATGAGCAGAGCCATCCCGGTGTCAAGATCGTCGAGCACATCGTCTCGTACGACGACCACCACAAGAACCTGCAGGCGCACCTGCTGGGCAGATCGGGAACCGGCGACATCGAGGCCATCGACGGCGGCTACATCGCGCAGTTCAAGGTCATGTCCGACAAGTTCGTCGACTTCAGGGACTACGGCGCCGACCCGGGCCAGTGGCTGCCGTGGAAGTCGCAGCAGGCGACCGGCGCCGACGGCAGCCTGATGGGGCTGGGAGCCGACGTCGGCGGCCTGGCGATGTGCTACCGCCGGGACCTGTTCGCGCAGGCCGGCCTGCCGACCGACCGCGACCAGGTGGCCGCGCTGTGGCCGGACTGGCAGTCGTACATCGCGACCGGCAAGCAGTTCAAGGCCAGTGCGCCCGACGGCGTGGCCTGGTTCGACTCCGGTTCCAACATCTTCAACGCCATCATCGGCCAGGCGCCGGTCGGCTACACCGCCTCCGGCAACAAGGTGGTGGTGGCGGAAAATCCGGCCGTCAAGAAGGCGTTCAACCTCGCGGTCGAGGCCGTGCAGGCCGGCGAGTCGGCGAAGCTGGCGACGTTCAGCCAGCAGTGGAACGCCGGGTTCCAGCGGGGATCGTTCGCCACCGTGGCCTGCCCGGCGTGGATGACCGACACCATCAAGCAGAACGCGCCGCAGACCAGCGGCAAGTGGGACATCGCCACGATCCCCGGCGGCAGCGGCAACTGGGGTGGCTCGTTCCTGACCGTGCCGAAGCAGAGCAAGCACCGGAAGGAGGCCGCCAAGCTCGCCAGGTTCCTGACCGCACCCGAGCAGGCGAGCTGGATCTTCCGCACCCAGGGCCACCTGCCCAGCCAGGCCGCGCTCTACGACGACCCGGCCGTGCTCGGCAACACCAACGCGTTCTTCAACGACGCGCCTACCGGCCGGATCTTCACCGCGGCGGCGAGAACCCTGCGACCGCAGTACCAGGGCCCCAAGGACGGCGACATCGGACCGCTGATCGGTCTCGGAATCACCCGGGTCGACAAGGGCAAGCAGCAACCCGACCAGGCGTGGCACCAGGTTCTCAAAGACATCGCGAATGCCACCGAGCCGTAGACCGCACCAGGTTCTCACAGACGTCGTGAAGGCCACCGAGCCGTAGAAGGGAACGACGAGCCTGATGGCAGTAATCACACCTCCGTCGTCGATATTGCCCGAGCGGCGGGACACCGCACCGGCAAAGGTTGAGCGGTGGTCCCACCTGCGCGGCAAGTTCGACGTGAGTGGCGCGCCGTACCTCTACATCGCACCGTTCTTCGTGGTGTTCGCGGCGTTCGGACTGTTCCCGCTCCTCTACACCGGCTGGATGGCGGTCACCCAGTGGAACCGCGACATCCCCGGTAGCGACCACACCTTCGTCGGGCTGGGCAACTTCGTGCGGCTCATCCACGACGACTACTTCTGGAACGCGCTGCGCAACACCGCCGCGATCGGCGTACTGAGCACCGTGCCGCAGCTGCTGCTCGCGATGTGGATCGCCCACCTGCTGCATCGCCGGATGCGCGGCCGCACCCTGCTGCGGATGGGCGTCCTGCTGCCCAACATCACCTCGGTGGCCGCCGTCGGAGTGATCTTCGCCCAGCTGTTCGGGCGGGACCTCGGCGTGATCAACTGGATGCTCAGCCTGGTCGGCCTGGGCAAGGTCGACTGGCAGTCGGGCACCTGGCAGTCGTGGCTGGCGCTCGCCGTCATCCTGACCTGGCGCTGGACCGGCTACAACGCCCTGATCTACCTCGCCGCGCTGCAGGCCGTGTCGGACGACCTCTACGAGGCGGCGGACCTCGACGGCGCCGGCCAGTTCCAGAAGTTCCGGACCATCACCGTCCCGGCGCTGCGCCCGACCATCATCTTCAGCGTGATCATGTCGACGATCGGCACGATCCAGCTGTTCACCGAACCGCTGATGTTCAACCCGGGGATGAGCCCGACCGGCGGCGACTCCCGCCAGTTCCAGACCCTCGCCATGTACGTGTACGAGCAGTTCTGGACCCACGGCAAGTACTCCTACGCCGCCACGGTCTCCTGGGCCATGTTCATGATCATCGTGCTGGCGGTCGGCGCGAACTACCTGCTGTCCCGACGCATTCGGAGCTCCTCATGACGATCCTGATACCGGTCTCCCGTGCCATGACCGGCGATCGCCGCGGCCGCGGGCGGTCTGCGGCGCCGGGCCAGCGCCGCGCCGGAACGAGGACCTACCTGCTGCTGGGACTCATCGCCGCGGTGTCGGCGTTCCCGCTGTACTGGTCGCTGGTCGCGGCGTCCAACGACAACTCCACGGCGGGGAGCTGGCCGCCCCGGCTGCTGCCGGGCAGCCATCTGTGGGAGAACCTGCAGCGGGCGTACTCTCAGGCGAACTTCGGTCTCGCCCTGCTCAACTCGATGATCGTCGCGACCGTGATCACGGTCTCCGTCGTGCTCACCAGCACGCTGGCCGGTTTCGCGTTCGCGAAGCTGCGGTTCCGCGGCAAGAACGCCCTGCTCGGGTTCCTGCTCGTGACGATGATGGTGCCGGCCCAGCTGGGCATCATCCCGCTGTACATCATGATGTCGCAGTGGCTGGGCTGGACCGGGCACCTGCAGGCGGTCATCGTCCCGGCGGCCACCTCCGCGTTCGGCGTCTTCCTGATGCGCCAGTACCTCTCCGAGGCGCTGCCCGACGCGCTGCTGGAGGCCGGCCGGATCGACGGATGCTCGACGCACCGGCTGTACTGGCACGTCGTGCTGCCGGCGGCGCGGCCCGTCGCCGCGGTGCTCGCGCTGTTCACCTTCATGAACGCCTGGAACGACTTCTTCTGGCCGCTGCTGGCCCTGGGCCAAGGCAACCCGACCACCCAGGTCGCACTGTCCACACTGGCCGGTGGCTACTACATGGACTACTCGCTCGTGCTCGCGGGAACCCTGATCAGCACGGCGCCCGTGCTCGTGGTGTTCCTCTTCCTCGGCAAGCAGATCATCGGCGGGATCATGCAGGGAGCCGTGAAGGCATGAACTGGACCATCTGGCTCATCCCGCACTTCCACTACGACCCGGTGTGGTGGAACACCCAGTCCGCGTACACCCAGACCTGGGATCAACCGCAGGATCAACCGCAGACCCCCGACGCGGGCGAGGCGCGGTTCGCCTGGCCCGGGCACAGCGCGTTCAGCCTCGTCAAGGCGCACCTGGCGAAGATCCGCGAGGATCCGCAGTACAGCGTGGTCCTCGCCGAGGTCGACTACCTCAAGCCGTACTGGGACACGTATCCCGAGGACCGCGAGCTCATCCGGCGACTGATCGCGGACGGCCGCCTGGAGCTGGTCGGCGGCACCTACAACGAGCCCAACACCAACCTCACCGGCATCGAGACGACGATCCGCAACGCCGTGCACGGCACCGGGTTTCAGCGGCACGTCGTCGGAGGCGTCCCGTCCACCGCGTGGCAACTGGACGTGTTCGGCCACGATCCGCAGTTCGCGCAGGTGATGGCCGGCGCCGGACTGACCTCGATCGCTTTCGCCCGCGGCCCCTACCACCAGTGGGGGCCCATGCTGACCAGCTGGAACATCCGCGAGCATCGCAAGCCGTTCGCGCCGACCCAGTTCCCCACCGAGTTCGAGTGGGTGTCGCCCGGCGGGGACGGCCTGCTCACCCACTACATGGCCGGGCACTACTCGGCCGGCTTCAGCCTCGACGCCGCCCGGGACCCGCAGACCGCGGCGGGGGAGCTGCACGAGCTGTTCACCCAGCTGCGCCAGGCCGCCGCGACCCGCAACGTCATGATCCCGATGGGCAGCGACTTCAGCCCTCCCATGCGCTGGGTCACCGAGCTGCGTGCGGCCTGGGACGAGCGGTACCCGCAGGTGCGGCTGCGGTACGGTCTACCGCGCGACTTCTTCGCCGCCGTGCGGGACGAGCTCGCCGCGAGAGGTGTGCACGCCACGCCGCAGACCCGCGACATGAACCCGATCTACACCGGCAAGGACGTCACCGCGATCGACACCAAGCAGGCCCACCGCATGGCGGAGACGCTGCTGCTGGACGCCGAGAAGTGGGCCACCTTCGCCGCGCTGCACGGCGCGGCCTACCCCGCTGCGGCCATCGACAAGGCGTGGCGGCTGCTGCTGTTCGGCGCGCACCACGACGCGGTCACCGGCACCCAGTCCGACCAGGTCTATCTCGACCTGGTCGCCGGCTGGCGCGAGGCGCACGACCTGGCCGCCGACGTGGACCGGTCGGCCCGCCGGCACCTGGCCCGGCACGTCGACACCCGCGGGGAGGGCACCGCGGTCGTCGTGTTCAACCCGCTGGCGCACCCCCGGACGGACACCGTCGGCCTGGAGATCGACCTCGACCCGGCCGTGGGTGTCACGCTCACCGACGACGGCGGGGTCCCGGTCCCGTACCTCACCGAGGCCCTCGTGCACGCCACCGCCGGCCGGCCGGGCCGGGCGCTGCTGCGGTGGGTCGCGCGCGACGTGCCGTCGATGGGCTACCGCACCTTCCGCCTGCTGCCCGGCACCGCGGAGCCATCGGCGTCCGCGTGGCAACCCGGCTGGCAACTCGTCGAAGCGACGAGCATCGCCAACGACCGCTACCGGGTCCGTGCGGATCCCGCGCGGGGCGGCGCCCTGACCGAGATCACCGACCTCGCCGCCGGCCGGGACCTCCTCCCGCAGGGCCAGGTGGGCAACGAGCTGGTCTGCGTCGCCGAGCACCGCGACCACCCCGAGTTCGGCGAGGGCCCGTGGCATCTGCTGCCCCACGCCGTTGCCTGGCGCAGCGCGGACACCGCGGCGGCCGTCACCGTCGAACGCTGCCCGATCGGCGAGCGCATCACGGCCACCGCGACGGTCGACGGATGCCGCTACACGCAGCAGACCACCCTGTGGTACGGCATCGACCGGATCGACTTTGCCACCGGCATCGACGGGTTCGCCGCCACCGACCAGCTCCTGCGGGTGCGCATACCCTGCGACGTCCCCGGCGGCATGCCCGTCAGCGAGACCGCGGCCGCCGTCATCGGCCGCGGCTTCGCCCTGCTCGACGCCGACGCGGCGGAGCACCCTCGTACCCTGGACAACACGGCGCACCAGTGGTTCGGCCTCGCCGCGGCACTGACCGTCCATCTGCACGATCCACAGGAGCGCTCCGAGCGCTCGCGAGCGGTGTCCATCGCCGAGATCGTCGTCCCCGACGGCGACGAGGGTCTGCCCTCGACCCGGCGGCTCGCCGTCGGCCTGGCCCGGGCGGGTGTCACCGCCACCGTGACGAGCGCGACGGGAAACCGTTACGGCGCGCTGGACACCGACTCCAACCTCCCCGACTGCCGCGTCGCGGTCGGCACCCCGCAGCGCAACGCGTTCGTCGCCGAGCTCCTCGACCGGGCGTCGGCACCGTTCGCCGCCGAACTGGCCGCTCGGCTCGCGGCCACCGGCACGGCCCGCCTCTGGATCCCGGCCGAGCGGCCGCTCGGCGAGGTCTGGCGACCGGGCGCCGACGTGCGCTCGATCCGGGACCTGCCCGTCCTGCTGATCGCCGGAAACGACGCGGACGCCGAGCGGCGAGTCCTCACTGAGTTCCTCGACGACGTCCGCGACGCGAACGTGCACGTCACGCAGCCGTCCGCGCTGCACCACGGTGAGACGACCGTCGCGGACTACGCCGTCGCGCTGCTCAACCGCGGCACCCCCGGCTTCGCGGTTGAGCCCGACGGCGCGCTGAACATGTCGCTGGCCCGCGCGTGCACCGGCTGGCCCACCGGAATCGCGATCAACTTTCCGGACCTCAACGCACCGGGCGGTCGCAGCTTCCAGCACCACACCAGCAGGCGCTTCGAGTACCACCTGGTGAGCGGCCCCGGCGGATGGCGCACCGCTGGGTTCGTCGCCGCCGGGCAGTCCGTCAACCATCCGCTCGCCGCGACCACCGCGCCGGCCGGCGACGGGGCGCTGCCGGCCACCGGATCCTTGTTGAGCGTCGAGCCCGCCGAGAACTTCGTCGTCACCGCGGTCAAGCCGCTGGGGGAGCCGCTCGCCACCGGCTCCGCGGCGCCCGCCGACGCGTGCGACAGCCTGATCGTCCGCGGCTACGAGCCCCACGGCCGGTCCGGCAGCGTCGCGATCCGCCTCGCCGGCGGTATCACTTCGGCCACCGCCACCGACCTGCTCGACCGCCCCGGCGCGCCCCTCGAGCACGACGGCCGGGAGGTGCGGCTCGACGTCGAGGGGTACCGGATCATGTCGCTGGCCCTATCACCGGCTCGCGCCGAGCGTGGCGGGACAGTGCTCGCGGCGAGCACAGAACCCGTGCAGCCCGTGTTCACCCGCTACTGGCTGCACAACTGCGGCCCCGCGCCCATGGGCAACCTGCCGGTCGCGCTCACCCTCCGGCCGAACGACCAGACGCGTGACGACGGCGCCGCGGCCGGCGTGCGGCTGTGCGCTCAGATCGTCTGCGACGATACCGACGCCGGCTACGACGGGGAACTGCTCGTCAGTGCGCCAGAGGGCTGGGTCGCCACTCCCCGGTCGAGGTCCGTGACCGTCGCCGCGGGTGGCCACCTCGGCGTGCCCGTCACTGTCACGGCTCCCGACGACGCCGAACCTGGCTGGTACGCGGTCGCGGCGAGCATCGCCCACCGGGGGCAGGAGCTGCAGGACGCCCTCGTCGTGCCCGTGGGCCGGCCCGCGCTTGGGCCGCTGCTGCACGCGCGCGCCGAGGACCGGGAGCTCACGCTGACCCCTGGGGCGCGTGGTCACGTCCGCGTGCGGGTGAGCCACGACCTGCGCACCCCGTTGCGGGGGCACGCCCAGCTCATCACCCCGCACTACATCTGGGCGCTGACGAGCGAGCCGACTCGGGGCTTCACCATCGCGCCCGGGTCCACGCAGAGCGTCGAGTTCCCCGTCGCCGTCCCGGTCGGGACGCCACCCGGGGAGTTTTGGGGCCAGCCCAAGATCTGCGCCTTCGGCCGGATCGCCTACTGCGAACCCGTCCGCATCGTCATCCTCCCCGGCCGCGTCTGACCCTCAGGCCAGCGGCCGCAATGGTGTAGCGGTGCGCTGCGCCCGATGGACCACCACCAGGGGAGGCGGCGCTCCCGGCGCGGCGGGCCGGGAAACCCGGACGTCCGTGCGGCCGTCGTCGTCTCGGTCACGGTCGTCGTCGGAGCCCTGACCAACATGGCCACGAGACGAGCCCGACGAGCGTGTTCGACGATGTCGATCGAGGACATCTTGCCTCTCCACACACCAGCCGCCCCGGGCGGGCACCATCTGGATCTGCTTGATATGCAGGTGATCCTTGATAGTCCACTGTCAGCAGTGGCGGCCGTTCGGCGAACCCTCAACGGAACACAGGGTGTCCATGCCGATTCCTATGACGAGAGGGCCTTACCGGCCTTCGGATCGTCGCGTCCAGTGGGCGAGACCGGACGCCCGCCGCACCAGCAGCAACGCCCCGAACAAGTCGCGGGCCCCGCGGCGGCGTCACCCGCTCGCCGGCGTCAAAGCGGTCGAGGAGACCTGACGGGCGATGCGGCAACGTCGGGGACAGCGCCTCGGTGGCCTTCGTCGGCGAGAGTCTCCGGAGGCTACCAACCGGGCATCATCGGCACGGGCGGCCGCTCGGTGAGGCCGGCCGCGTCGAAGGGGTGCTGCCGGCCGAGGCGGTATGACTCGGTGACGGCACATGTGACGGCGCCGGTGACGAGGGGGTGTGTGACGGCGCCGGCGGTGGGACCGCGCCGCCGGTGCCGCCGCCGCTGACGTTCGCGGCGAAGTCGTTGACGGCCAGGCCGGTTCCGCCCACCCAGGGCTCGAACCCGGCCTGGATGCTGGTCAGATACCACGCGTTGGTGACCGTGCTGCGCGTCTTCACGTTGTCGATGAAGCTCCGCACGTCGAAGTTCCACTTCGTGATCGGCGACTGTGCGACGTACGAGACGACGTCGCTGGAGCCGTTGAAGCCGGACCAGACCTCCCAGGTGTGGCCGCCGATGGTCGCCGTCGCAACGCGCGAGCCGACGGGATGGATCGGGCCTCGCTTGGCGAACCAGATCATCAGCTCCTGCTTGTTCGTCCCGTGGCTGTTGGCCGCCGGGTCCAGCCAGATGTCGTACGACACGTTGTAGACGCCACTGGCCGGATACGAGAAGCTGATGCTGCTTGTCGCGCTGCCGATCTTGCCGATTTGCATCGGCAGGGTGGTGTGTGGCGAGCAGTTGTCGTAGTGGCAGCCGTAGTAGATCGCCGTGTACGACGCGGGCGCGCCGTTGGTCGGCTTGTTGTGGCTTGCCGTGATGGCGAATCCCGCGGTACCGACGTTGATGCACTGCGGGGTGTCGGCGCCCCAGCGGTTGTTCATGACGATGTAGCGGTCCTGGACGGTGGCCGAACCGTACTTGTCGCAGATCTGGGTGCTGGCCTGCGCCGTGCCGCCGCCGGCCACGGCGACGGTGATGAATGAGGCGAGCATCAGGCCGATGGTCGCCAGCGCGCGGAACGGACGGGTCACGGTGCTCCTCACTGCGGGAACGAGGGGTTTCGGAGCGTTCCCCGCAGGAGGTTATGACGCGTTTACGCAGCTGAGCGAGGTGGATGCGGTTTCGTTACCGATTGTCGCGGTTTCTTCCGGTCAGCAGCTAATCACGGTTGCGCGGTGACCTGGCAACGCTGCCCGTTCAGCACGAAGCTGCCGGGAATGCCGGTGGCGCCGTGACCGTCGATGCTGACACCGACGTCACTCACGGACGAGCCGGCCGCGAGGTCCGGATGGCCCGGCAGGCCCGCGACGGTGACCTGCGTGCCCTGCTGCTGCCAGGCGCCGTTCCGGCCATCCCGCGTCTGCAGGCCGTCGGCGAGGTCGAAGGTCAGGGTCCAGCGCTGCGTGACGGCCTTGCCGGTGTTGGCGATCGACAACGCGACGGCCGCGCCGTTGTCCCAGATCTGCTGTACCTGGTACGTCACCCTGCACGACGGCTCGTCCGGCGCCTTGGCGCCGAGGGACGCGGATCCCGTCTCGCCGGCTGGTGTGGCGAACCTGGCGGAGGGCCGGGGCGTGCCCGACCACCGGGCCGTGGTGGAACCGCCGGACAGTGCTGGTCCCAGCGCGGTGGCTGCCACGGCGACCCCGATCGCAGCGGCCACGACCGCGCCCGCAACGGCCACGATCACCGATGCGCGGCGAACCCGCAGTCGACGCGCCGGCGTCGCCGGCAGGTCTCGGGTGCCCGTCAACCGCATCGTCGCGGTCGCGCTGCTGGCGGAGCCCACGACCTGGCCGGCGATGGGGCGTTCCCGCACGTCGACGGCGCCGACCCGTACCCCGGCCAGATCTGCGAACCGGCGGGCGAGCGCCGCCGCGGAGGGGCGCAGGTTCGGATCTGGTGCGACGCAGTGCTGGTAGAGCGCCGCGACCTCCAGGGGCATCCCCGGGATCAGCGGCAGCGGTGTGAGCCCGGGATCGCCGCGCAGCAGCCCCGCCTTCCGGTCCGCCGGCGGCTGGCCGGTCAGCACGGAGAAGAGCAGCATGCCGAGGGCGTAGACGTCGGCGGCCGGGTCGGCCGCCGGGCGGGGCGAGGTGACCGCGGCGATGCCGAAGTCGAGAACCTTGACCCCGTCCTCGGTCAGCATGATGCTGCCGGGCCTGATGTCGCTGTGCACCAGGCGGCGGGCATGGGCGGCCGACAGCGCGGCCGCGACGTACGCGCACACCTCGACCGCGCCTCGCCACGGCAGCGGGCCGCGCGTGAGCCGGTCGGCCAGGGACACGCCGTCGACGAGCTCCATCACCACGAAGGGTTCGTCGCCGGCCACGCCGTAGTCGTAGACGGCGCTGACGTTGGGGTGGTTCAGCAGCGCGGCGACCTGGACGCCAGCGTGCAGTTGGCCCGCGTCACGGGGCCCGGCGGCAAGGAGTTTCACCGCCACCCGGCGCCGGAGCACCTCGTCGTATGCCCGCCAGACCATCGACGTGCCGCTCTCGCCGAGGGGCTCTATTAGCCGGTACCGACCGGAAAGGAGTTTTGGTGAGTTAATCACCCGAAAAAGTGTGCCACATACCGCCTAATATGGATTTAACTGCTATGTGGCGAACTGCGGCCTCGCAGTGCGTCGTCTATCGCAGGAGTTTGTCGGGCGCAGTTGCGTTTGTCGGTTATGTTGTGCCGCTGGCGGTTTGGGTTCGTGCGCGTTCGAGGACGCGGTAGACGGTGGGGCGGGAGACGCAGAACAGGTCTCCTGCTCGTCGGTCGAGCAGCGGGCATAGCCCGTCAGCATGGTTGTCATCAATCGAGCACACCGCTGACGCCGACCGGTCGTCAGGACCAGACCGTGCCGACCCCAATTCGGCATGATCCATCACCGAATCCACCGCGCTCAAACGCGGAACGGTCAAACGCGGAACCCTCAACGGACACCAGCGAAGCCCTGACCGCGCTGGGGCGACCCGGACTGGTCAACGTGGGCAACGGCCCGCTCCCACCAGTGCAGGCTCTTCCCGGACGCCGGGCCGGGAAGCCCACCGATCCAGCCAGCGGGCGCTGGTCCCCGGCCGCCGCGCCGACCCTTCTGTCATGCCGGTGGGCGGGCACTCGGAACGCACTGACAAATGGCACCCCTCTGTGTCATCCATGAAGGAGCGGGGCCGGTCAAGTCCTGTGGTTTGGGTATCTGACGTTATTTTTGCCGTTTCCGGCATGAATTGGGCGGGCGGGTCTGCGGCGTCGGGGTCAAGGCTGGGCCGGAGGCCCACCCCGGGAGGGGCTTGGCCTTGATGCCGGCGTCGTGGACGCCATGCTTGGTGTGCCGGAAGGCGGGATGTTTGTGGTGTGGACGGGCCGCGGTTCACCAGGGTCCGAGCGTGCTCGGAGGGCAGGCCGGGTTCGGCTGCCGGTCATCCATTCGCCCCGCTGATCGAGGGCATGGTGGTGTGCGACCGTGACCGGACGGGGTCAATCAAGCGGACGACCTCGCCGGCTGCAGCCGGGGGTCAGACACAGAACGACCACGCGTCCGGTCACGTCCGAACCGGCTCACGCCACCGCCTTCCGAGCCTGGGTGAGAGCGCGGATGTGCCCGTCGCGCAGGCCGTAGAAGACGAGGGTGAGCAGTTTGCGGGCCACCGCGACGGTGGCGATGTTGCGGCCCCTGCGCTCGCCGATACGGGTCCTGGTGGTGGCCAGCCAGCCGGTCCGGGCGGCGCAGTGGGCAGCCTCGACCGCGGCCCATCGCACCAGGGTCGAGCCCTGTTTGGTGATCCGTCCACGATGGACCGTGGTATCGGATTCCCGGTGTCGTGGGGTGAGCCCGGCCCACGAGGTCAACTGCGCCGGTCCGGCGAACCGGTCGACCTCGCCGATCTCGGCGATGAAGACGGCAGCCAGGACCGGGCCGACACCGGGGATCGCCTGGATCGCGGTGAACCCGCGGTGCCCGGCCAGCCGGGAGCGCACCGGCTTGGTGAGCGCGTCGATCTCGAAGTCGACGGCGTCGATGAGCCGGCACAGGGAATCGACCCGACCGCGGAAGGCGCCGTCCAACGGCGCGGCGGCCAGCAGCTCACGTCCACCCAGGCCGAACAGATCGGACAGCGCGATGCGCACGCCCTGCTTGGCCAGCACCGCGTGCACCGATGCCTTCAACCCGCTGCGCAATGCGACGAGTTTCGCCCGATGCCGGACCAACTCCCGCAGTTCACGCACCTCCGGCGGGGCGATCCACGCCTCGGGCAGCCGGCCCATCCGCAGCAGATCCGCCAGATCGGCAGCATCGCGCACGTCGTTCTTCACCCGCCGGTAGGCGAACCCTTTCACTCCCAGCGGGTGCGCCAGGTGCACCGCGGCACCGGCTTCGGCCAGGACGTCCGCCGCCCAGTACCAGCCGTAGGTCGCCTCCAGCACCACGTCCGGATGCTCGCCAGCCTTAGCGATCTCCCGACCCAGGGCGATCGGGTCGTTGTCGATCCGCACCGTATCGAGTCGGTCCCCGGCCTCGGTCATCCGCACCAGCACCGAACGGCGCCGATGCAGATCCATCCCGACGACCTGCCGACCGTCGTATCCTGCCTGCATGAGGGGCCTCCTTCGTCGTGAGACGTGAACACCCCGAGCATCCCGCCGGGAGTCACGAGGAGCGAGGCCCGCCCCTTCATGCCATCAAGATGCGGCCAGGAGCGGTGTTCTAGAGTGGGTTCTGGCGGGTCCGGGAAGTGGCTTCTCCGAAGTGCCGGCTGTCGGGATTGAGCCGGCCGCGCTGGATTGCAGAGTCGCTCCCGTTTGCCCTCCCGGGCCCGTCCTGACGCGCTCCGCGTCCTTGACCATCTGTTGATAGACCACGTTGGACAGTCGGCGTTTCAGGGCCCGCATGGCTTCCATCGGGCTTTTGCCCGCGGCGAGTTTGCGCCAGTAGTAGGCGCGGCCTTCGGTGTCGTTGCGGCCTTCGGTGTCGTTGCGCAGCTGGACGATGGCCATGATGTGCAGAACCCGGTTGATGCGCCGGTTCCCGGCGCGGGAAAGTCGGTGGCGGTGCTGGTCGCCGGAGGACGCGTCGATCGGGGCGGTGCCGTTCCAGGACGCGAAGTGGTCTCGGCTGGCGAAGCGGCCGACGTCGCCGATATCACCGAGCAGCCGGGCGGCGCCGGACGGTCCGATGCCGTTGAGCTGCTGCAGCGTGCTGCCGGTCGAGGCGATCAGCTCGGTCAGCTGCGCGTTGGCGGCCTTGATCTTCTTGTCGATGACGGCGACCTCGGTGATCAGTTCCGAGGCCAGCTGCCGGCGAGTGCGCCCGACAAGGTCGCGGGGCCGGACGGTGTTGAGCAGTGCTCGGGCCTGTGGCGCGGACAGGAACTGCTTCGCCCCGCCCGGGACGAGCTCGAGCAGCAGGTGGTGCAGCCGGCTCAGCGCTTCGGTCCGGGCCCGGCCGAGCCCGTCACGGCGGTCCACGAGCAGCCTCAACGCGACCGTGACGTCATCGACGGTGACCTGACGCAATCCGTTGGCACGCAGCGCTGCCACCGCGATGCAGTGGGCGTCGGCGGGGTCGGTCTTGCGGGATCGGCTGGTGTCGAACAGCCGGGCTCGCGCGGACAGTTTCGCTGGCACGTCGAGCACGGTCTCGCCGTCGGCGACCAGGCGTTGGGCGATGTGCCGGCCGATGCCGTTGCAGCCTTCCACCGCCCAGACCCGGTCTTTGTACTGCCGGCCCAGTCTGAGCATCGCGGCGTAGCCGTCGCGGTCGGTACCGAACCGGCCCTGGGCCAGGACCTTCTCCCGGCCGTTGATGATCTCGACGGTCGCGGACCGCTTGTGCGGGTCCATACCGATGATGACGCGTGCCATGCCATCCCTCCTCGATCCGACAATTCTGATGTCAGCGAGGAGGGCAGCGCTTCTTCGAGCTGGGCAGACCCCTCTGGAGCTCTCCACGCCGCGGTGACCGGCAGGACGCATGCCAAATGAGAGCCACACCAAACAGCAGCGGGCAGCCGATGAGAGAGCCACCCTGCCGATCACCTCGACCAAGCCTGGCCTGGCTGCGGTCGTACCACCAGTAGATAAGAAGCCGATGAGAGTACTTTGATCTTGCAGGTCCGATTGGCCGCAGCTGCCGTCCCGGCCGGTACGGCAAACGGGCGGTCCCCGCTCAGTCATGGCCGCGAATGCCGAGGTTGTCGGCATCGAGCTCGCCGTCGCTGCCGGGGACGACGAACGGCTACGGAGGTTCGAGAACAACGATCCGGCCATGGTGCGACAGCTGACCATGGACGCGACGCTCGCCCACAAGGCCGCCTACCAGCTCGACTGGACCGGCACCTGGCAGCTGGACACCGACATGCCGTTCTGCGACCTCCAGCGCGAGGATGCCGCGCCACTCGAGGTCCTCGTCAGGTTCGAGTTCCCCGCACCCATCCGGGTCGAGAAGCTGCTCACCGCCGGGTTCGGCCTGAGCCGTCCCGCCGTGGAGGGCATGGTCGACTCCGGGCGCATCCGCCTGCCCCTACCCATCGACGCCAAGGCCCGCGAGGACTTCACCTTCCTGGTCGTCACCGCCCCGCCGCCGTCACCCGAGCGGGCATGAGGTGCCGCCCCACGGCGCGACGAGCTGTGCCGTGGGGCGGCCCGTACCATCCGCCCGCCGACCGGCCAGCAGACGCACGGTGTCGTGGGGCGTGAAGAACTCCGTGATCATCTTGACGGCTTCACCCACGTCATCCACGCCCGCCGAGGTCGCTCATTGAGCCATTCCGCGCAACGGCGTGCTGACGCTGGGTGATCTCCGGTTGCGTGGCGGGTGACA
>NZ_JBHSIU010000127.1:0-18078 GCF_042653625.1 Dactylosporangium cerinum | reverse complement strand
ATCCACCCGACCACGACCCCAGCACGGTCGTCGCGATCAACAAGCCGATCCGGCGACGCCGCGTCCTGAGCGGCGTCATCAACGAGTACCACCGAGCTGCCTGATCCACCTGCAAATCCCCAGCTCACAGCCCGAAGCACAGTTTTGGCACCGTACAAGTAACCGGGACAGCGCGGCCAGCACCACCCGGTCCTCGGGCTGCAGGTCGGGGCGGTGGACCTGCCGGCGTAGTACCGCCACATGATGGCGCAACACGAGGAGTTCGACGTCTTTCGCGCCGCCGTCGCGGGCGAGCTGGGTGAGCATCTGCAGGATCTGGCGCAGGAGCAAGTACACCAGCGAAGCGGTCATGACCTCGATTGTGGCCGCTACCGCCGGGCAGACTCCACACAAAACCGCACGTCACAGCCACGAACCGAATTTACGAGCCCGACAGGGTCGTGGTCCGCGCGGTGCCGGCTGATGCGACGCAGCCGGCTTTGGTAACGCCGACGGGCCCTATTGCACTTCTTCAATAATGCTCCCCGCGTAACGGTCGGAGCGCGATGAAGTATGTCCATTTTATGGCCTTCAATATATATTGTGTAACGGTTCGTTTCTGCCGTGGTTTGTCGATGTCTCGATCTGGGACGCTCGCGTCGCCGGTGCCACAGCACCGGCTCGCACATCGGACAGTCCCGACGGAAGGAACACCGTGAGACTCGCTCGTCGCAAGGCACTGGCGGCCGCGTCTGCCGCGACGCTCGGTGCCGGCGCCCTGGTCGGTGCCGCGTTACCAGCGCTGGCATCGGCTGTAGGGCCGGAAAGCACCTATATCGTCCTCGCTCCGCAAGGACGGTCGACCGACAAGGCAGCCGCCCGGATCGCCGACGCCGGTGGCACGGTTGTCGCGAACTACACCCAGATCGGGGTGCTCGTCGCCCGGTCGACCAACCCGGCGTTCGAGACCGCGGTAGCCGGCTCCGGCGTGGACGCCGTTGCCTCCACCACTGGGCTCGGCACGGCACTGGAAGACAGCACGACCGTCGAGGCCGCCGACGTCACGGCACCGCAGGCGTCCGGTGACCCGACCGGCGAGCCGCTGTTCGGCCTGCAGTGGGACATGACCCAGATCGACGTGCCGCAGGCCCACGCGGTCACGACCGGCAGCTCCAACGTGATCGTCGGTGTCTTGGACAGCGGCATCTCCAGCACCCACCCGGACCTCGCCACGCAGATCGCCAAGGACAAGAGCGCCTCATGCCTCGGCGGTGTCGTCGACACGACCGAGGCCGCCTGGAACCCGACCACCTCGGACCACGGCACCCACGTCGCCGGCACGATCGCCGCGGCCATCAACGGTGTCGGTGTCGCCGGTGTCGCGCCCGGTGTGAAGGTCGCGTCCGTGAAGGTGGTGAACGACGACGGGTTCATCTACCCCGAGGCCGCGGTGTGCGGCTTCCTGTGGGCCGCCGACCACGGCATGCAGATCACGAACAACAGCTACTTCATCGACCCGTGGGAGTTCAACTGCCGTAACGACGAGCGGCAGCGCCCGGTCTGGATCGCCGTGCAACGCGCGATCCGCTACTCGCAGAACCAGGGTGTGCTCAACGTCGCCTCCGCCGGTAACTCCAACGTCGACCTTCAGCACAAGTTCGTCGACAGTGGCAGCCCCAACGACGGCAGCTACCCGGTCGAGGACCGCACCATCACCGGTGCCTGCCTGGACCTTCCGGCCGAGGCGCCCGGCGTGGTCACCGTCTCCGCGACCGGTCCGACCCGGATGAAGAGCTACTACTCCTCGTACGGTCAGGGCGTCGTCGACGTCACCGCACCCGGCGGCGACACCCGCTTCCGCAACCTCGGTACTCCGTCGACGCTGTCGGACGCCGTCCTGTCCACGACGTTCAACACGACGACAAAGACGAACGGCTGGGGCTACAAGCAGGGCACCTCGATGGCCGGTCCGCACGCGGCCGGTGTGGCCGCGTTGGCGCTGTCTGCCCACCCGAACCTGCAGCCCGCCGCGCTGGCGTCGTGGCTGGAGCGCACCGCCGAGGCGCTGCCCTGCCCGAGCGGCGTCTACAACCCGGTGCCGAAGCTGGTGGGGTTCGAGGCGACCTGCACCGGCGGTAACCGCAACGGCTTCTACGGTGCCGGTGAGGTCAACGCCTACAACGCCGTGCAGTAGACGGTCATGATGCACGCCGCCCGGCACGTGTGCTGGGCGGCGTGACGTTTTCGGGGCGGCTCCCCGCCCTTGAGGTGGTGCGTTCGATCATCGAGTTCAGCGGTCCTCCGCCGAGCCGTAGGTGCCCCGGCGGCCCGCAACCGCCGCGACGATAGCGTCCAGCCGGTCTGCGTGCGCTCCGCGCCAGTAGATGCGCCCGCACGCCCGGCAGCGGGCGAATTCCGAGTACGAGCGGCGGGTACCCGGTGCAAGCAGGTGCTCCACCTCCCGCTTCGCAACCGGTTCGAGGATGCCGTTGCAGGCGGGACACCGTGACCACGGCACCAGCGGGGGATCGAAGCGGCCCAGCACATCCAGCAACTGCTCGTCGGCACGACTGCCGCGCACGTACGCGCCGGCAGCCAACGCGCGACGCCGCAGGAGGCCGCGATCCTGGGTGAGCACGATGCGCCCCTCTGCAGCCGACTGCGCTGCCAGTTCGGCGTCCGCGGCATCGTTGCGGTAGGCCACGTCGAGGCCGAGCAGGCGCATCCGGCGAGCCAGCGTGCCGAGGTGCACGTCGAGGACGAAGCGCGGATCGGCAACCCGTTGGGGTCGAGACACCGGCAGGACATCGATCACGTCACCGTCGCCCGGCCGGGCCGACGGCCGGGCCGGCTGCCCATTGACGCACAATTCGCCGATCTCGGTACGCGGTACGCCCAGCGACTCGACCACGTGCCGCAGGTTGGAAACGCCGTCCACGGGCACCGTCACGTCGCCGTGGCGGTGACGCACGGGTAGCAGGAACCGCAGGGGTTCGGCCACCCGGACCCGCACGGTCGACCGACGCATCCAACCATCGTAGTTACGTCAGGCGTCTCGAACATGCGGGTTTTTGCGTCGTCAGGCAGGTCCGGGGTCGTTAACGGACCCTGAAGCGGGTAAGGACACGCGTATGAGCGGGAGGCAACAGCCGGCCACGGCAGCTGGCTATCTGCCGATCGCCGAACACGGTCTGATCGGCAACCTGCGCACGGTGGCCCTGGTGGGCACCGACGGCACCATCGACTGGTACTGCTGTCCGTCCTTCGACGCCCCGAGCGTGTTCGCCTCGATCCTCGACGCCGACCGGGGCGGGTCGTTCGAGCTGGCCGCCGACGCGCCGGCGAAGACCAAGCAGTTCTACTTCCCCGACACCAACGTGCTGATCACCCGGTTCTTCACCGAGGACGGCGTGGGTGAGATCCAGGACTTCATGCCGGTCTCCGGCGAGACCGGTCGCCACCGCCTGATCCGGCGCGTCGTGTGCGTGCGCGGCTCGATTCCGTTCCGGGCGCGGGTGGCCCCCCGGTTCGACTACGCCAGACAGCCACACACCGTCCGGCGACACGCCGACCAGACACTCTTCGAGTCCGCGGACCTGACGCTCGCGCTGACCGCCACGGTGCAGGTCGAACACGACAGCGTGGACGTGACGGCATCCTTCAAGCTCCTGGAGGGGGAGTCCGCGGTGTTCGCGCTCGACCGGGTCGGCGACGACGTCGCGCCCCGCGGGTGTCCGCACGCCGAGGCCGAGCAGGAGTTCATCAGCACCGTGGCGTACTGGCGACGGTGGCTGTCCGCCTCCCGCTACCGCGGCCGGTGGCGCGAGACAGTGCACCGCTCGGCGCTGACCCTCAAGCTGCTCACCTACGCACCGACCGGCGCGATCGTGGCCGCGCCGACGACCAGCCTGCCCGAGCAGATCGGCGGCGAACGCAACTGGGACTACCGGTATGTGTGGATCCGCGACGCCGCCTTCTGCGTCTACGCGTTGTTGCGACTGGGCTTCACCGGCGAGGCCGAGGCCTTCATGAGGTTCCTGGCCGATCGCGTCACCCGGCACGGCAATGGTTGTTCGTCCGGGCCGCTGCAGGTCATGTACGGCATTGACGGACGCACCGGGCTCACCGAATGCGAACTGGACCACCTGGAGGGATACCGGGGCTCCACCCCGGTACGCATCGGAAACGCCGCCGCCCAGCAGCTCCAGCTCGACATCTACGGAGCATTGATCGACTCGGTGTACCTCTACGACAAGTGGGGACAGCCCATCTCCAGCGACCACTGGGACGCGGTCTGCGCCCTGGTGGACTGGGTCTGCGACCACTGGAACCAACCGGACGAGGGCATCTGGGAAACCCGCGGAGGGCGGAAGAACTTCCTGTACTCACGGCTGATGTGCTGGGTGGCGATCGAACGGGCCATACGAATGGCCAACCACCACGGCCTACCGGCCAACATGCCGCACTGGGCGCAGACCCGGGACGGGATCTACCGGAAGATCATGCGCCGCGGCTGGTCTCCCGCCCGGCAGGCGTTCGTCCAGCACGAGGACGACGACGTGCTCGACGCCGCCGTCCTGATGATGCCGCTGACCAAATTCATCTCCCCCACCGACCCGAAATGGCTCGCCACCCTCGACGCACTCACCGCAGACCTGGTCTCCGACTCGCTGGTGTACCGCTACGACCCCGCCGCCAGCCCGGACGGCCTACGAGGAGCGGAGGGCACCTTCTCGATCTGCTCGTTCTGGTACGTCGAAGCGCTCACCCGTGCCGGGCGACTCGACGAGGCACGGCTGGCCTTCGAGAAGATGCTCACCTACGCCAACCATCTGGGCCTGTACGCCGAGCAGGTCGGCCACACCGGCGAACAACAGGGCAACTTTCCACAGGCCTTCACCCACTTTGCGTTGATCAGCGCCGCGTTCAACCTTGACCGCGCCCTCGGCTGATACGCCGTTCACGCGAGCGCGTAGACCCGGCGGGCGGTGCCGGCGCACACCCGCTCGGCGAGCCGCGCCGCATCTGCCGTGCCGATCGCGTTGTCGGCCCGCCAGGCGTCCAACATACGGCGCAAGCTGTGCCGGAACTGCGCGGCGCCGATGAGGTACAGCTCGGGCAGCCGGTACGCGTCGGTGGAGTGATCTGGAGGTGCTTTCACCCCTGCCGAGAGGACTGCTCATGTCCATCGCCATGCCGACCGCAACCGTCGAAGGCATCCAGCTGACCGTCACCCCGTTCCGCAGCGACGCGGTGATCGGAACGATCGGACTGCCCACACTTCTGCAGCTCGTCCCATCGCCGAAGCGGGAGGAGGACCAGCGGGCGCTGAAGTATTCGCCCGGGACGCTGCGCCGCCACGCAGAGATTCGCGCCTTGGTGCGGCGCTGTAGGTGCCGAAATCTCGTCCGGGCAGGTCAAGCGGCATGTCGGTATTCGTGGAGGATGCCGCCGAGTCGGTCGCGTCGTCGGATGTCGAGGTGGGCGAGTCGGTCAGGTTCGGTGATCGGTTGGGGGAGTGGCGCAGGGGTGCCGCGGCGTGGAGCGCACGGTGGGATCGGTGTTGGTTGTAGAAGGTCTCGTACTCGCGGAGTGCGTGGAGAAGCTGGGCTTGGTTCACGATCAGGGTCCGGTTGAGGAGTTCGGCTCTGCATGAGCGCACCCACCGTTCCATGATTGCGTTCATGCGTGGTACGCGGATGCCGGTCTTCACGATGTCGATGCCTTCGTCGTTGAAGACTGCGTCGAAGGCGGTCGTGTATTTGCGGTCGCGGGTCAGGTACTTCACCGTGGCCGTGGCGCCGGTGTCCTGGAGGTCCATGACCAGGTTCCTGGCCAGTTGTGTGGTCCAGACTGCGGTGGGGTGGGCGGTGGCGCCGAGGACGCGGACGCGGCGGGTGGCGTGCTCGATGACGGCGAAGACGTATAGCCGTGCTCCGGTGAGTGTTCGGGTTTCGAAGAAGTCGGCGGCGAGGATCGCGTGTGCTTGGCCGCGGAGGAAGGTGGCCCAGGTCTGGCGGTCACGTTGGGGTGCGGGTTCGATCCCGTTGCGCCGCAGGATCTCCCAGACCGTGGAAGGGGCGATCTTGATTGCCGGCATGGCCGGTTCGCCGTGGATGCGTCGGTAGCCCCAGCTCGGGTTTTCCCGGGCCAGGCGCAGGATGAGGGCCTGGATGCTGCGATCGGTGGGCGGTCGGCCGGCCCGTTTCGGGCGGGATGCCTTGGCGTGGTGACGTCGTAGGAGGTCGCGGTGCCAGCGTAGGACGGTGTCGGGGGAGACGATCAGGTGCAGTTGCCGCAGTGTCGGCTTTGGCAGTCGGTGCAGGAGGGCCGCGAGGAAGGCCCGGTCGGGCGGGGTGAGGCGAGGTTTGTCGATCTGGCGCTGCAGGACGACGAGCTGGTGGCGCAGCGCAAGAATCTCGACGTTCTTGTCCACATCGCTCATCGGCAGCAGCCGGATGAAGGCGAACACGCTCGTGAGCGCCAGGTAGGGCAGTCTCAGCAGCACAAGGGATCATCCTGGCGTATCCGTATCTCAGCCTCTACCTGCGTCCGGGAACCGGCAGGTCACAGCCCATGGATGGAGTTTTCGGCACCCACAGGGTCGACGACCTGTGAAGGGGCAGATTCTCGCCGAAGCGGTGACACTGCCGGTAGCCGGACGGCGCCGGTGACCGCGCCCGTCTGGCCGGCTCCTCGCGTAACCGGATCCTGACCAACACATGCCCGGCTTCGGCGACTCGCGGTGCACGGTCGTGCCGATGAGCCCGTACGGGATGGGTGGCCCTCGAGTCGGTGGACAAGGGCACGTGTCCGATATCCGTCGCGCCCAGTTTCCGTTGGGCGAATCCGGCCCGGCGCCCGTGTTGCCGGACGACAGTCCTTCCCCGCATCCCGTCCGAGGAGCACACGTGAAGGCACATCTCTTGGCAGCCCTGGCCCTGACCGCCTCCGCCGCGATCAGCATCACCATGGCCGGTCCGGCCCAAGCAGTCGACGCCGGAGGTCCGGTCATCGTCGACCGGTCCACATCGTGGAACAGCGACGATTACAAGACCAAAGAGGCGTACTGCCCGGACAACACCTACGTGATCGGCACCGGCGCGTTCGGTGCCGGCACCGACAACATGGTCGACGACCTGATCCCGTTCTCCGGCCACGTCTACGGCAAGTTGTGGGAGGACGAGAACGGCACGAACGCGAATTCGCAGTTGACAGTGCGCGCGGTCTGCGCCGACGTCGACGGCTACGAGATCGTCTCCGGCACAAGCCCCGACGATTCGGTGTCCCCCAAGAGCGCGGTCGCGCACTGCTCGAACAGCTCCTTGGATCTGCTCGGCACCGGCTTCGAAGTCCGCGACGGTTTCGGTCAGGTGACGGTGACGAAGGTCGTGCCGTACGCGGACGACGCACCCTCCACCGACAGCGTGACCGTGACCGCCCACGAGGATGACACATCGATCGGCACCAACTGGACGATCACCGCGTACGCGATCTGCGGGTATGCGGCCGGTCCGACCACCATCGAGTCCAGCAACACCTCGTACAGCACTGCCAGCCCCAAGGGCAAGAGCCAGACCTGCCCGGTGGACCGGTTCAACACCGGTGCCGGCGCGGCCACCTCCAACGCCACCGTCGGCAATATCCACCTGAGCCCGTTCATGCCGGGCAGTCATTACGGCGTGGAAGATCTCATGAACGCCACCGCTTACACAGATGACGACGGCACCAACCCCAGCACAGCCTGGTACCTCACGCTGCACGCAATCTGCGTCCTGCTGTAAACGCTGACCGGCACCAGCGGACGAACTGGTGCCGATCCGGCGGTCCGGCCGGCGATTGAGCTTCATGTCGAGGCCGACGCGGCGGGACTTGCACCCGCGCCCTCCGGGTTGACAGCCCGGTACTCTGCTGCCGAGCTCCACGTCGTGGCGATCCCGACCATACAAGCCTGGTGCTCTCCCGGTCGTCCCGTTTTCGCTCCCGTATCGCTCAGCGGGAGGGTGTGCGTATGCGAATCCGTCGGCAGTGGTGCAGGCTCCGGCACGCCCTCAGCCAGGACGACTTCTATTCTTCACCGGTGAACGTCAACCAGTACGCCTACTTCGCGCTGTTCAGCCGCAACACCTCGGCGACCGCGATGGCAGCCATCCTCGGACTCGAGCCCGACGAAACCACCGTCCGCGGCAGTCGCTGGACAGAACCCAACGTCATCCCGGCCCGACACTGCTGGAAGATCGTCTGCCGCGAACCGGGGCTATGCGTTGACGAGCAGGTCGCCCGCGTCATCGAACGGCTCGTGCCACACACCGCGGCGATCGCCGCTCCGGCCAGCCGCTTGGACACCGAGGGCGAAGGATCTGGCGCCGTCCTGGAGGTCGTGCGCTACTTCAACGACCAGGAGGCCGAGCAGCACGATCGCAGCGATGCCGCCGGTGGGACCCCGAACCTGTTCGGTTGGCATCTCGACCGTGAGGTTCTCGACTTCCTCCAGGCCACCGGAGCGGTCCTGGACGTCGACGAATACGACATGACCCCCGACTATGCCGACGACTGAACCTCAAACCGCCATCGGGCCAACCAACTCACGGAGACCCTCGGCATAGTCGCGGTCTCGGCATAGGTCGATGCAAAGGAGGTCGACGCGGCCGTAGTGGGCGATGGTCTTGGCGAGCATCTTGTCGTCGGCCGCCTCAACGAGCTCGTTGACGAGTTTGGTCGCCAGCACGTAGCGGACCCGGTAGCCGGCCATCGCGGCTTCGGTGCCCAACGCGATGAGGAGGTGGCTCTTGCCGGTGCCGGAGTCGCCGATCAGGCAGAGCGGCATGCCCTTCTTGACCCAATCGCAGGTGGCGAGGGTGTGGATCACGGCAGGGTCGACGGTGCCGTTGGCCTCGAAGTCGAACGCGCGCAGGCTCTTGTCGCGTGGGAAGGCGGCGGCTTGGCGCTGTTGCATTGAGCCTTCGCGTTGATCAAGAGCCGAAGAATCTTTACGACGATCGCCAGCGGGACGACAACTGACTCCGTACGGCATGTTTCTGGTGACCGTTATGCAGCAATTTGTCCAGCCAGCCGTTGAGGTACGCAAGGCCATGATCGTCCGCGCGCCACAGTTTCTACGGCAACTGATCTTGATGAACGCTCAATGCAACAGCGCCAGCTCGACGGCTCCGGCACGTCCGCGACCCGTCGGGTCGCGGGCGGACCCGGGCCCTCGATCATCGACCTCCCGCAGCCCCGGCTGCTGGCGCCTGACCCTCACCTGGACGGACCACACCGACACCATGGACCTGATCTACCGCTGACGACGACCGATCGCTCCGGTGACTGCTCGCCTGCGGCCACCTGCCTGAACCGCCATCGCAAAAGTGAACCGGTCGGCCAGGCTGTGGCGACCGGATACCCGAGAACATGAGCTGCTCAGCGGCCGTCTACTGACGTTGTCCAGCCCCTGCTCCCTGCCTGGGGGTTCATATGTCGCGTTTCCGCCGCTTCGCGTTGTCTTCGGTTCTGGCCCTGGGGCTCGCCGTCCCCATCGCCGGCGCCGTCATCACGTCCGGACGTCCCGCGGCGGCCGCGACCAGCCTGCCCGCGGGCTTCTCCGAACAGGTGGTCTTCGCCGGGCTGGTGCACCCAACGAAGGTGGTGTTCTCCCCGGACGGGCGCGTGTTCGTCGCCGAGAAGAGCGGCGTGATCAAGGTCTTCGACAGCCTCTCGAGCACCACCGCGCACGTCTTCGCCGACCTCAGCGCCGAGGTGCACGACTACGAGGACGAGGGGCTGCTGGGGCTGGCGCTGCCGCCCAACTTCCCGACCAGCCCGTACGTCTACGTGGCCTACACCTACGACGCGCTGATCGGCGGTACCCCACCGACGTATGGCGACGCGTGCCCGACGACGGCGACCGGCTGCCCGGTCAGCGGGCGGATCTCGCGGCTGCAGGCCAGCGGCAATGCGATGGTCGGTACCGAGCAGGTGCTCATCAACGACTGGTGCACCCAGTTCGAGACGCACTCGATGGGCGACCTCGCGTTCGGCGCGGACGGCGCGCTGTACGCCTCGGGCGGCGACGGCGGGAGCGCCTCGTTCGCCGACTGGGGGCAGGCGGGCAACCCGGTCAACCCGTGCGGCGATCCTCCGGGCGGCGTCGGCGGCGCGATGAACCCGCCCAGCGCGGAGGGCGGCGCGCTGCGCTCGCAGCGGGGCGTGCGTGACACGAGCAACGCGGCGCCGCTCAACGGCACGATCATCCGCATCGACCCGGCCACCGGTGCCGCTATGCCCGACAACCCGCTGTACAACACGACCACCGACGCCAACCGCCGGCGCATCGTCGCATACGGGCTGCGCAACCCGTACCGCTGGACGTTCCGCCCGGGTACCAGCGAGATCTGGATCGGCGACGTCGGCTGGCGCAACTGGGAGGAGATCGACCGGCTGGTCAACCCGCTGGCCACGCCGCTGACGAACTTCGGATGGCCCTGCTACGAGGGCGTCGGCCAGCAGCCGGGCTACAAGAACGCGAATCTATCGCTGTGCAACAGCCTGTACACGGCCGGTACCGCGACCCCGCCGGTGTACCAGTACGCGCACGTCGACCACGTGGTGTCCGGCGACGCCTGCCCGACCGGTGGCTCCAGCCCGACCGGCGTGGCGTTCTACCCGACGAGCGGCGGCACCTACCCGTCGCAGTACGCGGGCGCGCTGTTCTGGGCGGATTACTCGCGCCAGTGCATCTACGCGATGCTGCCCGGCGCCGGCGGCGTGCCCGACCCGGCGAACATCGTGACGTTCGCGCCGGGCGCGGCCACCCCAGTCGACCTGGTCATCGGCCCGGGCAACGACCTGTACTACGCCGACATCAACGGCGGGACCATCCGGCGCATCCGCTACAGCGCCGCCAACCAGCCGCCGACCGCGGCGATCTCGGCCGACGTGACCTCCGGTGGACCGCCGCTCGCGGTGACGTTCAGCTCCGCGGGCAGCACCGACCCGAACCCCGGCGACGTGCTCACCTACCAGTGGGACTTCACCAACGACGGCACCTTCGACGCGACCGGCGCCACCGCGAGCTTCACGTACACGACCGCGGGCGTCTATGCGGCCAGGCTGCGCGTCACCGACGCGGGCGGCCTGTTCGACGAGAAGACGCTGCAGATCCTCGTCGGGGTGTCGGCGCCGACGCCGGTTATCGACACCCCGTCGAGCAGTCTCACCTGGGCGACCGGCGACAACATCACGTTCACCGGCCACGCGACCGACCAGCAGGACGGCACGTTGCCGGCCAGCGCGCTGAAGTGGGACCTGACGCTGCAGCACTGCACCACCGGCGGCACGTGCCACCAGCACTTCCTGATCCAGAGCCAGGCCGGCGCGTCGGGCACGTTCCAGGCACCCGACCACGACTATCCGTCGTACCTGACGCTGACGCTGACCGCGACGAACAGCCGCAACCTGAACAGCAGTACCACGATCTCGCTGTACCCGGCGACATCGGTGATGACGTTCGGCACCAGCCCGAGCGGGCTGCAGCTCACCGTCGGCTCGACGAGCGCGGTCACGCCGTTCAGCCGCACGGTCATCCAGAAGTCCAGCCAGTCCGTGGCGGCGCCGACGCCGCAGACGGTGAACGGCTCCAGCTACGCCTTCACCGCCTGGTCCGACGGCGGCGCGGCGGCACACGTGATCCCCGCGCCCACCACGAACGCGTCGTACACGGCGACCTACACGCAGACCGGCGGCGGCGTGTGCTCCGACTCGTACGGCTACGTCTGCTCGACGACCGCGCGCGCATTCACGCCGGCCGACACCACCGTGCTGCCGCTGGCCGGTGACGACGCGACCACACAGGTCAGCCTGCCGTTCCAGATCAGGCTGTACGGGCAGAGCTACTCGACGGCGTGGGTCGACACGAACGGCGTCGTGAGCATGGTCAACCCCAACGGCTACCATGCGGCCAACGGCAACCTCCCTACGGCCGCGCTGCCGAACGCTGCGGTATACCCGTTCTGGGCCGACCTCGTCGTCGACGGCTCCGCGTCGGTGCGCACGACCACCACCGGCACGGCGCCGAACCGGCAGTTCGTCATCGAATGGCGCAACGTGTACATCTACGGCAACACGTCGCGCCGGCTCACGTTCGAGGCGATCCTGTCGGAGACCGGCGACGTCATCACCAACTACACGAACCTGGACAACGACTTCGAGCGCGGCAGCGTCGCCACCGTCGGCATCGAGAACGCGGACGGCAGCGTCGGCCTGCCGTACTCGGTCAACACGCCCAAGCTGCAGTCCGGCACGGCGGTGGTGTTCACCGCACCCGGCGGCGCTCCGCCTCCGCCACCGCCGCCGCCGACCACCGGCTCGATCTCGGGCACCGTGTCGGTGTCTGGAGGCGGTGCCGTCTCGGGCGCGACCGTGACGCTCAACCCGGGCAACCTGTCGACGACGACCAGCGGCACGGGCACGTACTCGTTCACCGGCCTCGCCGACGGCACGTACACGGTCGCGGCGACCTACAACGGGCAGTCGGCCTCCGCGTCGGTGACGGTCAGCAACGGCGGCGCGGCGACCGCGAACCTCACCGTGCCGGCGGCGCCGCCGCCCCCGCCGCCGCCCCCGCCGACCGGCAACTACACCATGTCGACGCTGTCGACGGCGTTCGTGCCGGCCAACGACACCGCGCTGTCGCTGACCGGGGACGACAACATCCAGCAGATCACGCTGCCCGTTCCCGTGACGTTGTACGGCGTGCAGTACACGACGGCCTGGGTCGACACCAACGGAAAGATCTCGTTCGTCAACCCGGGAACGGCGTACGTCGAGCACGGGGCGATCCCGTCGGCGGCGGCGCCGAACGCCGCGGTCTATCCGTTCTGGTCGGACCTGGTCGTCGACGGCCAGGCATCGGTTCGGACCGCGGTGGTCAACGGCTCGTTCGTGATCGAGTGGCGCAATGCGTACATCTACGGCAACACGTCGCGGAGGCTCACGTTCTCGGCGGTGTTCGCCACCGACGGTACGATCACGCTGCACTACCAGAGCCTGGACAACGCGGCCGAAAAGGGTTCCGTCGCCACCGTCGGGGTCGAGAACGCGACCGGGACGCTCGCCGCGCAATACTCCTACAACCAGGCCACGCTCGTGGCGGGCACCGCGATCCGCTTCACCCCCACGTGACCGTGACCCGGCGAATATGGGCTGCCGTCTGCTGAGCCGATCTACCAAGATTGGCCCATGCAGACAGAGCCATTCGCTGTCCACTGTGGACGGTTTCGCACCGCTGGAGCTGTCCCCGGACCGGTGAACATGGCTCGCCATGGTGCAGACTCTTTGTATGGAACGTTGTGCTTGCCGAAAACGTCATCCACCCTGGTCCATACCAGGCCATTAGCGATCTTGACCCGTTCAACTGCGGCCGCCTTCACGCATGGCAACGCCCATTGCGGGATAATGGCCCGTCGTGTTGCTACGACTGGCATACCTCGGCGTGACGAACACGCTCACGATCCTGCGGCTGCTGCCGATGAGCGACCGGGACAAGGACGCCGAGATCCTCGCCCTACGCCACCAGCTCATGGTGCTGCAACGCCAACTGGGCAAGGAGAGGGTGCGGTTCGACCCGGCCGATCGTGCGTTCCTGGCAGCGCTGCTGCACCGACTGCCAATGGATGTGCTGCACGGGCTGCGGTTACTCGTCCGCCCCGACACCGTGCTGCGCTGGCATCGCGACCTCGTCGCCCGTCGCCATGCGGCCGCCTCCCGGCCCAAGCGCCCTGGCCGGCCGCGCACGCTACGGTCCGTCCGCGTCCTGGTGCTCCGCCTGGCGAGGGAAAACCCCAGCTGGGGCTACCGCCGTCTCCACGGCGAACTGCTCGTGCTCGGAGTCGAGGTCGCCGCGTCCACGGTCTGGGAGATCCTCCACGAGGCCGGGATCGATCCGGCACCCGAACGATCCGCCAGTACCTGGGCGGACTTCCTGCGGTCGCAGGCCGACGCCCTGCTGGCATGCGATTTCCTGGAAACGATCACGTTGAGCGGGACACGAATGTACGTCCTCGCCGTGATCGAGCACGCCAGCCGCCGGATCCGAGTCCTCGGCGCCACCGCCCATCCGACCGCCTCCTGGGTGGCGCAGGTCGCGAGAAACCTCGCCATGGACCTCGATGACGCCGGATCCAAAGCCAGATATTTGATCCGCGACCGGGACGGCAAGTTCCCCGAGCTGTTCGACGCCGTGCTCACCGACGCTGGTATCAAGGTCGTGCTCAGCGGCATCCAGACACCCCGCATGAACTCGATCATGGAACGCTGGGTACGGACCTGCCGCCACGAACTGCTGGACCGGACGCTGATCTGGAACCAGCGACACCTCTTGCACGCGCTGCACGAATTCGAACACTTCTACAACGGCCATCGACCGCATCAGGGCCTCGCCAACGCGCGACCGCTGCACCCACTGCCCACACCGATCGCTTATCCGGACCAGATAGCCAGGCTCCGCGTCCGACGACACGATCGCCTCGGCGGCATCCTCCACGAATACAAACACGCCGCTTGACCTGCCCGGATGAGGTTTTCGGCAAGCACAAGTCCACGTGCTCGAGACCACGGACCATCACCCGTTCTGGTCAGATACGACGAATAACTGGGTCGACGCAGCGAAACTGACGCCCGGTGATCGCCTCCGCGCCGCCGACCACCGCACAATGATTGTGCTTAAGGTCTACAGTCGCATCCAAGCAAAGCTGATGCGCGACCTTACCGTCGCAGCAGTCCACACGTACTACGTGATTGCCGGCGAATCGTCGATTCTGGTCCACAACTGCGACAATGACGACCATAGAAGAGCGTCGCAAAACATCGCCGATGTTAAGAAACCAAAATCTCGGCAACTGGGTGGCGTGCTGCACATTGAAACGGCAAATGGAACGAGGACATTCGATCTTAGAACGGACAGGCTACACCCGGCCGTCAGTGCGTTGATTAATCGGTTCGCCGACCGCCTTACAAGCGAAGAGGGTAAATGGTTCGGATCTCACCTGGAGATTCAAGCGGCGTTCCTAATGCGGAGGTTCGCACTTCCGGGTTCGACAGGCCGATTGATGATGACTTTCCCCTCGGATTGGAGGCAAATCTGCATCGATTGCCGTGGCGCCGCCTCGACAATTCTCCGTCCCGGTATGATACTCAACGTGCGCACAGCGTTGAACGGAAACTACGTCAGATTCGGCACTATCCGGGGCTGAGGTTGACGCCGAAGTTGTTTTCGAAATCGCGCGGAGTGCCACCGCATCCCCGCGCACCGCAGGTGTTCGGCGTGTGTCAGAATATTATGATGGTTGAGGATCCATCTGAACTGCGCAATATCATCGACGAAACGGACTGGCTCGCACTCAAAGGTAGCTCCAAATCACTGTTCGACCTTGATACGCCCGACATGCTCCGAGGGCTGGTGTCAAGTGACGTGCGGGAGGTTGAGATGGGGCTTTCGCACCTCGTGTTCGGCCTCGGTGACGGCGTGAACGTGATGCCGGCGACGGTGCCAGCCGTTCGATACGTGCTTGCGCTCTTGCCACGCATACCGGGCGAGACTGCAATGCGACCGAGGGTCAGTGGCATTCGCAAGCCCCTACGGGCACACCTGTTGGAGTGGCTGGGGGACACGGCTGACGCAGTGAGCGACGACAGTGAGCGCCGGTTCGTCGACCTGGCTGGCTTCTCGCCGCTGAAGTATCCAGCATCGCCCTGGCATAAGGTTCGGCAGCTTCGTCCGCAGATTTTCGAGGTGGTCTCCGCCTTCCTCGAGGACCAGGACCCTGTTACGAGGAGGGAAGCCATCGCCGCCGCCGTCGTTCTCGTGCGAGGCACCGAACTTGCGGCGCACCGCGATGCTGTCGCCGTGTCCACCCAAGCGTTTCTGGACGCATCACCGGATCCCGCCCAGAGGAACTGGGCAACGAGCGCCCTTGAGGAATTGCGGCGGCCTCGGCCTTCGGAGGCAGAACAGTGAGCCACGTCCAACTCGATCGTGCTGGTCAGATGGGCTGCCGCCGATAGGGACGGACCGGTGTTGATGTGGGGAGAGGAACCCGGTAGACAGCAATCGACCAAGGACGCTGTCCTCCCATGGAGCCTCTCGATGCTGTCCTACCCATCGGCGATCTCGTTGTTCAGCCAGAGCCCCAACCACCTCACAGGCCTGATCCGCGGCATCGACGGGGCGCTGCGGTCCAGGTGGCGGCGCCTCTTCCCGGACCGCCAGGCCCTCCTGGTGCTGGCTCACCTACGCGACGGTTACACCTTCGCCCAACCGTCACCCGTCGACGCGACTGGGAACAGGCCATGGCCGCCGCACACGAGCAGTACACCCAGGCGCACTTGGCCCGGGTTCTTGGACCGGCAGCTGAAGCACTGGCGCCGCGCCCAGCAGATCCGCGCCTATGCCGCCGCGGTCTTGGCCGCCCTGCCCAGCGGTGCCGGCGCTGATGGCGGTGCGTCCGCTGCTCCCGGCATGGCGGCGTTAGCGATTTCCGACGGCTCGGCGTCGCAGTCGGCACCGCTTGGAGGCCTGCTCAGGTTCCTGGCCGAGCCGACGGTCGCGGTGGGCCCAGCGACGAGGACGAGAACGGTGAGGTCGCCGGAGGGACCGTACCGCGCTGAGGCTGAGCGCCGTCGGCGCCAGTGTCGCACCGTTGACCGCCGTCAGCGGTGCCGGTTCTGTAGCGGCGCGGCGCGGAGCAGGTCGAGCCCAGTCGAATGCCAACTGCGCCAAGACCGAGGCCCGCCTCGGGGTGCCGCGACCACCTCGCCCCAGGCATTGCTGCGAGAACCCGGGATCCGCGAGGGACGGTCGAGGACGGCTTCGGCGAAGTCGCCGACAGCGGCCTTGCCCAACGGTAGACCGTGAGCTCTTCGCGCAGGCCGGCGTTCCGACGCTCGCCGGCCATGTCGACATACACGAGCGTGCCGTCGGTGCCTGGCGGGCCAGATAGACTCTGGGCAGCTTCGGTGCGACGAGCGACGAGCGACGAGCGACGAGCGACGAGCGACGAGCACAGCGTCGTGGCACGGCAGGCACGCCCACCATGAGCCAGTTCCCGAGAGTGTCAGTCGGGGTCGGTCACCGGCCCAGCATCCGACACCCAGCCGCCGTCGGCCAGTGCCGCACCATAACGCCGCCGTAGCCCTGGTTATGGTGTGTCGGCGGCTGCCGTTGACCACCGACGAAAGCTATTCCAGCCTCATGGTCGATCACGGCCCCGACGTCACTGGTGAGGTCTTCTTCTGGGACCACGTGCACACACGAGACCAACTTGCCCAGTCATGGCCGAATCTGACCAGTGAGGTCGACGACCTGGTCAGATTCGGCCACCGGTGGCCGAACGGCCGGCACCGGGGTCCCCGACCGGCAGCAGGTAAACACCGCTCCCTCAAAGCGGGGGGAGCTCACTGACGCGGCCCATGCGGAGTTGCGCTGCCGCAGAATTCGTTGGCGGTGGGTGTGGAATGATTCGTGTTCGAATGAACTGCGGGTGATCAGCGATTCGGCAGCGCTTGGATGCCGGAAGCAGCTACCGGACGTAAGTGTGGAAGGGCGGAGTATGGCTCGACGCGTAATCCAGGAGCTGATCGATGACATCGACGGCAAGCCAGCCGATGAGAGCGTTACCTTCAGCCTCGACGGAATGCAGTACGAGATCGACCTGTCCGGCAAGAACGCCGACGCGCTCCGTGCTGCGCTCGCCCCGTATCTCGCGGCAGGCACGAAGGTTGGCCGTGGCGGCATTGTGCCCGGCGGCTCTCGTGGACGCAGCGCCCAGCCCGCTGCCACCGGCCGTGGCAGCCGAGACCAGAATCGCGCGATTCGGGAATGGGCTGAGCAGCAGGGCATTGAAGTGTCAGAGCGCGGTCGGATCAAGCAGGACATCATCGACCGCTACCAAGCCGCAGGAGGCCGATAGGGGTTGGCGAGGCTGTGTCGTGTCGCAGCTGACCGCGCTGCCATGCCGTGGGATGCATCAGCGGGCCATCTGACTAGTTGAGTCGGCCTGGAGCGCGGTGTCAGTGTTGCCGCTGGTCCGTTTCTCCAGGCCGCTC
>NZ_JBHSIU010000126.1:0-55087 GCF_042653625.1 Dactylosporangium cerinum | reverse complement strand
TCCGCCTCAAACCAAACCCAACAGCAAACGGAGACCGCGCAGTATGAAGCAGCCGTCGGCATCCGGGCGCGGACGGACTGTTCTTGTCGGTGGTTCATCGGCCCACCGCCCGCACGACCTTGCCCAGGCCGGGCACGGCGCGGGTCAGCTGCTGCACCACGATGACCCGGACAATCATGCCGAGGAAGTTCGGGCGTTGGCCGCCGGAGGACAGCATCCGGCGCATCAGGCCCGGGATCTTCACGGTGGTCCAGAGCAGGACCATGACGATGAACAGGTTCATCGTGCCGCCGGGCTCATACGGCAGGCCGAAGACGGGCAGCATGGTGTCGCCGTCGGTGAGCAGCCAGTTGCCGGCGTACAGGGTCATGCCCTGCCCAATCGGGATGGCGAGCGTGAGGCCGTAGGCCCGCCACCACAGCTTCGCGACCGGGTCGGTCTGGGGCAGGGCGTGGCAGGCCAGGGCGAGCGGCGCGACGGCGGTCAGGACGAGGACCGCGAAGAATCTGCCGATCGTGGAGAACGCGGTCGCGCCGAGCAGGATCAGGATGATGACCGCACAGACGCAGAACAGCAGCTGCACCGTCTGGTCCTGCCAGGCGATCAGGTGGTTCTTGATCCCGTTGATCGGGGCGGGGCGCAGTTCCCCGTCGCCGCCGAGGTCGTCCTGGACCAATGCCCCGGTCACGCCGTTGGCCAGCTCGATCATCTTGGCGCACCACAGCTGGCTGAAGTGCGAGGCAATGAACCCGACGATGCAGCGCGGGATCAGGTCCTTGGCGGTGTAGCGGGAGCGCTCGTCGCCGCCGGCGGACATGGTGAGCACACCGGCAGCGACGAAGAACAGCACGAAACAGAGGTCGACGATCAGGACCGATCGGCCGGTCAGGGCCTGCACCTGCGGCAACGTCGTGACGTCCGGGGTCTTGAGCAGTGCGTTGGTGATCACACCGATCAGCGCGTCCAAGCAGGCCACGATCGCTTCGGAGAACGCGTCGAGGATGTTGTCCAGGAGCCAGCCCATGATCGTCAGCCCCCGACGATGCCCTGGACGACCTGCAGCAGGACCGGCGCCAGGACGGCCAGGCCGTAGCCGACCAGGGCGTTCTTCAACGCACCTTTGGCCTTGTCGACCTGGGCCGGGTCACCACCGGCGGTCGCCCAGTACACCCCCGCGAGGACCAGGAACAGCGTCGCCACCGCGGCGAGGATCCCCATGACCCACGTCTGCAGGTTGGCGATCACGGCGGGCAGCGCGTTCGCCGCCACGACGGCGGGTGTGCCGGAATCGGCGGACGCGACCGCCGGGACAGCCAGCAGGGCGGCCGTAACGGCTGAGGCGGTCAACACCCGCGCGATCCGCCGGCCATGCCGGCGGACGGAGGGTGGCGTGATGCTCGCCTCGGTGATGGCCGGGGTGCCGGCCTCTAGGCCGGTGACCGGGTTCGTGGCCCGGTTTGTGACCAGGTCCGAGGCCGGGTCGATGATGGCGGTGTTCGGGTTTTGGGCACGCAGGCGTGCCCGCAGGAAACGGGACATGGTTGGGGTTCACCTCCCGCCCCGCACCGCCGGGCTGGCACCGGCGCCAGAGGCGCAGGGTGTCGGCGGGCGGTGCGGAGCGAATGTTCGAAACAGCGGATGTGGCCGCCGCCGAGCGGGATCCCCGATGAGCGAGTGCGGTCGCACAGCCACGAACGCGCTCGGGAGGAGCTCGTCCTCCCTCGACGGGTCGGCTGTGGGATGAGGTGTCAGCGCATCACGATGGCGCGGCACCCGAGGCGCGCAGCTGGCGCAGCACTCGCTGCACGGGGTTCGCCCGGCGGCGGGCAGAACTCCCGCACCCGTGGCCGTCAAAGGCCTCAGCGGGAAGCCGGGAAGTCCTGCACTCCCCTATCCGGGTTTGTGAGCCGTGGCGAACGCCCCCACCACTCACAGCCGCACACAGGTCGCTCGCAGCGGCGCGTCCGGCGCACGCGGACCGTGTCTCGCTCACGGCCGCCAGGCCGGACACAACGCCCACAAACCCACCCCGGCGCTTGGCCCTCGCGTGTCGACGACCGGCGCCGCGAAGGCCGTGGAGGGCAGCGAAAGGGCCGTGCCTCCGACACCAACGGGTGTCGGAGGCACGGCCCTGAACGATGCCCGGTCGTGCAGGCGCGTGGTCGCGGCTCAGGCAGCGGCCAGCTCTGGCCTGTCTGTGGTGCGAGAGGTCACGGCGGCGCGGGTCCGCTGCCGGTGGGCGGCCTGTTTCGCCAGTTCCTGTTCAGCTCCAGGTGAGGTGGCGCCGGTGAGCAGCCCCTTGGCGAGGGCGGAGGCGATGCGGTCGTCGATGCGGTTCAGCCGCATCCGCAGGGCGTCGACGGTGACGTCGAGGCGGGCGGCGATCGGTTCGATCGCCCGCTTGCCGAGGCGGGTGTCGATGTAGGGCTGCTCGTCGCAGGGGTCGAGGAGGCCGAGGGCGACGGCGCGTTGGACGAGGAGGTCGGGGTGGCTCCACGGTCGGTGCGGGGTTCGGGGGCCGGGCGGGATGGCGTCGAGGTCGTCGATGAGGACGATGTCGCGCTGCTGCGCGACCAGGGCCAGGCCGGCGCGCTGCCCGGCCCTGCACAGTTGGGCGTACGGGGCGGGGCGGGTCACGTCGACGTGGTCGCGCAGGGCAGTGAGGAACCCGGTCAGGACCTCGGCGTCGATGTCGTCGGGGTCGCCGTGCCAGCCGCCTGCGACCAGAGTCGCCGCATGGCGGACCAGGCCGGGCAGGGCCACGGCGGTCGCGACGACGACCCAGGCCGGGCCGTCGAGGCGTGCTCGGACGATCAGCTCCCGCCACACCGCGTCCAACGCCCGCCAATCCCGCGGGTGCTCGGCCAGCCAGGTGCGCAGCACCGCCACGCTGACCACCCCGTCGGGCAGGCCGAGGTCGGGGTCCAGGTCGGTCAGGTCGATGCTCAGCGGGTCCGGGCCGGTGGCCAGCGCGGTGAACGCGGTGTCGACGCACGCGAACGGCGAGGACGGCCAGCCCTCGTCATCGGCGCCGCTGGTGCCGTCGGCCTGGCCGGGGTCGGCTGGTCTACGACCGGGCACGGCGCGGGCCGTGCCGGTGGTCGCTGGACGGGGTCCGGCAGCGGCGCCGTCCGTGTCACGAGCCGTGTCACGGGCGGTGTCATCGGTGTCGGCGCCGGCGTCCGGGCGGTTCGTAGTGTGGTCCATGGAGGTGGACACGGTCATGTCACAAGCTCCTATGACAACGAAGATCGCGGATGGATATCGCGGGCCTGTCACCGCGGCGTCCTGGGTGCCATTGCGCCACGCACCACTCACGGGTCACTGACAGTGCCGGTCAATGGCGCATCCGGATGGTCGGCGCCACCGCGCGCCACGACACCGACCGGCCGCGTCACACGATCTCCAGCATTGGCTGTGATCGTTGACATCAGTTCGTACAACATGCATTGAGCTGCACATTGATTTCATCGATGCCCACACTGGCTACGCCATGCCGACTGCTGCGATCGCAACCACGGACGGCGCCCAGTAGTCCACTCACAGCACCCGTCGCCACTCACGGCAACCGTCACGGCACGGCCCCGGCCCGGCGGCCATGACGCCGCCACACGACACAGATGCCTGCCGATTGACATCCGAGCGTGGCACAGAGGGTCATCAATTGACACCGTGCGGATGTCGCAGAAGATCGTCGAGTGACATGGGAGTCATGTCACGGAAGATCGTCGACTGACACGCACTGCACGCCACAGAAGATCATCGATTCCTTTGGTCACCGCAGTGGGCGGTGACTACGAACCACCGTCACGCCCACACCACCCACAGCAGCACCGGCATTGCCTCAGGCGCCGGCACTGCCCGCAATCATCGGCGGACAGAGCATCGCTATCGACGCTCGCTGCGCCGCCCCGTGCGACGCCCGACAACCACCCTCACGCCGCACTGGCACCTACATCCGGATGGGAACGGAGACGCCGGTGCGGCCAGCGGGGCATGTAGACCGCGACGCGCACGGCCGGGTTTCGGCAGCTGGACTCCAGCCGCTGTGAGCGACCTGAGGTTTGAAGCCGATGCCGCCGTGAGTGGCTGTGAGCGACTGCGAGTGGCCGCGGTCTTGACGGTAGATACCGCTGCGAGCCCCAACGCCCCCAGCTCGATGACCGACCGTTGCTGTGAGCGTGCAGTGCGTGGCTGTGAGCGGTGTCCGGCGTGCTGTGAGCGGCTGTGAGCGTTGGGGGCGTTCGCCACGGCTCACAAACCCGGATAGGAGGGTGTCAGCGCTTCCCGGCGCGGCGCGGAGCCGACAGCCATATGAGCAAGCACCCGCCGCACCACCAGTCCACCGACCTCTACTCCGATCCGGACGGGACGCCCGGCGCCTCCGGCGCCAATGATGCCGAGCAGCCGCTCGTCGACATCGTCGCCGGGGACCCGCCGGTCCCGATCACCGTCTGGCGCACCGCCCGCACCAGCGGCGACCACGGCCCCAGCATTCCCGCCCGGCTGGCCCGGCGGCTCGTCGCCGCCTACAGCCGCCCCGGCGAGGCCGTCGTCGACCTCACCGCCGACCACGCCCTCACCACCGCAAGCACCACCGGCGGACGCCGGCACCACCGGGCCTGGTTCACCGACGTCGCCAGCCTCATCATCGGCCCCGTCACCAGCACCCTCGACGACGAGAACAGCACGTTGGAGACGCAGGCCGACGATGAGCTCGACACCGACCTCACCGCCGACAGTGTCGAGCTGGCCGGGTCCCTCGCGGACTGGTTCGGTGACGACCTCACCGACCCGCACCTCCCACCGACCGCACCGCCGGTCGTCCCGATCCCCGACGGCGTGTCCCTCGCCGGACTGACCAGCCTCGTCGTCGCGACCTGGCCCCTGGACCCCGACGCGGTCCCCAACCGGATCCGGCTGGCCTGGCTGCTCACCGCATGCCGGGAACTGCTGCGCCCGGGCGGCTGCCTCGTCCTCATCGTGGCCGTGCCCGCCGGGCTCGCCGCGACCCCGGAGGACTTCAGCCCGATCGCCACCGCCGCCACCCAGGTCGGCCTCGGCTACCTGCAGCACATCGTCGCCGTCGCCGCCGACACCAGCAGCGACGAGCACGGCGACGCGTTCGTCTATCACCTCGACGATGAGGAACTCCTCGCCCTGTCCAAGGCCCGCGCCGACAAAGCCGGCGAGCAGTGGACGGTCACGCACCTGCGGGTCCACGCCGACCTGCTCGTCTTCACCCCGGTCACCGGCACCACGGCCCGTCGCCGTGGCAGTTCCCCCCGGGCCGACCGCAGCGGGGAGGCCAGCCATGGCTGAGTCCCGCACCGCTGTAGCCGCCGACCCGGACGGGCCCGGCCACGGCACCACCACCCCGACCAACCCCACCGACGGCACCGGCACTCGCCGGAACGGTCCGGGTGGCCGGCACCGGGCCTACGATGCCCAGCATCGCACCGCCGCCAGCGCCACCACTGCTGCGGACACCAACCCGGACCGGCCCGCCCTGGCTGCCCCTTCCCTGGCGGGGTTGTCGGTGTGGGCGACGGCGCAGCGGACCGGCCCGGTCCAGCGCCGCGGCCGGTACGTGCCGGACTCGGTCCAGCACCCCGCCCGAATGCTGCCAGCGATCGCCGCGCACGCCATCGACGCCTACACCGACCCCGGCGACCTCGTCCTGGACCCGATGTCCGGGATCGGCACCACCCTCGTCGAGGCTGTGCACGCCGGACGGGACGCGCTCGGCATCGAGTACGAGTCCCGCTGGTCCGACATCGCCGACGCCAACCTCCGCCACGCCCACACTCAGGGCGCCGCCGGCCGGGGCGGCATCATCCGCGGGGACGCCACCGACATCCTGTCCCTCGTCCCCGCCGTCCTCATCGGGCAGGCCGCCCTCGTGGTGACATCACCGCCGTACGGGCCGACCGTCCACGGCCTGGTCCGCACCGGCGACGAACTCGACATCCGCGACAACCGGTACAACGACGGCACCGACCGCGGGAACCTCGCCTACCGCGACCTCACTGGCCTCGCCGATGGGTTCGCGCAGATCTTGCGCGGCTGCGCGACGCTGCTGCGCCCCGGCGGGACCGTCGTGGTCACCGCCCGGCCCTGGCGCAAGAAGGGCGAACTCGTCGACCTGCCCTCCGCCGTCATCGGCGCCGGCATCCGCGCCGGACTGGTACCGACGGAACGGTGTGTGGCGCTGCTTGCCGCGGTCCGCGACGGGCAGCTCGTCGCCCGGCCCAGCTTCTTCCAGCTGCAGTCCGTGCGTAAAGCCCGCGCCGCCGGCACGCCGATGCACCTCATCGCCCACGAGGACGTGCTGATCTTCACCAAACCGGTCGCACCGATCACACCGTCCATACAGGACGATGCCGTGGGCCGCGGATGAGCACATCCATCCACCGATATCTCAGCCTCGGGGCTGGCGTCCAGAGCTCGGCCACGTTGCTGCTGGCCGCCCGCGGCGAGATCCCGACATTCGCCGCAGCAGTCTTCGCCGACACGGGTTGGGAGCCCGCCGCCGTCTACGACCACCTCGACCGGCTCGAGCGGATCGCCGCCGACGCGGGCATCCCGATCGTGCGGGTGTCGGCCGGGCACATCCGCGCCGATGCGATCGACCCGAAGCATCGCTTCGCGTCCATGCCCCTGTTCATGCTCGGACCGAACGGCGAACGCGGCATGGCTCGACGGCAGTGCACCTCCGAGTACAAGATCAAACCGATCAAGGCGGAGGTCCGGCGCCGGCTCGGCTACCCGCACCCGCGGCGGGTACCGGCTGGTGTCGTCGCCGACATGACGATCGGGATCTCGGTCGACGAGATCGGCCGCGCCCGCGACGCCGACGTCGGCTACATGCGCAACGTCTTCCCGCTGCTGGACCTCGGGTGGCAGCGCAGCGACTGCGTCGCCTACCTCGAGCGGCACGGCCTGCCCGGCACCCCGAAGTCGAGTTGCCTCGGGTGCCCGTTCCACGACGACGGGTTCTGGGCCACGTTGAAGGCGGACAGCCCGGCGGAATGGGCGGACGCGGTCGCGTTCGACGCAGCCATCCGGCACGGCTCCGCGCGGGCCAACGCCGACGGACATCCGCTGCGCGGGCAGTTCTTCCTGCACCGCCAACGGGTCCCGCTCGACCAGGTGCTGCTGCGGCCGAGACCGGCGACAGCTGACGTGGACATGCCGGGGTGCGGGCCGTGGACCTGCCCGCACCCCGGCGACACCACCACCGACTCCACAACCGGGCCGACTCCGGTGCGGGAGGTGGCATGAGTGATCGCCCCACCGGCAACCCGTCGGGCCGGCACACCGCAGCCGGAAATCCCGGCGGACCCGACGGCCACCACAGCAGCGGGCCGCGGATCGGGTCGCTGTGCACCGGCTATGGCGGCCTCGACCTCGCCGTCGAATGGGTCCTCGGCGGCCGGCTCGCCTGGTACGCCGAAACCGACCCACACGCCCGCACCGTCCTCACCCACCACTGGCCCGACGTCGCCAACCTCGGCGACATCCGCACCATCGACTGGAGCACCGTCGAACCGGTCGAGATCCTCACCGCCGGGTTTCCATGCCAGGACATCTCTAACGCCGGGAAACGCGCCGGGATCACCGGCGAACACTCCAGCGTCTGGACCGCCGTCGCCGACGCCATTCGCGTCCTTCGACCACCGCTCGTCTTCGTGGAGAACGTCGCCGCCCTCCTCCACCGGGGCTTCGACGTCGTCCACGCCAACCTGGCCGCGATCGGGTACGACACGCGCTGGGCATGCCTACGCGCATCCGACATCGGCGCCGCCCACCGCCGCGACCGGCTGTTCCTGCTGGCCGCCGACCAACACCGCCTCCGCAAACACTCTGCCGACGCCGTGCGCCCGTGACGGCCGCGGCGTCGGCCACCAGTACGGGCTCCCCGACCTCATCGAACCCAGCGGCACCCGCCACCACCGCCTCCCCACCCCGACCGCCGTGCCGTACGGCACCAACCAATCCCTATCCCCCGGCGCGGCGGTCCGGCCCAGCCTGGACAGCCTCGCCCACGGTGCGCTGCTGCCCACCCCCACGGTCGCGGGCAGCCGATCCTCGGCCAACGCCACCGCCGGCCGGACCATCCCTCTCATCGGGCACCCCGGCCGGACCCTCACCGACGCAGCCCGGCTCCTGCCGACACCGCGAGCCACCGACGGCAGCAAAGGCTGCCCGGCACAGCGCGGCTCACACGGCGACCTGACCCTGCCCTCCGCAGCGGTCCGTGTGCCCGACCGGCCGACCGAGCCCACCGACATGGCCACCGACATGGCCGACCCGCCGTCCGGGTTCGGCACCCCAGACGAGAGCAGATGGGGCAGCTACGCCACTGCCGTCGCCCGCTGGGAACTCCTCATCGGCCGCCCGGTGCCGAACCCGTCCCAGCCGGGCCGGCACAGCAAACCCGTCCTCGCCCCACCGTTCGTGGAATGGCTGATGGGCCTGCCCGAGCTGTGGGTCACCGACCCGCAGTTCGGGCTGCCCCGCACCCGCGCCCTGCGGGTCCTGGGCAACGGGGTCGTCCCGCAGCAGGCTGCCGCCGCGCTGTGTCTGCTCCTCGCACCACAGCGCTGGGCGGTGCCAACATGAGCACCCCAGCGATACTGCCGGCGACGGGCTGCGGGGGTTCGAATATCGGCACGCTGGCCGGTCCGGCTGCACCTCAGTGACGCCCGTGATGTGCTCGCCGCGATGTCTGCGGCCACCGTCGATTCGGTGGTCACCTCACCGCCGTTCTGGCATTTGATTCACTGGCCTCGATGAAATCGATGCCTACTGGAGTTCTCGATCCGATCATCGCCTGGAGCCGGATAGTCACCCGCCTCCAGGCGATGGCAGACGCGAATCTTAGGCGGCAGCAGTCGCTAGGTGAGCGATGAGCTCGTCAACAGCACGACGGATCTCGTGGGCCTGCGCAAGGAGCGCAGCAACATCGACGCCATCCGTAACCGCCATCGGCGCGACCCGATTCTCGTAAGGGCCGCGAAAGTACCCTCCGTCTTGGCCACGCACCGCCACGATGGGCAGCCCCATCGCCTGAGCTTGCTGAACGGCGCGGATGACAGTGCCGATACCGGCACCACCCGGGATGGAGTCCTGAAGCTCCTCCACCGATGCAAGCTTCTGCCCGGGAGTGGCAGCGTTCAAAAGGTCCTTCAGCACCTCGATCAGCTGCTCGATCTTCGTCATCGTGCTCCTCTCGCCGGAATGACGGAACTTAGTATGGAGCTTTTGGCTTAGTTCCGTCAATCCTCCGCCAGCCCTGTCTGCCCGATGCTGCTTGCTAGGCGAGCTCCGTCGTAGGCGCCTGCAACCCAGTAATGGTCGGGCGGCCCGCTGGCGGGGTAGTTCACCACAGTCACTCTGGGCAGGGCCTGGTAGGCATGCCGAGGTTGATCGTCCTTACGCGCAACGGTGGCATCCATCGCTGCGAGTTTCTGCTCGGCGGCGACGAGCGTGGCCTGGAGCCCTTCAGCTTCTCCAAGCCAGTTGCGTTCACGGGCTTCGCGGTGTGGATGTGGCCGGCGTGGAGTTCGGCAGGATACCGGCGCGGGTGTTCGAGGTGGCGGGCGCTTGTCTGCTGGTGCAGACGTCTGGGGCACGCGCGAGCGTGGTTGTGCTGTAGGCGATGGCGACGCTGACGCAGTACCGGCGGGCGCGGCGGTCCAGGCCGGTGAGCCGATGGCTGGTGGTGGCGGCCTGTACGGTCGCGGCGACGACTGGCGGGGTGTCGTCTTTGGTCAGGAACAGGATGGTGGGCCGGGTGCCGCCGGTCGGGTCGGTCCAGGCGACGTCGATGGTGGTGCCGCTGTCCCGGACGATCCGCACGCCACCTGCCGCGGGGTACGACGGCGACCAGAAACTCCTGGCAACGACCGGCACCGTCGCTTGCTGTGTGGTCGGCTGTGTGGCCGCGCCCGGGGTGCGGGCAGGCAAGAATGTGGTGATGGCGAGCACCGTGGCCGCGGTCGCCGCCGCGACCGCCGGACATACGACAGCGGCGACGAGCGCCCAGTAGGGCAGCGACCGCCGCCGTGCCGTGCCCCGGCAACGCGGGGACGGCCCGCGTGATGGCACTGCCGGCAATGCCGTGGCCTGCACAGACGGTGCGGCGCCCGGTGCCCTCTCACGGCCGCGGGGTTGGACGGTGCGGTCATCGACGTAGCCGCCGAGCTCGACGACCAAGGGGTGGTGCCGGCCGAGACCCGCAGTCGCTGCTGGTAGCAGCCTGGCCGCGAGCCGCGCAGCGGCAACGTCCCCGCCGGCCTGCTTGCGCACCCGGACGAGTTCGACACCAACCCGCACGACGTCGGTGTGGCTGGTGCCGTACTCCTCAGCGAGGCGGGTGTAGGCCGCGATCAGGGCGGGTTCGGCCGTCGCCGGCCGCCCCTGGGCGGCGGTGAGCGCGGCGGCGCCTGCCGTTGCCAGCAGCACCGGCCAGCGCATCCGTTCCCGGCCGCCGGTGCTGCGGTCGATGACGTGGCGGTAGCAGACTGCTGCCTCGTCCAGCCGGTCCTGCGCGGTGAGCAGCCGCGCCTGGGTGACGGTGAGCATGGCTGACTGGTACGGGCCGAGACCGGGCCGCGCCGCGAGCTCGGCGACCACATCGGCGGCACGGTCGGGCTGTCCCATGGCCAGCAGCGTGTCGGCGAGCATGCGGGTGGCGTCGACCGCGTCGACGTCCTCGACGGGGACGCCGTGCTCGAGGAGAGAGCGGACCTCCACGAGCAGCTGATAGGCGCCGGTGAAGTCGTAGGCGGCCAGTCGCGCACCGGCCTGGTCGACCAGCGTTGTCGGCGTTTCCGGCGCCGCATGCCTGCCACCGCCCGTCACGGTCGCGTCAGGCTCGGTGTACTGGGCATGCGTCCGGTTGGTTGTTCGTTCTTCACGGCACCTCCGGCAGCCACACGCCGACGCGGGGTCGGGCGTTGCGGGCACGGTCGAGCGTCACGGGCACTCCTTGGCTGGTGCGGCTGGTAGAGGTGACCGGGTTCGGCCGCCTGGCAGGGTTGATCCGACGTGGTCGGTGCGATCCGGAAGTTGCGGCTACGGCAGCCGGGCAACGCCTGCGTAGCTGATGGCCTCGACGGGCGTGGCGTGCGGCACGCCGGTGTTGTCGGGATGCCAGTCCACGACCGAGACGAGGCCGGGGTCGAGGAGGCCGGCACCGTCGAAGAAACGGGCCACCTCCTCGTGGGTGCGGGGTCGGAACGGGCCGTGGCCGGCGGCGGGGTCGGTGAGGGCGGTCAACCGGCGGCGGACGTCGCCGGGGAGCGGGTCGAACGTGGTGTGGGAGATGGCGAGGAAGCTGCCGCGCGGCATCGCGGCGGTAAGTTCGGCGACGGCGTCGTACGGCTGGTCGTCGTCGGTCAGGAAGTGCAGAACGGCGATGAGCAGCACCGCGATCGGCTGGGTGAAGTCGAGGGTGGCGCGCAGGTCCGGGCTGCGGAGGATCGCGGCGGGGTTGCGGACGTCGGCTTCGACGTAGGCGGTGGCGCCGAGGGCGTTGCTGGTGAGCAAGGCCCGGGCGTGGGTCATGACGATCGGGTCGTTGTCGACATAGACGACCTGGGCGTCCGGGGTGATGCCCTGGGCGATCTCGTGGACGTTGGGTACGGCGGGGATGCCGGTGCCGATGTCGAGGAACTGCCGCACGCCGGCCTGTTCGGCGAGGTGACGCGCGACCCGCTCCAAGAACCGCCGGTTCTCGACCGCGGCCGTGCGCACGGCCGGGAACACCTCGATCAGCCCGTGCGCGGATGCACGGTCGGCCGCGAAGTTGTCTTTGCCGCCGAGCAAGTAGTTGTACCGGCGGGCCGGGTGCGCGACGCTGGTGTCGAACGTGGTGCTTCCCGTCATGTTTCCCGTGCTGGTTCCGGCGCCGTCCGGCGGCCGGTGAGACGGCGGTATGGGCATGGGTGTCGTCATGGGCGTGGTCCTTGCACTGTGTCAGCGGGGTGGAAGTACGGGCCGCCGGGCGGCACGACGCACCCAGCGGACGGTGGGACGCCGGTGCGAAGCACCGCAGACATGAAGCCGGCCTGGGGCGCGGGCGGGCATGCGCAACGGGTCCGCCGCTGGATCAGCGTGGTCGTGCTCGACTGCAGGTTGGTGTGGCCGCCGAGCTGGTAGCCGAGGATCTCGGCGGTGTCCGGGTCGATGTCGACGTTGATCGGGTTGCCGCTGGCGTCGGAGAACTGGAACTCCAGGACGCCGCTGTCGTGGCGTGGCGACTGTCCGAGCAGTTCGACGCCGGGCAGCATCGCCAGGACCCGGATGACGGCGGCGCGGTGGACGCGGTCGAGGGTCCGGACGGAAACCAGGTCGAGCAGGACGGCGACGACGGGGGCCGATCCGCTGCCGGGAGGGGTGGCGGCGGTGACCGCGTCGGCGAGGCGGACCGCGTCGGCTGGGATGGGCTCGCCGATCGGGCCGGACAGGTCACCTGCCGCGTACTGCGTGACAGTCGGCAGGGCGTCCGGGTCGGAGGTGCGCTGCTGCCACAGCAGCCCCGATCCGTCTGGGTTGACCAGCAGGATCGACGTCGTTTCGATGACCCGGAGGCCGGGGGTGCGGGTCCAGCGTCTTAGGTGCAGGCAGCTGGCGCTGCCGGCATGGCGGTCGCTGGCGGCGGGCTGGGCGTGCTGGGCGATGTCCAGCAACGCGCCTTGGGGTGTCCCACCAGCCGGTGCCGTCGACGCGAACGGTGCCCTGCCGCGCCACGTCGGCACGAGCGTGGAGCCAGCGTCGGCAGCGGTCGTCCGGCCGGTGGTGAGGCCCGCCACCGGTACCAGCATCAAACCGACGCTGGCCGCGACGGCGATCCGAGTCAGGGCGGTGGTCATGCGCGGATCTCCCGGTTCCTGCGAGCGTGGATCAGCTCGACGATGTCGGCGGTGTGCTGCTCGGCGGTGAGGGTTCCGCCCTCGTGGTCGTCGTCGCAGGGGCCGTGGCGATGCACGGCGCGGTGCGCTTCCCGTCGCTGGCCGTAGGCGGTGAGAGCGGACTGCCAGCGCTGCTCGCGGACGTCCGGATCAAGCGGGTCCGGATCGGCCCGGCCGGGACCGGTGGGTTCTGGGCCGGCGTACCGTTCGAGGGCGTCGAACATGACCGATACGGCGTCGCCGTGCTGGTGGCAGCCGCCGAGCAGGTAGGCGGCGCGGATGCCGGTGAGGAGCCGGTCGAACCGTTCCCGTTCCCCGGCGGGTGGCTGATCGTGCGGGATGGTCGGCCAGGCGATGCGGGCGTGGTGGACACCGACAGCGCAGCGGCCGACGTTGAGCAGGTAGTCGGCGAGGTCGAGCCGGATCTCAGCCTGCTCGAGCGACCTGCCATGATCCAGTGCGGCGGTGAGCAGTTGCGTGGCGAGTTCGATGGCGTCGTCGTGGCAGCCGTCCTCGTCCGCCCGGCGCGCGGCGGTCCGGCCTGTGGCGGTCCACCGGCCCACCCGATCGGGCCACCGTTGCCGATCGTTGATGTACGCGTAGTACGCCCACGCCCGCGGCGACGGGCTGGCGTCCGGCCCCGCCGCTGTGGTGACGGCATACATCGTGGCGACAGCGATCAGATCGTCGTGGGGTGCGACGGTCGCCGGGTCGAAGTCGGCGAGGCACGCTGCGAGCAGCTGCGACACGTCGGCGTCCCGGTGCTCGGCGAACAACGCCAGCGCCGCCTCACCCGCCTCCCGCACACCGGCAAACACTCCCGCAGCGTCGGCAAGCACGCCGTCAGTTACGTCGGCCGACGCGTCGGCTCCGTGCAATGCGGCGACCAGGGTGATCAGACATGACGGGTCGTCGCACCGCTCGCCGGCGTGGTGAGCGCGGGTGTGCGCCTGCCCTTGCTCGGCGAAGGAACCGACCAACCCGCGGATGTACCGCTGTTGCTGACGGTCTGACAGCACGTCGACGTGGATCCGGCTGCCGTACTGCCCAGCCTCGTCGTGGCGGTGGCAGCCGCCGTGCATGAACGCCGCCTGCACCGCCAGCCCGATACCCACGACGTCCGGCTGCGGGTACCGGTCCCGCCAGGCATGCACCGCGGCACGGATCTCGTCCAGGCTCTCGTCGCAGCGGCCTTCGCCGTAGAGCACCTGGGCGAGTTTCGCGCGGCAGACGTCGACGACGTCAAGACCCTCGGGGTCGCCGCGGGCGGCAGCGTGCCGGACGGCGTCACGCCACGCGGTCTCCGCCGCGTCCGGGTGCCCGTGCCGGCGCAGCGTCTCGGCGTACACGTCCGTCGCCGTCTCGATCTGCGCCGCATCGGTCAGCAGGGACAGCCTGACACGATGGGCGTACCGGGCCCACGCCAACGCCATCGGACTCGCCTGCAGATCGGCTACGGGGTCGGTCAGGCACGCGTACCGGTCGGCGATGTCGGCGAGCGGACCGTGGACCGGCGCGTCCACCGGGTCGTGCCCTGCCAGCAGCCCCGCACACAACCGCAGCACGATCGCGGGATAACCGACCCCGCCCTCCATCGCGGCTCGGGCCGTGGCTTGCGCCGCTGCTGCGTCTGTATCGCCGTTCGTCGGGGTGTGCACATCGCTGGGGTCGGCGGGCACCGCACAGCCGGGGAGTGGGCATGGCTCGCCGTGGTGGAACTGCGCGGTGTGCGCGTGCAGGTTCGGGCCGAGCTCTTGCGTGATGTCCAGCAACGGGGCGAACGGCAGCTCGGTGGGCAGGTCGGTGACCAGGAACTGGGCGGCGATCTCAGCGGCTTGCTCGTGCTGGTGGCAGACGTCCAGGATTACGAACGCGGATGCCATCGCCTCGTACGCAGCCTGCGCCGGATGTCGTGGGCACATGTGCGCCGCGGCGACCGCTTCTGCTGCCGCCGCCGCGCACTGGCCGGAGGCATGCAGCGACGAGGCGAGCGCGCCCTGTGTCCGCACAGCGGTGGCCAGGTCGCCGCGCTGGCGGGCGTAGTGGATCACCTCCCGGCACGCTTGGTTGAACGCCTCTGTCGGTGCCGGAAGGGCGTTCAAGGCGACGGTAAGGATCTGTGCGGCGTCCTGCAGGATCTCCAGGTCACCGTCGTGCAACTGCTGCGCCGTCCGGTGCGCGTATCGAGCCCACGCGATCGCGGACGGGACGGCGGCAAGGTCGGCGTCAACAGCGTCGACGTACAGCACGGCGGCGTCGAACAGAACTTCGTCCGGGCGGGTCGTGGCGGCGTCACGGTGACCGAGCACGCGCACCAGCAACGCCCGTGCCTCATCAGCGTGGCCCTCATTGAGCAGTGCCGCGGCGCGTTTCACCGTCGCCCGGCGCGTCAACCGAGGCATCCGCACCTTCATCGCCCGGTCACCGCCTGACCCGTCGGCAGGACCGACCCGACACACTGCACCCCAGCGAGCCCAACCGGCCGCCCGACCGTGGTAGGGACGTCGTCGCGCCATACGGTGCGGTGACTCCGGGGACTGCGGCCGGCGTCTGCTTCGATCCGGCGCGCCGGACGACTGTCGATGGTGGAACGGACGACCCTGCCGGGGCGGCCGACGCCGCGATACGAGCGCCTGCGTGTCCGCCCAGCTTCCTGCCTCGGTTCCTGTCTGAGTGCTCGGCTGGTGAGGGTTGGCTGGCAATGGGTCATCAGGCGCCCCGATCGTCGCCGACAGCAGCTGCGGCTGCGATGAGGGCGTGGTTGAGGCGGCGGGCACAGACCACCCGGTGCACGATCTGGCTCGCGGCGAACATGGCCAGGAACTCGTCCCGGGCACCGCTCACCGCACCGGCGGCGTCAGTGTCGGCGCCGAGGTGCAGGTCGGCGGCGTCGATGACTGCGACGGCTTCGTCGGTCCGGCCGCACGCGAGCAGCATGCTCGCGACGTGCAACGCCATCGGCTCCGACACCGGGTCGGCCGGGTCGTGGCGGGTGCTCCACTGCTGCCAGGCGGCGATGGCGTCCCGGATCGCTTCACCGCACCGGCCCATGTCGTGCAGGTGCGCGGCGAGGGTGATCCGGGCTTCCAGGTGAGCGTCGACGTCACCACGGTCCAGATGCAACTGGATCACGTCGCGCCGCAACGCGTATGCCTCGCTGTGCTGGTCACGGCTGGCCAGGACCAGCGCGAGCGTCTCGGTCGCCTCAAGGGCCGTCGAATGGTCGATGCCGTACAGGGCGCGGGCCGCCCGGTAGGCGTAGCGGGCCCACGCGACATCATCCGCCACCGGGCCGGACGACGCCCCTGAGGTAGCCACGGGCGCCGGGTCGGGTGCCGGGTCGACAGCACGGGCGTACAGGACGGCTGCTCTGATCAGCAGGTGATCCGGGCATGCAGTGGCCGGGTCGACGCCGCCGAGCGGGCCGGCGAGCAACTCGACGACGTAGGCGTCGTCGCCGCCGTGCTCGGCCAGGTCCGCGGCGATGCAGACCGCCGTCATCCAGTCGATGGTGACTGACGTCAGTGTCGGCGGGCCGTCTACCGCGGGGCTGCCGGGCGGTGCGCCGCCCGCGCTGTCGCGGGTTGAGCGTTGCTGCGTCATCGGTGGCAGTCGCTTCCGGGAGGTGTGGTGGTTGGACGGTGACAGCGGCTGAGGTTGCTGAAGTGCCGCCAGGCTCCGGTCGCGTGGTCGTAGAACGCCGGAACGGCGCACCGGCCGTCACAGCCGCTCACGTCCAGCGGCAGCAGCGCAGCGGCGCCAGTGGGTGTGCCGGCAAGAGCGTGCAGCACACGGATGAAGGTGTCCTCGAACCCGGTGGCGCCGGGCGGCGGCAGCGTGCTGGCGGCGAGGGACCCGTCGTCGGGCCCTTGCTGGTGGCGTACACAGCTCGATCGGCTGCCGCCGGCCTCAGCGGCGGCAGGTGTCCGGCAGGCGCCGGGTCGGGTCATCGGCGTCATAGCTCACCGCTGCTGGTGATGGTGATGTGCTCGGCCGGGCATGGGGTGTCCAGGGCGGCGCAGTGCCGGGCGAGGGCCGCCGAGGTCAGCGACGCGGTCGACGCGCGGACTCGGACATGGGCGCGGGGTACACCGCCGGCGTCGGGCACGACATGCACAGCGTGGGAGGCGACGCCAGGGTGCGCGTTGAGCGTCTGCTGCAGCGCGGCCACGCGGACCTTCGCCGTATCCGCCGGCCCGGCGGAGGTTCGGTAGTGCCGGGCCCGGTCCAGGCGGCGCAGCGTGAGCCGGCCGTCGCCGTCGATGGTGCCGATGTCGCCGCTGGTGCGCCACTGCGCGGCCGGTGTGCACGGCTGGTCGGCGCGGTGCGCGGTGGCGCCGCTGCTGCTGGACGCCTCGATCAGCCCAGCCATGCCAGGCGGCGTCGGCTGGCCGGCCGGGTCGACGGTCCGCAGCAGCACGCCGGGCAGCGGGGTCAGCGTGGCCGGGTCCCCGCCGGGTGTGCTGAGCGCGCCGTCGTAGACCGGGGCGTGATACCAGGTGGTGACGGCGGCGCCGGTGTGCGCGGTGAGCGCGGCGAGGTAGCCGACGTTGATCGCCGGGACCGCCGCGGGCACGACGATCCGGTGCAGGGTGCGGACGGCGACATCGAGCCAGCCAGGCAGATCCTCCTGCTGCTGGATCAAACCCACCATCTGCCCGGGAGCGAGGACGGCCCAGTCTGCGCCGGTCTCCACGACGGTGGCCAGCCAGTCCTGCGGGCTGAACTGCGGCCGCAGCACGACCGTCCCGCCGAGCATCAGCTGCCGCACCGCAGTGTCGAACACCGCCGCAGCCGACAGGGGCGCGCACAGCAGCGCGGTGCCACCGGCGGCAAGGCCGAGCGCGTCGCCGACGCGGGGGTTCGTTGGTGGTTCGCCGCCGGCAACATAGAGCCGCTGGCCGCCGGGTTCGGTGTGCAGGTGCGCCCGCCACGGCTGGCACCAGTGCCCAATCTTGTCGACCTGAAGCACCAGCGGGTCGAGCATCGTCATGCGGGTGGCAGCCGGAACCGGCATCGGGATACCGCCGGCGAGCCAGATGCCGAGGGCCGTCGTGATCGTCGCGGCATAGGGCCGGGCCGGCACCGGACGTACCGTCCGGTCGGATCGGTACTGTGTGACGTACTCATAGCCTGCATGCCACAGTTCGGCGAACGTCACGACCCGGTGCGCGTCGATGACCGCGAGCCGATCGCCGTCGAGGACGGCGAGATCGCGCAAGCGGGCAAGGATGTCCTGGACGGTCGTCGACGCCGCTGCCGCTGCGAACGATGTGCTGCTCATCGCATTGATCACGACCGGCTCCCAGCACGGGTAAGCGGCGTGGTGCCGGACGGGGCGACGACAGCCGGTGCCGCGGCAGACAGGTCCGGAAGGGGATCTGCCGATGCAGCGATGCGGCCACAAGACCTGTCGTAGGCGTACGTGAGCAGAGCGCTCAGCTGCAATGCCGGCGCGCCCAGCCATAGACCGACACACGGCACAGCAACGCGCGTTCCGCGGCCGATGGCGGTCATCGGCCGGCCGCCAAGTCGTGCACCACGGCCGGCCACACCGATGGCCACACCGATGGCCGAAGCGCCGGCCACACGGCTGGCCACACGGACCGCCACGTGTTCGCCGCGACAGTGACAGGCCAACCACGTTGCCAAGCTCCACGATCCAGGACACCTGCCAGTGGGCTGCCGTGGACCGCCGCCCTGAGGTACGTGGAAAGGCCCGACGGCCAGATGTCGTCATCGGCGCGCCACAGCGTGATCAGCGCCGCGAACAGCAGCACCGTGAGCACCGCAGCGACGCCAGCGACGCCAGCGACGACGGTCAGACGGCGTTGCGCACCGGAAGAGGGTTCCCAGTTGGCGGTCACGGCAAGTCGGGCGATACAGGCCCGGGTTCTGGCCGCCGAGCTGCCGAGGCGCACCTCGTACGGGGTCAGCTGCAGGGCTGTGCCGAGGTCGGCCGTTGACACGGGCTCCTCATCCGGCCCGGGCAGCACACCTAGCACCGGGGCTAGCACCGGGGCGCGGAGCCGCTGCACGTCCTCATTCGGGGCACCGCGTACGGCACTCATCCGCGCCTCGCCCACACGAGTGACCGTCGCGCGCACTGCCCGCTGGTCATGACCCGATCACCGCGGCGACCAGGTCGGCGTGCTGCGTCTCGGGGCGGTGAACACGAAGCCCGAAGGTGAGGGCGACTGCGGCAACGCCCTCGACGGTCGTTGCCATCACCAAGCCCGCGTGTCCCAGTTTGGCCAGGGAGTTCTGTAGCCCGACCGGATGCCGGTGGGCACGCAGGGCGTACCGGCGGAGACTGTCGCGGTCGGTGAGCGCGATGGGCGCCCCGCCGGATCCCGGTATCGGTCGGGCGACGGCGGCGAGCTGGTCGGCCACCGGCCCAAAATGGGAGCTGTGCTGCTGCCAGACGCGGCTGCACCACGCGGCCAGGTACGCGGCCGGGTCACGGTCCGGATCCGGGCGCCCGTCGCTGGTCAGCCGATCCGGGGCGAGCGCGGTCGCCAGGTCGACATCGTGCAGGACGAGCCGGCAGCCGCGTCCATGACCGGCGCCCAGAGGCTGGCACATCCATCCGGTCCCGCCGTCCTCGACCGAATCCTGGACAGGGTCCTGGACACGGTTCCGGGCGGGGTCGACGTGAACGAGTTGCCCGGCTCGGACGCTGAACAGCGTCGCGCCGACCGCATCGGCGGGCGCGCGGACAGCATCAACCTTGTCCAGGATCCGGGTAGGTGCTCGCAGGGTCAGCATGCGATCGCGTCCTCAAGCTGGTCGGCGTCAGGGTTTGGGTTTGGGTCAGACGAGCATTGATCGGGTGCGTGCTGGTCGGACTGGTGCCGGTTGGTGGTGTTGCGGCGATCGGTCAGGTACTCACTGGCGAAGCGCTGGTAGACCTTGAATCGTTTGCCGGGCATGCAGATGACATGCGTCCAGCCGTCGTCCGGCGCCGGCAACGGCCAGCGCGCCCGCAGCTGCTCCGACGGTGCCGGCAGGACCACGGTGAAACCGAGCGGATGCCGCCAGGCGGGCACGTCCGCCGCCGTGAACAGCTCCACCAGCGCGGCCGCGTTACGTCGGCAGGTAGCGGCCCGTTCGCGCAGCCCGGTGATGCCGAAGCCGCGTAGAGCGGCTTGCATGAGCAGCGGGGTGTGCCCAGACCGTGACCCAGCCGGGGTCAGGTCCGGGGCGCCGGTGTAGGTGGGTGTCTCGTCCGCGGCCGGGCACCGGTCGGTGCGCAGCAGCACAACGCCGCACGGCGTGGGGACGCCGAGGTACTTGTGGCCGGAGATGTTGAGGCTGTCGGCACCGTCGGCGAAGTCGAACCCCGGCCGATCGGCTGGGTCCAGCATGGCCAGGGGAACGCCGGCCAGGGCAGCGTCGGCATGCACCCACCGCCGGTCCACGCGGACGCCGGCAGCATCGAGCGCGGCGTGGACGGCCGGGACGTCATCAACGGCCTCGACCATGGTGGTCCCAATAGTCGCCACCACCACGACCGCCGCACCTGCCGGACGCTGCGCCACCAGTTCGGTGAGCGCAGCGACGTCCATCACCCCGTCCAGGCCGGCCGGAACCAGCTGCAGTCGCATGCACAGCTCGTCCGCGACCTTCGCCACACAGGTATGCGCCGCAGCCGACGCGTACACGACGACCCGGCGGCGGAACCGGCGGCGGGCCTGCAGCAGCGCGGCCTTCACCGCCTCAGTGCTGCCACTGGTCACGAACCCGGTCACCAGCTCGGGCGGGCACCGGAACATGGCGCCGAGCTCCCGGATGAGCTGTTGCTCCAATCCCAGGGTGTGCCCGGAGAACCCGGTGGTCGGCGCGAACGGGTGCCCAACATTGTTGAGGGTGACGTCGAACAGGCGCAACAGCGTCGAGACGTCGAAGTCGACGGCGTTCGGGTAGCCGATGTCGAACTCGGCCCCGGCTAGCCACCTGCGGTGCAGGCCCCGCACGTCGGCGAGGGTCAGCGGCCCGGCAGTCATCAGCGCCACGCCGGCCACCCCCAGTAGACGGTCCGGGTCAGCTCGGCCAGGAAATGCCACACGTACGCGGTCGGGTCGGTGGGCCAGATGTCGTTCAGCGCAAGCTTGGACTCCCACGGCAGATACGGCGGACGGCCGTCGGGATTGAGCGACGTGCTGGCCTGCCGTTCGATGCGGTGATACTCCTTGCCGGCGTGTCGCATGACCCTGATCCGGCCGCCGTCGGTGAACTGGATCAGAACCTCGCTGGGCACGTCGTCGCCGGAACCAATCCGGCCCTGCAGCCGCTTCCACGGCCCGTAGACACTGGTGTCCAACGTCGACAGCGCCACCCCCAGGAACTCCGGCCGTCGCCGCAGATCCTGCTCCGTCCACCCCTCATCGACCTGGTTCGTCAACGCCGCCCGCACATCGAACGCCGGGCCCTGCTTTCGCCAGCCGCGGTACACGAGCAGCGCCATTTCCCGCAGCACCGCCGCCGGGTCAGCGACCCGTTCGCTCAAATGCCACGTCCGCACGTCAGCGCGCAACGCGAACCGCAGCAGCCCCTGATATTCGAACGGCACCGCGAACAGCAACACCACCAGCGTCGGGCTCACCGGCTTGCTGTACCGCAGCCGCCACGCCGCCTCAGCATGGTTCGACGTGATGTCGGACAGGCGGCGGACCACCGCCCACCGCAGATCAGCCACCGCCGGCCGCTCATCCGGGTCCAGCTCCCCGTCCGGGCGGCGCGGCACCGCACCGCCCAGGTCCGGCGAAGGAGGTCGAAGATCGAACGGATGCCGCGGCCACGGCATCCCCACCAGCTGCGGCCCCGGCGGCACCTCGCCCTCCGGCACCTGCTCATCCGGCGTCACCTGACCGGGCGCAGACTGAGCAGAACCAGACTGGGCAGACGCGGGTGCCGCACCCACTGGGACGCCCCCGCCAGGCACCGGCCCTGGGTACTGCTGCGGGGATGCCAACACCTCGCTGACGTAAGGCCGTACGTCTCGGTCACCGCGCCGCGCGGGCAGCTGCCCGGTCCCGTCACGTTCGCCGCTGTCATGACCTCGGCCCATAGCTGCGCCGTGCTCCGTCCCGCCGGAATGCCGATCCGGGCGCTCACCGTCGCGGGTCGCCGGATGAAACCACGCTGGCTCCGTACCGGCCGACGCGGTACCGCGGGCCCCACCGATCGTCGGCTGCTGGGCGGTCGCGTCCGGATCGGCGGCGGGCCGGACGAGATACAACTGACGCCGGGCCGGCTGCTGCGCGGAGGTCGGATCATCGCCGGGATAAGGCTGCGGGTGATTAGACACGGAAACCCACCTGCTGATCCGGGACCACGACCTCGTCCGGGCGGCCCATCCCGACCGCGGCATACCGGTCCGGCCACAACCGCCGCACCCGACGCGCATACCAGAACCCGGCCACAATCGTGACCAGCACCAGCAGCGGGATCACCGCCTGCAACCCGACGCTCGTCACCCCGAGCAACGCCGACTGGTTGACCACGATCACCGCCACCAAGGCGCTGCCGACGATCGCGCCCAGCACCGGACCCGCGGTCCGCACGATCAGCGGATCACGGCGACCACCGCCGCCCTTACGGAAGTAGAACACCGTCGCGATCGACACCCCGACCAGCGTCACCAGCACCCCGACCGCAGCACCGGACGACAACCAGATGAACATCCCACCGATCGGATCCACCCGCAGCAACGCACAGACACCAATCACCGCCAGCGCGATCCCGCTCTGCAGCAGCGACGCCGGCGCCGTCGCCCCCGCCATGCACCCGCCGAGACGACCGACGTCGGCAAGCCAGGCCGGGATCACCCCCTCCCGGGCGATCGCGTGCACGTACCGGCCGATCACCTGATGAAACGACAACGCCGAGATGAAGAAGCTGGTCAGCATCAGCAGCTGCGCCAACGCCACCATCCCGCCGCCGTAGCCAGCCGCGACGATCGTGAACGGAAACCCGCTGTGGCCGGCGTTGCGGGCCTCCCCGACGATCTGGTCCGGGCCGGTCCACACCGGCAACGCCCACGCCATCGCGCAGTACAGCACCGGCAACACCAGCAACGTCACCGCCGTCGCGTGCACCATCGTCTTGTCGGTCCGGCCCTCCTCCGCATACGCCGCCCCGCTCTCCACCCCCACGAACGCAGCCACAGTCAGCGCGAAGACCCCACCGACCATCGCCCGCTGATCCCACAACGCCCCGACCGTCATCGGCGCCGTGCTGACCTGCCCGTCGTGCGGATGCGTGAACGCGGCCAGGATCACCGCGCCGATCATCACCAGCTCAGCCACGCCGACGACCGCGATGAACACCTTGCCGAGCGAGAAGTTCGCCAACCCGAACACCGCCACCAGCACCCACGCCGCCAACGCCCAGCCCGTCCAATGCCCGACACCGGTCAGCTCGGCAGTGGTCGCGCCGAACAGGCCGTACAACGAGATCTGGATCGCGTTCGTCGCCGCGAACATCAGCACCCCACCCGCGATCCCCCAGCTCGGGCCGAGACCCAGCCCCAGGAACGCGTACGCGGGCGCGGCATTGCCCTCGCGGTTCGTCATCGCCAGGTAGCCGACCATCAACAACGCCAGAGCACCGCCGACGATCAAGAACGCAAGGGGGGTACCGAGCACTCCCGTGGTGGCATACGTGTTGACGACACCACCGACCAGCACCGCCATCGGTGACGTCGCACCCACCATGAACTGCCATGCGTTGAAACCGTTGATGTGTCGACGGATCAGCCCTGCTGCACGCATGCCTGCCCACCTCCCGACATCCCGTACAGCGGCGCCGCCGTCGGACAGTCCAGCGCCGGGCAGGGCTGCCGATGCGAGAGGAACTCTGACCACGTCATCGGCGCCACCGTCACCGCGAGCGGCCGCAATGGACCACGCCGCCAGAACCTCTGCACGCTCGCCGCGCAGCGTTGCGCCTTTGGCAGAGTCGTGGCGAACCGTACGAAGTCATGGCTGACCGACCTGCCAACGACGGCAGGCCAGTCGATCCGCACCGCGAAGCCGGACGCCCCCGACCCTGGCCGTGGCGACCCGTTCAGTTGATGAACCAGACGGCGCACAATCTTGAACCTCGACGAGTGCATCGTCGCTCGCATCTGCAACCTCCCCAGGTAGATGTCGACGGCCAATACCGCGAGCGGCTGTTGTCGAGCAGCGGTGCGGCACCGGACACGTTCGACCGTTACTTCTGAGCTGTCGTGTGCAGCTGGACGACTCAATCCGAGCTCCGCCGAGCACTGCTTCAACAGCTCCATGCGATTCCCGCTGCCACAGTCGGGTGCGGTGAGATCCGCTGAACACATCCAGGGCCCTCGACGATGTGATGTGGACACCGACTACCCCCGCCCGCCTCAGTCACTGCTCATCCGGAGCACCGCAACCTGCCGAGCGGATTCGTCCATCGAAAGCCTCCCCATGAGTTCGATCGACGAGTGATCCGACAGGCACGGCGTCTCCGCGCGTCCTTACGCGCGTCCAGTCAGCGCGTTTGATGTTGCAGTGGATCCGGATCTGGCCGCTGCCTCAGCCACCGCTGCGACAGCGACCAGATGTCCCTGAGTTACCATCAGCGCACGAACCTCGCCGAGTTCGAACACCGGTGATCAATTCATTTCCATCATCGTTCAGCGGAAATGTTCAGCTATATAAATTTGCGCATGATCAAACATGCGCAACATGTATGGAGACGTTGGCTGCCGTATCCTCAGGGGTGCTAAAGCCAGACCTACGCGTCCTTGAATCCGTTGCGACGGTTCGGGTATGGCGCGTATCCACAGCGTGTATATGCCGTCTATGCTCCATTGACGTACCGCTGACCTCGACACAGACGGGAGTCGACCGCATGACCTCACCGGAACCGCACCGGTGCGCGCAATGCAGCACCCCGCTCGCGCGAGACAACCGCGGACCCTGGTGCAGCATGTGCGCCGCCGCCACCGAGCTGCGCCAGCAGCCGCCGACGCTCCCCGCGCCGTTCTGGGACCACTTCGACATCCGCGCCGCCGCCGAGGCACGACACATGGGCAAGCTCATCGCCGCCTACCGCCGCCACCCCCACCACGGCCGGGCCATCGCCCAGGACACCATGGCGGCCTGGGCCGGCCTCACTCAGGCACAGATCAGCCGACTCGAACGCGGCCGACCCGAACGCCACCTCGACCGACTCGCCTTCTGGGCCGACCTGCTGCACATGCCGCCAGCACTACGCTGGTTCGACATCCCAAGCCCGACCCCGTCCCTAGGCCGCCCTGACGGTGATCAACCACACGACCCCACCGACCCCAACGGCCCCACCAACAATCACCACCAGATCGACAGCCAGCCAGACACCCCGATATTCGATTCGATCGAGGTGATTGAGCGTCGACGAAGTCGAGCGATCGCCACCAACATTGACGAAGTCGTACTGACACACATCGAAGCAGAGATTTGCCACATCGTCGCGGTTTACGAACAACACTCGCCACTGGAATTGGCGCCACGAATTCGCAACCTTCGTGCGAGAGCGCTGAGCTTGTTGGAGGAGCGGCAGCTCCCGCGGCAGCGTGAGCGACTGTATGCGGCTGCGGCACGCCTCTCTGGCGTTCACGGCGTCATTGCGATGGACGTGGGTCGGTTCACGGTCGCTAGCCACTACGGTGCAGAGGCGTTTGCGTTTGCCGAGGCGATCCGACAGCCTGACGTGCAGGCGTGGGTGCGGGCGGGTCAGAGTCTCATCGCGTACTACTCCGGGAAGTATGACGATGCGCTCGCCTTCGCCCGTGATGGTCTAGCTCGTTCGCCCTATGGTCCGCAAGCTGTCCGCCTCGCGATCAATGGTCAGGCCCGTGCTCTTGCCCGGCTCGGCGATAGCCGGGGAGTTGACGTTGCTGTTGAGCATGGACTCGCTGCATTGCCCAGCGCTGACAGCACCGTCAGTCCGAGCCTCTCTCTTGATACGTACTGCGAGGCACGAGGTGCGGCCAACGCAGCCACGGCGTATCTGTTGCTTGGACGGCATGCGGAGGCCAAGGCCCATGCGCATCACTCCCTGGCCGCGTTCGATCGTGCCGAACTCCACGGTCCCCGTGCGCTCAGCCGGCTCGACCTGGCGACCGCGGAGCTTCAACGCCCCGCGAGGGATGTCGACCTCGAGTATGCGTGCGCGAACGCCGTCGAGGCGTTGACCTTGACGGCCGATCATGCCTTCGAATCTGTGACGCTACGCGCCAGCGAGTTTCTGGCAACGGCGAAACAGTGGTCCGGACACGCTGCCGTCCGGCAGGTGACTGGCCTTCTTGAGCAACGAAGCCCGAGAGCGGTGTCGGCCATACCATCTACGCCATGACGACTGCTGAGCGGGAAAGCCTCGACACACGCTGGCGCGCCTACCGGAACCTTCCGGCATTGCGCAATCACTGGTATTGGCGGCCAGGTTGGAGCCCCGAGCGACGGTTCTACACCTGGCACATCACCTTCGCCGGCCAGACCGCTCTGGAACAGCTCGTGTCCGACGTTCAGCGTCACCTCCGCCGGCCCGGCCTCGATCTCGTTCCGCTTGAAGGTCTACACCTCACCGCTCAAGGCGTCGGCTTCACCGACGAGGTGTCCGACGGCGATCTCGCGGCCATCATCAAGGGCGTCACCGAGCAGTGCGCGCGCCTTCGACCATTCGACCTGTCTCTCGGGCCACTCGACCCGGACGCGGAAGGCATCGGCCTGCTGATCCAGCCGTGGGCACCCGTCATCGATCTGCGCTCAGCGATCCGCTCCGGTATCGCGCAGGTGTGGCCTGTCGTGCCCGAGCCCGCAGACGGATTCAGGCCCCACGTGACCGTGGCGTACAGCGGCGCTGACGTGCCACCGAACGATGCGATCACGGCCATCGAACCGCTCCGCGAGCGTGAACCCGCCATCGTCCGCATTGCCGCGGTACAGCTCATCACGCTTCGGCGCGCCGACCGGGCCTACGTGTGGGAGACCGTCCACACGGCGCCGCTCGGCGCCTGTGCCTAACGTTCGCGGGGTTCGCGTGCCAGCGGTCGTCGGGATCCGAGTTGTTAATGGTCGCCTGGCGTGCGCGGTGGACAGCGAAGATGTCACCGCGCTCTTGCGTGCCAGCGACGCGACCGGCGCCGAGCGTCTGCACGCCCTGCGTGAGCAGCTGCGTCCGTGGGATACTCACCGGCCGTTCAGGTCTTCGACGAGCGATTGGGTGCGCTGACTTCATGACGAGCCGTGTTCAGCCCAACCCGATCCGCGCCGTGTACTTCGATGTCGGCGAGACCCTGATCGACGAGGCGACCGAGTACGGAACGTGGGCGGATTGGCTCGGCGTTCCTCGGCACACGTTCTCCGCCGTCTTCGGGCAGGTCATCGCCCAAGGCCGTGACTACCGCGAGGTCTTCCAGCATTTCCAGCCCGGCTTCGACCTCGCCGCCGAGCGTCGCCGCCGTGCTGAAACCGGCCTCGCAGAGCACTTCAACGGCCGGGACCTCTACCCGGATGTCCGTGCGTGCCTGACTGGCCTGCGAGCGGCCGGGTACTTCGTCGGTGTCGCCGGCAACCAGACAGCGCGCGCGGGGCGGCTGCTGCACGAGCTCAACCTCGACGTCGATCTGATCGCCACCTCAGATGACTGGGGCGCTGAGAAGCCCTCCGCGGCGTTCTTCGACGCGCTGATCGCGTCGGCCGGCTGCCCAGCCGCCGAGATTGTTTACGTCGGTGACCGCCTCGACAACGACATCCTTCCGGCACGGCAGGCTGGCCTCACGACGGTGTTCATCCGTCGCGGCCCGTGGGGGTACTTCTACGCCAACCAGTCAGAGGTCGAGCAGGCGCACATCCGTATCGACTCCCTCGCCGAGCTGCCCATGCGGCTGAAAGACATCGCCAGCCGGTAGGCGCAGGCCTCGCCGCCCTCTTCCCAAGTGGCGTGCCTTGGCATGGACGGTAACCTCGCCGACAGCTCGGCCGAGTCGCGGACACCGTCGCGGTGGTGCCCCTCGGGCTTGAGGAATTCTCGTTCCAGCCTTCATACGCGACGCGTATGTCGATCATGCGTAGGCTGGCATAGCCATCTGCCGCAAGCGGGCGATGATGAATGGGAACCAGGCAAATGCGGTGATCCGACCGGTGTCGCAGGCTCAGAAGAGCTGAGCGAAACGCGGTCCTTGTGCCAGCACCATCGACCCGTGCGGTGTACAACGCCCTTCACGTTGCCCACCGGCCGTGAGGTGGCGCTGCCGTACCTGACCGCAGCCGGGTTGCTGTGGCAGTCGCGATCAAAGGGGCACTAAAGGTGGCATCGAGCAGCAGCACGTCCGCCGCGGACAGTCGAACAGACCGGCTTCGTAACGTCCTGGTCGACGAACTGCTTGCCATGGGCAAGATCACTTCATCCCGGGTCGAGGCGGCGTTCCGGACGGTGCCTCGCCACGCGTTCGTCCCTGCGGGTACGCCGCTGGAAGACGTATACCACGTCGACAAGTCCGTGATCACGAAGACGGACGAGCACGGGGCACACCTGTCGTCGGTGAGCGCCACCTATATCCAGGCGCGCATGATCGAGCAGGCCGGTGTGGACGCCGGGATGCGTGTCCTCGAGGTCGGCTCGGGTGGCTACAACGCGGCGCTGCTGGCAGAAGTGGTCGGCGCCGCCGGCGCGGTCGTCTCCGTGGACATCGACGCCGACATCACCGAACGCGCTACCGCGTTGCTCGAAGCGGCAGGCTACGGAGATCGGGTCACGGTGGCGCAGGCCGATGCGTCGCTCGGCGTTCCCGACGCGGGCATATTCGACCGGATCCTCGTGACCGCCGGCGCGTGGGACCTTCCGGCGGCGCTGCTGGAGCATCTCGCGCCGGACGGCGTGATCGTGGTGCCGCTGCGGATGAACGGGGTGACCCGCACGATCGCGTTCCGCCACGCCGCCGATCATCTCGTCAGCACATCAACGGAGCTGGCGGGGTTCGTGCCGATGCAGGGCGTCGGCGCCCGTCCGGAGCGGATCTTCCGCCTTCCCGACGGCAAAGGACGGCACGTCAGCCTGCGCTTCGACACCGGCGCACCGCAGGACATCCACCTGCTCGACGGGGTCCTGGCTGCCGAGAGGACGGCGGTGTGGTCGAGCGTGGCGGTCGCCGGCAGCGAATCCTTCGCCGACGTGTACCTGTGGTTCGCCGGGTTTCTGCCCGGCTTCTGCCTGCTGGCCGCCGATGCAGGCACGGACCTGCACGGCGAGCGGGACTGGTTTCCGTTCGGCGTCGTGCGTGGTGATTCGTTTGCCTACTTCGCGTTCCGCCCGGCCGCCGTTGAAGGCAGGTCCGAACTCGGTGCCCGAGCCTACGGCGCACACGGTGCTGAGGCGGCGACCGCGATGGTGGAGCAGATCCGGGCGTGGGACCGGCACGCCCGCGGCGGGCCAGAACCGACGTTCGCGTTCTGGCCGACCGGCACCGCTCCCGATGCCGTCGTCGGTGATGTCGCGGTGCTGGACAAGACCAGCGGCCGGCTCACGATCTCCTGGCCGACGGCGAGCTAGCCGCCGAGGGCCAGGTGAACCAACCCCCTCTGGATCCACCGACGCGAGGAGTGTGAACCGATGACCGTGCTGGTGCACCCTGGCCGTACCGCGGCCGACGCACCCGGCTTCGCCAGCGGCATGCTGGCGACGACTCCCCTGTACCCGGACCTCAACGGCGAGTCCGGGTTCAGCGAGGACGACTTCGAGCTGGACATGACGGTCGTGGAATCGACCACGCCGCTGGTGCAGATGATGTGCAGCACGAGCGACGGCTGCGGCAGCAGCTGTTCGACGAGCGCCTGCACGACGAAGGCGAGCGACCCGCTCTAAAGCACCACCGCTGCCGCCACCACCGCTCGACGTTGCCGCCGACGCCCCTTCCGGGCGTCGGCGGCAACGGCCCTGCCCATGGCAAGGAGGTGCCCCCGTGCCAGCACGTTCCGTATTTCGGCACACCGGTGTGGTCTTGGTTCGCGCCACGACTGTCGGCGGCGAGCTCGACATGCCCAAAGATATGGATCTGTCCGACGACACCGCGGTCGCCGTCGACGGTGCGGCCTGGCTCGCGAAGATCTGGGACCGCCCCGACGTACGGGACGCTGTCGAAATCGCCAGCCCTGGCCTCGCCGCACAGATCTACCGGATCGTCGAACGGTGCGGTGTCACCGAGGTCAAACAACTCCGCGGCGCCATCGTCTCCCTCACCGGGTACCTGTTGCGTTGGCAGCAGCGGGCCACACCGTTCGGGCTGTTCGCCGGTGTAGCACTCGCGGCCACCGGACCCGCAGGCGCCACATTCGGCGCGCATCACCACGTCGTCGCCGCCGTCGACTACGACTGGCTGTCCACCGTGATCACCCGTCTTGAGCAGCACCCGGACCTGCGGCGGCGACTCATGGTCGTCGCTGACAACACCGGCGTCGTCCGGGGCGGCCGATACGTGACGTCCCGTCGGATCGGTCCAGAGGTAGCAGGCGCGACGGTGCCGCTGCGGGAGGCGTCAGTACGTCACACCGCCCCCGTTCGGGCCGTCTTGGCGCTGGCGAGCGCCCCGATCCGGCTCGACGGCCTTGCCGCCGCACTCGCTGGCCGGCTTCCGGCCGCGCCCGCTGCTCGGATCGATGCGCTGCTCGAGGCGCTGCTCGACCAGGGCGCGTTGATCACGAACCTGCGCCCGCCGATGACCGTCGTCGACGGGTTGACCCACGTCATCGACACGGTGACCGCCGCCGGCGGCCAGACCGTCGCCGAGGTGGGCGAACTGTTGCGTGATCTGGTCTCCGTGCGTGACCTCCTCAGCCAGCACAACGCCAGCCGCGACCCAGCCGACCAGTCCGCCCTCCGAGCCATGGCGATCCAGCGGATGCGGGCTGTGTCGTCGAGCGGTCGGCACGTGCTGTCGGTGGACACCCGGCTCGATGCCCATATTCGACTCCCTGACGCGGTGCTCACCGAAGCGGTCATGGCGGCGAACGTGCTGCTGCGGCTCAGCACGAAACCGTTCGGGTCGACCGCGTGGCAGGACTACCGGACACGCTTCCGTGCCCGGTACGGCCCTGGAGCGCTGGTGCCGGTCCGCGACCTGGTGGCCGACTCAGGGCTGGGATTTCCCACCGGGTTTCTCGGCGCGCCGAGAGCGCATCCGAGCTGGCGTGGGATCACCGAACGCGACGCGGTGTTCCTGGCCCTGGTACAGCAGGCACTCCTGGACGGCCGGGACCAGATCAGCCTGACCGACACCGACATTGCGGCACTCACGGTCGGCGACCCGGCTGAGGTAATTCCACCGGCGCGGGTTGAGCTCGGCGTGACGGTGCAGGCCACGTCCATCGGCGCGCTGGACCGCGGCGAGTTCCGGTTGCGGTTCGCCGCAGCACCCGGCGCGCCGACCAGCATGGCCGGCAGATTCATCGCGCTGTTCGACGACCCTGACCGCGCCCGGCTCGCCGCCGCCTGCGCACCGACAGCATCGGACCCCTCGGCGGTGCCGGTGCAGCTGTCGTTCCCGCCGCGCCGAGTCCGCAACGAGAACGTCACGCGAGTCCCGCAGCTGCTGCCGGACGTCGTGAGCTTGGCCGAGCATCCCACCAACAGCCCCTCCGACAGCTCTATCGGGCTCGACGACCTGGCCGTCACCGCGGACACCGACCAGATGTACCTGGTGCAGGTCTCCACCGGCCGCCGCGTCGTTGTGCACATCCCGCACGCGCTGGACACCGTCGTGCAGAGCCCGCCGCTGGCCAGGTTCCTCGCGGAGGTCGGCGACGCACGGACCGCGGTGTTCGGTCCCTTCGACCCGGGCGCCGCGCGTGTACTGCCATACCTGCCCCGGATCCGGTACCGCCGCACGACCCTCGCCGCGGCCCGCTGGCTGCTGACCACCACCGATCTGCAGACCCAGCCGACGGCCGGCCAGGCCCCCGATCAGACCACCGGCCAGCCCGGCCTGCGTGAGGGTGCGGACAGCGGTTGGGACGCAGCGCTGGCTCGGTGGCAGCGCCGCTGGCGAGTCCCGGCTCGGGTGGTGTGCTACCACGGCGAAAGCCGCCAACCGCTGAATCTTGACCAGCGCCTCGACCGGGCGTTGCTGCGCAGCCAGCTCGCAAACGCCGGACGCGTCGAGCTCCACGAAGACGCCGACGTCGAGCAGCAAGGCTGGATCGGCCGCCCCGCCGAATTCCTGATCCCACTGACCAGCCAAGCACCGGCCCGCCGGACCCTGCCGCCGCTCGCCCAGCCGGCCCGCACCCAGCTGCCCGGCCAGGGCACCATCATCCAAGCACGGCTGGCCGGCAACCCGGCACGGTTCGACGATCTCGTCCGGCGCCTCCCGGCGCTCACCGGCCCGCTCCATGACCTGGCATCACGGTGGTGGATTCGCCGGCAGCGTGACCTGGTCCGGCACGACGCCGACCAGCACCTCGTCATCGTGGCCCGGCTGCGAACTGCGGAACATCATGCGGCCGTCGCCGCAGCGCTGGCCCAGTTCAGCGCCGACGCGACCGCCGACGGTCTGCCCGGCATGCAGTCGCTCGTCCCCTACACCGACCACCCTGGCCGCTACGGCACCGAATTGGCGCTCGAAGCAGCGGAAGAGGTCTTCGCCGCGGACACCGCCTGTGTCATCGCCCAAATCACCGCCGCCGAGGCGGACGTACCGGCGCAGGCGCTGGCCGCCGCGTCCATGGCGCGCCTCGCCGCCGCGTTCGCCGACGACGACATATCCGGACACCAGGCACTGCTGCGATGTCTGCCGCAGCAACACGGACCCCTCGACCGAACCCTGCTCGACCGGACACTGCAGATCGCAGAGTCGCCACCACAGTCACCAACCGCAACGACCCCCACGGTTGGGGACACCTGGCACGTGCGCGACAGCGCCCTGCGGAACTACTTCGCCATCCTGGCCACACAACGGGACCCGGCCAGTGTGCTGCCGACCCTGCTGCGCGACCACCACGCCCGCGCGCTCGGCATCGAACCCTCCTTCGAACAGACCACCAACCGCCTCGCGCGTGCCATCGCGCTGCGCGCCATCGCCCGGATCACCGCGTGATGACCGTCTCAGCAGGCCAGACGAGTGCGAGCGGCGCGAGCCGCACCGACCGACCGGTGATCTGCGAACCCGATGCGATCCGTCAATCGCTGGCCTCCGGACACGTCGGGATCGCCCTGCTGGAGCTGGAGCGAGCCCGGGCCGGCACCGCAGCCTGGGCATCGGCGCACGCCGCGATCCGCGCGGCAACGACCGGCCCGGCCGACGGTGGCGCGCATACCGGCCTCTTCTACGGCGCGCCGGCGTTGGCGTTCCTGCTCGGCCAGGCCGCCCAAGCCGACGACCGCTACCACACAGCCGCAGCCACCCTCGACACACACCTGGCCCGGATCACTCAACACCGTCTCACCGACGCCACCGCCCGCATCCGACATGGCGGCACCGCCTCCTTCGCGGAATACGACCTGCTGTATGGCCTCACCGGACTCGGCGCCCTGCTGCTGCAGCGCATGCCCGGCAGCGACCTCATCCCGGACCTGCTGCGCTATCTGATCGAGCTGACCCGACCGCAGGACCTTGACGGGTTGCGGCTGCCTGGCTGGTGGGTCAACCACGATCCGGACCCGACACTGCCGACACCAGGCGGTCACGCCAACCTCGGCATGGCGCACGGCGCCGCCGGCATCCTCGCCCTCCTCGCCAGCGCACACCGCCGCGGCCACACCGTGGACGGCCACCTCGACGCCATCCGTCGCCTCACCCGCGTGTTCGACCGCTGGCGGCAAGACGACGCCGGCACCGTCGACCCGTGGTGGCCGCAGTGGCTCACCCTCGACGACCTCGACACCGGCCACACCCACCAACCCGAACCAAACCAACCGTCCTGGTGCTACGGCACGCCCGGCATCGCCCGTGCATTGCAACTCGCCGCCATCGCCACCGACGAACACAGCCGACGCGTCGACGCCGAACAAATCCTCGCCGACTGCCTCACCGACGCCAGCGTCGCTCGACTCACCGGCCCCGGACTCTGCCACGGCCTGGCCGGGCTGTTCCAAACCGCATACCGAGCCGCCGCCGACGCAACCACCGACACCATCGCCGAACGTCTCCCCAACCTCGCTGAAGCCGTCACCCGCGCGGCAGCAGCGGCTGACGGCCACACCGGATTGCTCACCGGCCACACCGGGATCGCCCTCGCCGCCGAAACCGCAGCCCACGGCACGCCCACCACCGGATGGGACACATGCCTGCTGATCACCTAACCACCGCGCATCAGGCGACGCCCGCCTGCACCCCACCGACAACGATGGCCGCCGCCGCCCGAGCCCTCCTGACCGGCAGGCCGCTACCGGAGACCGCCGCCGCCTTCGGCATCGCCACGCAGGAACTCACCGACGCCGCCGACGTCTACCACGCGGCCGGGCTCGCCGCCCTGCAGGACCACGCCACCCGAACCTGGCACCAAGTGCGCGTCCTGTTCACCGACTGGCACCACGCCGAACACATCGCCGCGACACGGCTCGGCCCCATGCTCGACCGCCTCGTAGAAGCAGGCGCGGCCAGCGGCTGGTGGTTCCTGCGCAAACACCCGCACTGGCGGCTCCGCTTCGCCGACCCGGACCCCGCCATGATCGAACGCGCCCTCGACGACCTCGTCGCTGCCGGCATCGTGGCCGGCTGGCGGGCCGGCGTCTATGAGGCGGAGACCTTCGCGTTCGGCGGACCAGCCGCGATGCGCATCGTGCACGAACTGTTCTGCGCCGACAGCCACGGCACCCTGGACTACGTGCGCCACCCCAACCCGACCCTCGGCCGGCGCGAACTGTCGCTCGTTCTGCTCGGCACGCTGCTGCACCACGCCGGACTCGACTGGTTCGAGACCGGTGATGTCTTCGCCAAAGTCGCCCAGATCCGCCCGATCACCGACATCGAGCCCGACCGGCTGGCACCGCTGACCAGCAAGACCCGCGCCCTGATCGCCACCGCCCACGAAACCGGTGCCCAACTGTTCGGCAGCGACGGAACCGTCCCGTTCGCCGCCCCCTGGCACGTAGCGCACACCGCCGCTGGACAACAACTCCGGCGCGCCGCGGACACCGGCAACCTCGCCCGCGGACTACGAACCGTCCTCAGCCACATTGTGATCTTCCACTGGAACCGGCTCGGGCTGACCGCCAGCACCCAAGGCGTCCTCGCCCGCGCAGCCGTCGAAGCGTTCCTACCCAGGAGCTGACCCATGGACGAAGCCGCCATCCACGCCGCCGCGCGCCGGTTCCCGCTCCTCGGCCGGCCACGACCAGCGTGCCCCGCCCTGCCCGACCGCATCGCCGAAGTCCGCACCCTCGCAGCCACCGCCGCGACCAATGACGGCGACACGATGAACACCGCGGCCCAAGCCCTGAACAAGGCGGCACTGATCGCCAGCGACTGCGGCCTGCCCGACCTCGCCCACGAATGGTGCTGGCATCACATCAACACCTACCGCACCGCAAGACCACTGACCGTCCTGCAGGCGGGCTACCTGCTCGAGCCGGTGCTGAACCTCGCCCGACTGCAGGTCCGCGCCGACGAAGGCAGCCCCGCCCTGCACCTGCTCAACGCGATATACCAAGCCGCCACCCTCGGCGCCGCCTTCGTCGTCGACGACCAGACCATCAGCCTGAACGGCCTCAGCGGCAGCCGCGACGAACGGCGGCAACTCATCCGCTGGACCTGGCTACAACTGCTCAACGAAGGCATCCGCATCCACGCCATGTCCGGACGCTGGGACGAAGCCGTCACCCACGCCAACGCCCTCAACGGCATCGGCCTCCACCTCATGGAAGGACGCCAAGCGGCGATCATCAACGAGTTGCTACACCACCGCAGCGAGGTCGGGCGCGAAACGCTGCGCACCAGCACACTGACCGAACCGTGGGAGCAGCACGTCGGCTCATGCCTCGCCGTCATGTGCGCCACACCCGATACCGCGGCCACCGCCGCGACGACCATGATCGAGCGCTTCCTCGCACACGATCCCTTACCCGGCTACGCGCACTTCCGCGCGAGATGGACGGCAACCGTCGTCACGCTGCTGTCGCCCTACGACAAAGCGGCGGCGGCAGCCACGTTACGCCGAGCCGCGGACGAGGTTCTTGCGTCGCCAGACGGCTACGCGGCCCGAGAACTTCTTGGAGCTTGCGCCGCTACACGAATCGACGAAGCGCGGCACAACGCACTCACGACCATCCTCACCAGCACCAATTTGAGCAGCGGAATGCCGGCCGACTCTCGACAAACGCTGAACGCAGCGGTCCAGCAAGCCGCGACCGCCCTGCGCAAGATCGTTCAGTAGGGAACCATGGCCATCAGGCTGCCGAAACATGATCATCGGTCGACCGTTTCGGACGACGACTCGTCTCGCCGAACCGATCCCGGCACTCGCTAGACCGCTCGCGAGGTGTTCCCGATGTACGCAGGTTCCGACCGGACACGACTGTGAGGATATTGGTGTGTCGCCTCGGAGCCTCGGTCTGACCCGCGGTACGACAGGCCGGAAACGTGCGTGCCTTGAGTTTGATCTGTCGACCGGGGCTCCAAGGTGGCGCGCTGCCACCGGACCGGCTGACGTGTCTCAATAGGAGCCTTGCTGCGAAGGGTCCGTTGCGTTGAGCGTGTCCTGGTCAGACAGGCTTGAGCGGTGAAGGACTCGAACCGCCGGCGTCCGGCCCTGCCACCACGGTCGGCGTTCGCCGGATTCAGGTTCCCGCCGGACGTGATCGTGGTCGCCGTCCGGCTCCACCTGCGCTACAACCTCTCCTACCGCGACGTCGAAGAACTCCTCATCGAGCGGGGCGCCTGGTCCACCGTTCCGAAAAGGGATCCGGCGGGTGACGGCCGGTGGACGGCATCTGACCGGTTGTGGATTTCAGTGCTGTTGAAGACCCATCAGGGTGGGGCGGCAGAGGCGATTCGATCTCGGTGGCCGGGCTTGCGTCAGGCTGGGGGCCGGGTGCCCGCCCGGTGTTGCCCGGCGGTGGCGCCGCCTCGCCGGCTACGCCGCCCGGTTCTGCAGCGGAGCCGGTGCACTCATCTGGTCGTATCACCAGTAGATAAGAAGCCGATGGCAGTGCGTCTGATCTTGCTCGAGATTGGCCGGGCAAACATGTGCCGCCGTGATCAATCTTCTCGGCTGGCGACTGCTCGGCCCGACAGGTAAGGCTTCCCTATGGTCGTAGTCAATGTTGCCCGCACTCGTTGGCGGCTGATCGGGGCCGGACCTGCGTAGTGTCCCCTGCCCGGTCTGATCTGTCCGCCCCGATGGGTCGTGGATCCAGGACGTTTCGTGGATTCGATGGACTGTTCGCGCACTTAGCCGACGTGCAAGGGTGGTTCCTCCAGGGGACACCACAGGTGACCATCAATATGGCTGCCGCATTTTCATCTGCAGTCGCTTCAGATCGGGCGGGAGGAAAGTGTGGGGTCGGATTCGTTCAACGAAGTCGTCGCTCTCATCGGTGAAGCCGAGAAATCTAGCGACGTCGATACGCTTGTTCGGGCTACCGACATGGCCCGCGAGTTGGCGTCACGGTACCTGTCAGGTGGCCCTGGCTGGACTCAGGCGCAGGTCGAATTAGGTCGCTGCCTGGCGCTGATCTACCGGCTGTCCGGCGACCGTCGCGCCTTGGACGAGCTGATCGACGTCCTTCGCCGCGCGGTGGCCGCGGGCTCACCGACGTACGTGTCGGTCGCGAGTGCGTGGAACAACCTTGGTAACGCCTTCGCCGACCTGTATCTCGACTTCGGCGACGTCTCCGGGCTGGCCGAGGCCGAGGCGTCGTTCCGGGCGGCGCTGGCTGTTCCGGCCCTGGAGGAGTTGCAGCGCCCCGTGGTAGTCGCTGGCCTGTCCGACGTTATTCTCCAGCAGGCCAGCGACGGAAGCGACAGCTCCGGGCTCGCCCGGGTGCGCGATGCAGTGACACTCATCCGGGACGAGGTACGCCGGATGCCCGCGTGGCACCCCGCATACCCGACTGTCGGCGGAAACCTGGCGCGGCTCCTGGTGAAGGTCTACGAGTCCACATCGGACCATGGCGCGCTGGCGGAAGCCGAGCACGCTCTCCGTGATGCACTGGAGAAGTCCGCGCTGCCGATCGACAAGGCTGCGACGGCGGGTCAACTATGCCGGGTCCTTCACCTTCGGTGGGGCGTCACCGGCGACGACCGGTTGTTCGAGGACTCGGTCCGCGCCGGCAGGGACGCCGTCCGCAACGCCCCGCAGGGATTTTCGTCCAGGCCTGCCTACCTCCACGAACTGGCGACCCTTTACGCCGACAAGTATCTGCACGCTGGCGACGCGTCCTCGCTCGACCTGGCGGTGGATTTCTACCGGGAGGCGTTGGAGTCGATCGACGACGGCGCGGTCAACTACTCCACCATGGTGGAGGGTCTCGCCGAGACATTGATGTACACCTACCACGCCGTGGGTGACGAACGGGCGCTGGACGAGTCGATCGTCCTGCGTCGGGTCGCTGTCGACAAAGCCATGACCGCCGACCATCGCGCGATCGCAGGAACGAACCTCGCGGCCAGCCTGACAACGAAGTGCCGGGTTATCCGCGACGGCGCTCTTCTCGATAAGGCGCGGCGCAAGCTGCATGCGAAACTGCTCGATGAGGCGCAGGGCTACCAGCATGCGGCACTGCAGACTATCGCGATCGGCGATCCGCAGCGGTACGTGGCGCTGAGCGTCATGGGTAACATTCATTACGAGCGATTCCTCGGTACGCGCGACCCGGCGTGGATGGACGAGGCGGAGCCGTGGTTCCGGCAGGCCGTTGATGCGGCCGTGGTCGGGCCGGACAAGGCGCGTTCCTTCGCCGACCTGGGCCAGCTGCTGGGTGAGCGTTTTGACTTGAACTCCGACATAACCACAGGGTTTGCCGCAGTCGACGCGCTCCGGAAAGCCCTGGACCTGATGCCGGCCGAGGCGCGCGACCGCGACACCGCGATGATCAACCTTGCCGGCACGCTGATCAAGATCGGCCGGAATGGCGAGGCGATTGACCTGCTCCGGGAGACCGCCTACTTGCCCACCGCGGCCCCGCGAGCCGCAGCGGCGGCGGCGCGATGGGCCGGGCGTCTGTGTGCGCGTCGCGGCGACGCGCACGGCGCGCTCGGTTTGTACCAGCGTGCTGTAAACCTGCTGCCGAAGGTGGCGCCGCGGGGTCTCACCCGTGCGGACCGAGAACGCGGGCTCGGCGACCTGACCGGCGTGGCCGGCGGGGCCGCTGCGGCTGCCATCGAGGTCGGCGACGTCGCGGAAGCGCTGGTCATGGTCGAGACGGCGCGGGGAATCCTGTTGTCGCAGGCGCTCGAGCTTCGCGACAGCCGCGACAACCTACGTACCGCGGCTCCGGAACTCGCCGACCGGTTCGAGACCGTCCGTCGGGCACTGAACATGGAACCGTCGCCGGTCACCGGGCCGGAGACGCATGCGCGCGCCAACGCGCTGGCCGGGCACAGCGCATTGGCTGGCGAGTTGGACTGCGTGCTGGCCGACATCCGCCGGATCGACGGCTTCGCAGGCTTCCTCGGTCCTCGCGCCATCGAGTCGATCGTCAACGATGCTGGCCAGGGATCGGTGGTCGTCCTAGTCCTAGGTACGCTGCGCGCGCACGCGATCATCCTTCAGGCCGGCGAATACCGCGCCGTCGCGTTGCCGAACGTGACCACGGACAGCCTCCCCCAACGGACCGAAGCCTTCCTCGAAGCCCAGGGCGTCGCGACGAGTGACCACGTATCGGCGGCACAGCGCCTGGCGGCTGAGGAGAAGCTCCACGACGGGCTGGTATGGCTGTGGGACAACGTCGCCGCACCTGTGCTCGGGCACTGCGGACCGCGCGTGTGGTGGGTACCGACGGGGCTCTTCGCGCTCCTGCCGATCCACGCCGCCGGCCGGCATCGCGAACCCGGTCGCCGCACGGTCGTGGACCAGGTCGTCTCGTCCTACGCACCGACCGTGGCGGCCCTGGGGCGAGCACGCCGCAGCCCTGTCGTCACAACTTCCTCGGGCACGCTCGTCGTGGCCGTACCGGAGGTGCCCAGCCAGCCGCCGCTCGCCTTCGCCCGCGGCGAGGCCCGTCGCGTGGCTGTGCTCGCACCCGGCGCACGACTGCTGGAAGGCCCGGACGCCACGCGTGCGGCCGTGTTACGTCGGCTGCCTGGCATCCGGCACTTTCACTACTCCGGCCATGCGGCCAGTTCGCTGCTGGACGGCGCGTCGGCCCGCCTCCTGCCCCACGACTGGCAAGTCGCCCCGCTGACCGCCACCGACGTCGCGGAACTGTCTCTGCACGGCGCCGATCTCGCCTTCCTCGGCGGCTGCGACACCGCCCTCAACGGCATCAAGCTCGCCGACGAAGCCGTCACCATCCTCGCCGCGTTCCACCTGGCCGGTTTCCGCCACGTCATCGGCGGTCTCTGGGCGCTGGACGACGAGCAGAACGCCACCGTCGCGGAACAGGTCTGGCAACACGTCGGCAGGCACGGCACCGCCGACGTCGCACGGGCGTTGAACGACGCCGTGGTCGCACTGCGCGACCGGTGGATCAATTATCCCTCGATCTGGGCGGGCTACCAGCATGTCGGACCGTAGCAGCATTCCAAATCTCGTCGACCGAGCCGGCATGGCGTTGCTCTGCGAACTGCTCGAGACCGGGCTCGTGGTCCACGAGGCCCCGGCACTGCAGCAGGCTGCCCGCCGTGGTGAATCGATCGCAGACGCGGTGTTGACGATCGCCGCCGATCTGGGCGTCCGGCTCCGGCAGGCGAGCCGTCATGTCGTCCCGCCCCCCGGGCCCGGCGAATGGACACCGTTCGCCAGCGTGTACCTGTGCCCGGCCGAGCCCAGGTGTGGTCGCGAGTGGCTGAAAACCGCCGGCGTCACCCCACCACACTGTCTCGTCGCCGGTCTGCCACTGCGACGGAGCGACGCCGGATGAACGGATTTCTCACCGAGCTCGGCAAGCAGCTTGCCCAGAAATGGCTCACGCTGCTCGTGCTGCCGGGCCTGCTCTACACCGCGACCGCAGCGTTTGCATATGCCGCCGGGTGGTCCCACGCCCTGCGCGTGCACAGCACCATTGCCGCGCTGAACGCCCTGGCCGTCTCCGAGCCGCACCCGCAACCCGTCACGATCGCGGTCGCCGCCTCGGCGGTCCTGCTCGCCGCCACTGCGAGCGGCCTGGCGGCGCAGGCGCTGAGCAGTGTCGTGGAAACCATCTGGCTCGGTTCGTGGCCGACACCCCTCCATCGCCTCAGTGAGGCATTGACCCGCAGACGCCTCACCAAATGGACTCCGATCGACGCGCAGAATCGTGAGCACCGCCGGCTGACCGGAATGGAGGATCCGGTCCTTGTCAGGCAGCGCCGGCGCATCGCTCTCAGCGAACCACGACACCCCACCTGGATGGCCGACCGGCTGGAAGCAGTCACCGAGACCGTCAAGGACGAGTACCAACAGCTCGATCTCAGCATTGCGTGGCCACGTCTGTGGCTGCTGATCCCCAATGCCGTACGCGACGAGGTCCGAGCAGGTCGCTCAGCGGTGGACCAGGCCACCGTCTTGGCGGCTTGGGGGCTGCTCTACGCCGCTCTCGGGGTGCTGTGGTGGCCGGCGCTGCTGATCGGTGCCGTCGTCGCGTTTACCGCATGGCGACAGGCGCGCGCCCGCGTCAGTGTGTACGCCGACCTCATCGAATCAGTGGTTGACCTGCACTACACGTCCCTGGCCGCGGCGATCGTGCCCGACAACGAGGAAAACGGACAACAGCTACGCGGTGAGCGCCTGAACCGACGCCTCGTGAAGTCGCGCTGACCGTCGATCACAGTGAGGACCTGCCATGGGAATCTTCCGCAACCGATCCGAAGCGACTGCACCACGGCGTCCGCAACCAGGCGTACTCGCCGAGGGCATCCAGCTGCGCTCAGCTCAGAACGCCAACACCGGATTCGACATCCTTGAACAGGCGATAAACCGGCAACGACCCCGCCACTACGCCGACCTGCCACACCTCGTCGCATGCGGTCACCGATGGCTCGCCGCCTCGCCTCCGCCGACGAACGTGATGTGCTTCAGCGACCCAAGCGACGACTTCGTTGCTGTGGCCGCGTGGCAAGGCGACTCCGACACCGACTTCGGACTCTTCATGGTCGGCGCGGCCGGTGCTCGCCGCGATCTCCCCATTATGGCGCAGTGGAGGGCGGGCGATCCCACGCTTGCCCCGGTCGGCACCATTCCCGCGAAGTCGATCGCCTTGACCGTGCCACCGGTCCGCCCAGACTTCGCCGAAGAGATCGTGCGTACTGCGGGGTTCCCGGTCACGCCGGCAAACGTCGCAGCGATGCGTGACATCGTCATCGAGTTACTCGTCATCAAAGCGCAGGAATACATCAGCAGCCAGAGCCGCCAACTCGCGACCGACTTCGCCGTCCGCCACCGCCAATCGACCGATCCGCAGACGATCCTGCGCGATCTGGGTGACTGGAACGGCGACGTACTCCCGTACATCCAGGACCTACCTGTCCGGATCCGGGCGATAATACTGAGGCCGGAGGGTCACGATAACGTCGCCGCCCGAATGCCCCGACCCTAACCCATTGCCACTTAGCCTAAGTTGATCATGCTGCACGGCGTTGGATGGGGTAGAGGGTGATGGTGGCCGGCCCGTGGTGGCGGGTGCTGGCTGGTTCGTGGGGTTGTTTGATGTGGTAGGCGTTGTGCTGGCCGCAGAACAAGACCACCAACAGCAGCTGCCAATCGCGGCAGCCAGCTCCTTCTCAGAAGCACCGTCGGGCACGCCGCAAAAGCACGAAGCGCCGGGATTCGGCACAGGCGTGGATCCGCTCCGGGGCGGTGGTCACGGTGAAGCACTACGCTGAGCGGTACGGCGTCGACAGGTACACGGCGTATGACGACCTGACCGCGCTCGGGTTCGCGTTGCCTGACTCGGCGCAGCAGTGGGCGCAGCGCCCATCAACGACCCCTGCCGTACCGGCGGGCGCGCCACCCTCCCGGTCCCTGACGAGTGGTGGATCATGCTGGACGGCAGGCCGTTCTTCGTCGCGGGCTACACCTCCGGCGGCACTCCTTACGGCACGTTCGCCGACGAGATACCGCCATACGATGATCCGCTTTGAGGGCGCTTCGAGACCCGAGACATGGGATGTCTGCCGTGATCGACGTGCCTTGATCTGCCGAGGTACGAGTCGATCCACAGTGGATGGACGATCTGCGCGATTGTGTAGTAATCAGGCCGGTGCGTCGACTCTGATCAAGGCTGTGACCTGGTCTCGACTGTGCGCGGACTACGGATCAGAAGGTTAGGGGTTCGAGTCCCTTCGGGCGCGCAACATCAAGAGGCGGTTGAGCTGCGGAAACGTAGATCAACCGCCTCTTGCGTTTCGTCCACTGTGGACCTGTTGTGTTCCGAAAGGGATCCGCTGTTTCGCAACGGTCCAGTTCGGGTCGCGCTGGTGGGGATCCGTTCGTGCCAGCTGGTCTGGATCTTGGACTGGGTGCCGCGGCAACAGCCAAGATCAAGCAGTGTCCCCGAATCGTGATCCAGGCCGGCGCCGACCGTCTTCAGTGAAGATCATCTGCGGGGTCGCATCGCCGTGCGGACGTCCGCGACAGCGCAGGCCGTCCGGGCTGTTGGCTCCATCGCGTCAGCCGCACCCCGGTCCCCGCACCCCTGGCTGGGGCACAACCGCCAAGCTGACCCTCGCCCGGGCCGCTCACCGCAGCCGGCCGCCGACCATCTGACTGCGCCACCCCACCGCGGCCGAAAGCATCCGGATCTGCCGATGCAAGCAGGCACTTGCACCATCGGCGCCCGCAACTAGACCTTGAGCCATTTTCATCGTGACGCTGCACCGACCGCGCCGCTGCACCGCCGTCAGCTAACGGTCGATCGCCCACCGGGACCGAATGGACGATTGATGCTCCCCGGAGAGCTCAATTGCCATAGCCGCGTGTCTGGTTGCGGACGCGGCTACACCGCCATGCGTTCGGACCCAACTAGACTTCGGACGCGCCGAAGCTGCTCATCGCCAACCTGGAGATTACTGCATGCGATCGGATATTGTCCGCGCTGGGGTATTTATCGGTGTTGATCATTCCGGAAATCTTCAGCCGCTGAAGGATGCGGCGGCGGGCGCTCGGCGAATGTACGACTGGGCCCTGCACCAAGGGGTAGTCGACGGCCGCCAAGCCCAGCTGATCACGGACGAGGACGGCCGCAAGGTCGATCCCGGGCAGATCTACGACGCCATCACGGAGATCGTCGACGGCCCCGGCGCCGACCAACTCATCGTCTATTTCGCCGGCCATGGGGTGAATCTCAACCGCAGCGAGCACTGGCTGTTGAGCGACGCGCCCCGGCAGACCGGCGCAGCAGTCAACGTCGCGGGAAGCGTCGAGCTCGCTCGGTACTGCGGCATCGGGCACGTAGCGATGATTTCCGACTCCTGCCGCGTCGCGCCTGCGGGCATCCAGGCTCAGAACGTCCGTGGCCAGGACGTGTTCCCGAGTGACGGCGGCGGCTCGCGCGCCCACCCCGTGGATCAGTTCTTTGCGTGCCGGCTGGGGCGGGCCGCCGGAGAGATTCAGGATGCGCGCGAGGCGGCCACGGGGTTCACTGCGGTGTACACCGCGGCGATGCTCGACGCGCTGTACGGCTTTCGGGACGAGGTGTTCGACCACCGGACGGACCCGGTCGACGGAGCGCGCTTCGTCGTACCCCACCTGCTGCAGGCGTACCTCGAACGGGAGATCCCGGCGCGGCTGCGTGCGCGTGGCCTGCGGCAGGTCTTCAATCAGGAGCCTGATGCTCTGTTGATGCGGCACGACTATTGGCTAGCCAGGGTTGTGCCCACGGCGGCCGAGCCGCTTCGCGGGCCGGAGACACCGCGGCCGCCGCGGCGCGCGGTGACGCTGCGCGATGTGGCCGGGCGGCTGGTGAGCGCCGCGGCCCACCAGTCCGAGGCCGAGCTCCGCCAGGAGATCTGGAAGGCGGAGCAGCGACCGGACATCGGCACCGACTCGCTGGCCGCCCGGGTGCGGAGGACGGCCGCGCCCTTTGGCCCCGACCATGACGAGTCCGGTTGCGGCATCAAGATTCGAGGCGCCCAGCTCGTCGAGTGCTTTGCGTATGGAGTCCAGTGCGAGACGTTGGGAAAAGACGGCGATCTGGTGCGGGTGCATGATCCGGATGGCCGCCTGCCCGCCAGCGTGATACTTCGCTTCGCGTCCGGCGTAGGCACCGTGGTGCCGGTCTTCACGGGCTTTCTGACGGCCATCACCTTCGACGGTCCGGAGCTCGTCGACGTCGCCTTCGAGCCGTCCGCGAACCACCGCCGCTGGGCGGCTTTCGTGGGGCTCGCGGACCGGGTGCGGGTAGTCCGCGCTGTAACGGGGGCCGTCGCACAGTACGACCGGCTCGACCTGGACTCCACGACGGCGGCACACCTCCTCGACCGCGCGCGCTACGGGGACACGGTTGACCTTGGAGTCGCGCTCCGCGTGGCCTACGCCCATCACGACAGGCAGGAGCCGCTGGGTGAGATCCAGCGGCTGGCCGCGCTCCAGCGCGGCCAGCTGGGGGGCGTGCTGTTCGACATCGCACTGGTCGGGCGCGAGTTGGTCGGCCGGACGATTGGGCCCGTCACCGGCGTCGTGCCGTTCGTTCCGCTAGTCGCTCGTGGCTGGGCGCTCCTGCACGCGCACCGGGTGGGTCTGCCCGGCGGACTGGCCGGCGTCGAGGCGGGCCTGCGGGACTCGGACTGGGCCGTCTACGGGGTCGAGGAGCTCGGGCATATGCGGCGGGTGTTGGCGACGGGAGCGGTGCGATGAACAGGCAGTTGGTGCTGGTACACGGTCGGGCGCAGCAGCTCAAGGACCCGGATGCGCTGAAGGTGGAGTGGCTCGACGCCCTCGCCGAAGGACTCGCGAAGAGCGGGTTGGCCTTGCCCGTCGCTGCGGCGGACGTCCGATTTCCGTTCTACGGCGACGCGCTCGTCGATCGGGTGGCCGACGTGCCCGCCGAACTGGCGTCGGCGGTGGTTGTCCGGGGCGGCGACATCGATGACGAGGAACGTCAGTTCCTTCGCGAGGTCCTCACCGAGACGCATCTGCAGGCGGGGGTCACCGCCGAGCAGATCACTGAGATGGGGAGCCTCGACGTGGTGCAGCGGGCCGGCTGGCCCGACTCCGCCTGGGCACACGCCGTGCTGAAGGCGGTCGACCGGTACGTGCCGTACGCGAGCGGGGCTGGCATCGCGGTCGCCACACACGACGTGTACCGGTACCTCACGGACTCGCTGATCCGCGAGGAGATCGAGGAAGGGATCAGCGCGGCGGTGACTCCGGGCGTCGAGACGGTGGTGGTCGGTCACTCCCTCGGCACGGTCGTGACGTACAACCTGCTCCGCCGCGAGGGCCATCTGCGGGGCTGGCGGGTGCCGTGCTTCGTCACGCTCGGCTCGCCGCTGGCAGTGACGGCAATCCGCCGGAAGCTGCGCTCGCTTGCCCCCATCCGCCGCCCGGCGTGCGTGGACACCTGGTACAACGCACGTGATCGCCGTGACCTCGTCGCCCTGTACCCGCTCGACACCGAGCGCTTTCCGATCATCCCCGAGGAGCCGCCGATCCAGCACCACGACGCCGTGCGAAACCACACCGACAACCGTCACGGCATCGCTGGGTACCTCGCCGACGCGGTGGTCGCACGCTGGATCCACGACGCACTGACAGCATGATCGACAAGGGGGTGACCGACGGTGAGCCGATCGAACGAGCCAGATCGCGAGACCGTCGCAGCCGTCCTCGCATTCGTCGACGCGAGCGACGCCGCAGAGACCGAGGCGGTGCTGCGGCAGCACCACGAGCTGCTCCTCACCGACCAGGCCGACCGGGTCCTGTCCGACCTGATCCGGCAGTACCGAGACGAAACCGACGATGTCACTGCGCTGCGCCGCTCCCGCCGCCTGCTGTACCGGTGCCGGGAGTACGGCATCGATCGGGGCCTCGTGCGCCCCGACCGCCGCCCGGAGGTGGAGGCGGCCGTACTCGATCTGGTCAACATCCGCGACATGGCCACCTTGCGGCGGCACGTCGCCGATCACCTGGAGCTACTCGTCGGCCCGGAGGCCGCAGCGGTCCTGGATGACCTGCGGCTGCTCCACCTCGATCAGGAGGATGTGCAGGAGCTGCTCCGCGACCGCCGCAGGCGCGTCGAGTCCGCGGTCAGCGTTGGCCCGGAACAAGCCTTCAGCGATCAGATCCTTGATGTGCCCCACGAGCTGGTCGAGGCGGTCGGCCGACTGCTCGACACGCCGTTCCACCTGCTGCGCGGTCAGATCGAGCGGCGTGCGGGCATGCTCCTCAGCGACAAGGCGGAGGAGTTCATCAATTTCACCATCGACAATTTCACCATCGACGAGGCGGACGGTTCGGAAAGGTCGGACGATTTCATCGCACGCCTAAGGCAGATCAGGACGGTCCTGCAAGCCTGTCGGGCAAATGGGCTGGACGCCGTGCTGGGACCGCCGGCATCGGACCGCTCGGCGAACAGCGACGGACCGGACCTGCGCGCCGAGGCGACAGCCGCGCTCGCCAGCCTCGCCAACGAGCGCGGGACGATCGCGGCGAACGACATGCAGCTGTTGATCGATCGTCGTCCTGAGCTCGCCGGCATCCTGACGCGGCCATTGGTCACCGAGCAGGTGTGGTGGACCGGGCTGCTGGGCGTGGATGCCACCCATTCGTCGCTGCATGACATCGGCCAGGCGTACGCCGCCGGCGACTGGGGCCGGGCCTTCGAACTGAGTCTCGCGGCGATCGAGGCCGTCGATCGGGCCCGGTTCCCGTCTGCATGGGGCGGGCTGCTCTGCCTGGCCGGGACAGCCATCGGCCGTCAGGAGTCCGGTGACCGCGCCGCCAACCTCGACCGCGCGATCGAATACCACACCCGTGCCCGCAGCATACTGACGCCCGCCGACGGCGTGTTCTGGCGGCAGAACGAACACCACCTCGCAGTCGCCTACCAGCAGCGCGGCCGCGGTAGCCGGTGGGAGAACCATGAGATGGCGATAGAGATTCTGCGGAACCTCATCGCGGTCGTCGACCCCGCGGAGGCGGAGCCGGAATGGCACGGCAGCCTCGCCGAGCTGCTGCGCCAACGTGTCATCGGCGACAGCGAAGAGAACCTGCGGGAGGCTACGGCTCATCTGGAACTCATTCTCTCCCGTCCGGCGGCGGACAACGACGCGTCCTGGCGCCCCACGGCCCTAGTAGTGCTGGGCTTGATCCATCTCAACCGGGGATCGGGTGACCGCGCCGACAACGTGGAACGCGCAATCGATCTCCTCACCCGCGGCGTGGCCGGTACCGAACCGGGCCTGGACCAGGCGGACTGGGCGACCCCGCGGCGTGCCCTGGCGTCGGCCTACCTGGCCCGGGTGCACGGAGACAAGGCCGAAAACTGGCAGGCCGCGCTCGACCTGCTCGCTGAGGTCGTCGATGCATGCCCGAAGGAGCAGTATCCAGAGATCTGGGCGGAGAACCAGCTCGGCACCGTCGAGTTGCTCGACAACGCACCGGGCGGCGTAACGACCGAACATCTGCGCCGGATGGCGGAGATCACTGAGTCGGTGCTGACCGTCTACACGCTGCGTGACTTCCCGCACTCGTGGGCGCAGGCGCAGACCATTCTCGGCTCAATCTATGCCTCGCTCGCGTCCGAGGACGACGCGTACATCGACCGCGCGGTCAGCCACTTGACCGAGGCGTTCCAAATCTACACACGCGAGGGGGCACCGGCCCGCTGGGCACACCTGCATCGCACGTTGGCGAGGGTTTACACCCGCCGCGCCGAGCGCGCCGAGGCGGAGCGACGTTGGCCGCTCAGGGCCCAGGCCGTGCAGCATCTCGAGCGTGTCCTCGAGGTATGTACGGTCGCTGCCGACCCCCTCGGCCGCCTGAAAGCGCTGAACCACCTGGCCATGCTCCACTTCCGCCACCAGCGGTGGTACGACGCGCTGCGCTGGCTCGTGACGGCGATGCGGGTCATCGACTCGATGCTCGCCACCGCGCACACCCCAACCGGCCAGCTGTCGGCTGTCGCCACTGATGTGGACATCTACGCATGCGCCGCCTATTGCCTCGTCCGCCTCAACGATCCGTTCGCCGCGATGATCTGCGCCGAGTGGGGCAAGGGCCGACTCCTGGCGCACGCGCTGGTGCTCCGCGACCTCGACCTCCTCGGCCTCCCAACCCCCAAGATGCAGGAGATCCGCAGTGCGCGCCATCTCGTGCGGCAGCTCGACGCGTCGCTGCGTCACGAGCTCAGCACGGGTATCCCCGAGGCAGTCCGGACCAGTCAGCGCCTCGCAGCCGCGCGCCGGACGCTCGACGTCTCGCTGGCCGACGTCGAAACCGATCACGCCGACGCGGTGCGACACCGGTTGCGACTCGACGAGGTAGGCGAGACGGTACCGGTTAACGGTGCGGTGATCATGCCGACCGTTACTCCGGAGGGCACGGTCATCCTCGCCCTGGTCCGGGACGACAAGGGGCAGCTGGGTCTCATCACAGGATCGATGAGCTGGGTGACCAACGACGTGCTGCGCGGATTGCTGCACGGAGGAGACGGCCATCCCGGCTGGATGAGCCAGTATCAAATGTGGCGGATGCGTGCACTACCCGACGACGCATGGCGCGAGTCCATTCGCGCCAACTTACGCCTGTTGTGGCAGGCCCTGGTCGAGCCCATGGCCATGCAGTTGGAGGGGCACCTGCCCGAAGGAGCCACGGTGACGATCGTGCCGCAGGGCGCGTTGTCGTTCCTGCCGCTGCACGCCGCCGGCGCCCTGGGCGACGGCACCGGCTGCCTTCTCGACCGCTACGTCGTCTCATACGCACCCAGCATCTACGCGTTGCGAGCCAGCAAGCGCCGGCTCGCCGCCCGCGCCGGCTCCGACATCGACCTCCTTGCCGTCGTCGACCCGACCGGCGACCTGGAATTCGCCCGTGTCGAAGGGGATCTGGTACGAGCCGCGGCGAATGGGCAGCCGCAGACCGAACTGTCCGGCGCCACGGCGACCGCGCAGCGGGTGACGGAGGCGGTGGCGGGCCGGACGCACGTGCATTTCTGCTGTCACGGCGGATATGACCCGCAGGACGTGCTTCGTTCTGGGCTGCGCCTGGCCGGCTCGGCCCTCACGCTTGAGCGCATTCTGGATCCGGCATTCGATCTCACCGCGAACCGGCTTGTGGTGCTCAGCGCGTGTGAGACCGGCCTGGTGGATTTGCGGTCATCCGCGGACGAGTTCATCGGACTTCCCTCCGCGTTCCTGCAGGGCGGCGCTTGTGGCGTGGTCAGCACCCTCTGGCCGGTGGAGGACCGGGCGACGAGCCTGCTCATGGGGCGCTTCTACCAGCACCACCTGTGCGAGCAGATGGCGCCCGCGGCCGCTCTGCGGCTCGCGCAGCTGTGGCTCCGCGATGTGACCGCCCAAGAGGCCGGCGTGGCGGACAGCCAGCAGGACCATCCGTTCGCCGACCCGTACTACTGGGCGGCCTTTCAGTTCACGGGCGCGTGACCATGACCGATGTGTCCCAGCAGACGCCGCTCGACGACGTCCTCCGCGAGCGGTTGCAGCCCGACGAGTTCGCGCTGTACCAACGGCTACACGCAGCACACTTTTTCTGGTGGAAGGCACACCGGCTCAGCGTGCCCGGCTCGCTGCGAGGTCTGCGGTCCCTGCTCCATCGGGCCGGGGCGGTGTCCCTGCAGCGCGATCAGGTCCACAAGACCAGCCAACCGTTCTACGATTATGCGGCCGAGCTGGGCCTGCCGCTCGACCGGTTCGACATCGACGACCGACTCACCGGCATGCAACACCCGGGTCATCCGGGGCAACGTTACTTCTCGGAGCCCGGCGACTGCCTCGCGATGTACGCCAACACACGCCTCGGCTGGGTGTCACACGGCGTCGGCAATGCCCTGACGTTCAGTCTGCCCGACACACTGCGCAACTGTCTGCGGGACGAGGCACGCGAGGACGGCTGGAGCACGCTGACCGCGTACCGCTGCCCGCCGTTCGTCGATGCGCTCCGAAGGCTCGAGTTCTGGTCGGTTGCCGACTTCGCGGCGCGGCTCGCCGGTCGGCACGGCCTCGCAGAGGAGGCCGCGGAAGCCCCGATCGATGCGCTTGCCGCGCTGGTCGACGACGCGAGTGATGGCATCGACCTGACCGCGGTCCGACGACTGGCCGACGACGCCGACGCGCTGCTCGCGGAGCATCGTCCGACCTACGCCCAGGCCGGTGAGGCGTTCGCCTTCGCCGCGGTGCTGGGGGTACTGCTTGACCAGCTGACGGCGCGCATCACTGTGCCGAACGGCATGAACTTCTGGTACCCGCTGACCGAGGCGGCGCTGACCGCTACACGGCAGTTTCTTCCCCGGTTGCGCGATCTCGTCGAGTCCGCCGGGACCGATCACGACCGGCTGACCTCGGCGCTCGACGAACTCGCCGCCGACTGCCGTGCGTATCTCGACGCACCGAATGCCCGGCACGAGCCGGGCCCCGCGTGGCGGGATCTGACCGAGGCGACGGCCGATCACCTTCGCGCGCTCGGCTTCGCCATGCGACGGCACCGCCGCGACGACGTCAAGAACGCGGACACTGTCTTCACGGCGAGCAATGCGCTCTGGCGGTGGGTCTTCTTCCACGACCACCGTCGGCTGCGCCCGGACCTGGAAGGGCTCGGACTGACCCGGGCGGATCGGGACCGAGCGGCCGGCGTCGTGCTGCGCTGGCTCCACCGGCCGTGGGCCGTGCTTTCGGCCGAGGACGTCGGTCCGGCGTTCCGCGGTATGGTGCCCGGCGACGAGGAAAACGGGGTCCAGCGAGCATTCATGGTGCTCGGAGACCTCCTACGGTCGGAACCCGGGCTCTATCTCCAGAAGGCATTCAACGTCGCCGACCCGGACCGCGCTGGTGCCTTGCTGCTGCGCCTGATCGACAGCCGCTACGTGCTGCACGCTTGCCGGCAACGCGTCCAGTATCTGCGTTTTGAAGATGAGGACGACAACTTGCGGGTGCAGGGGCGCCTGTTGATCGAGATGTTCACCGCCTGGGCATACGGCGACGACCGCCGGATGGACCGGCTCGAAGATGACATGGAGGATGTGGTCCGGCTGCTCCGCGATGGCGCCCCATGGTGTCAGGAGTTCCTGAACGCGGACCGCCCGGTGACGACGCGGCAGCGGACATTTGCGGCCCAATACCAAACCGATCCAGAGGCGTGGTGCAAACGCCTCTTCCGCTTCGACGACCCTGGGTTTTTCGTGGACGAACACCTCGGCTTTATGCCACCGGAGCGGTTCTCCTTCCTGCAAGCGTAAGGCCGCCGCCCAGTGGACGCCGTCGTCGTCGCCCCACTGCCGACAGAGCCCGAGCCCAGGGCCCTCCACCGCTAATGGCCGTGGCACCCCGTGGCACGGCTCGGCGTGACGGCCCGCACGCCGTTGCGGTCGAACTCGCACATCGGGAAGTCCGGTACGGGTAGGCGTGCACGCCAGCCGCGCCGGCGAGCCAGGGGGGACGGGCAGTCCGAAACCTCCACGGTCGGAATTGCGCCGGGCTAAATACTGGCCTACCGACGAGTGCCACATAACGCCCGATCGCGTTTCCGCACATGCCACTGTCTTTGCGCGGCGCGGCGCGGCGCGGCGCGGCGCGGCGTTGCGGCCACAGCTCTGAGGGCTGAGACATAGGATGTCTGCCGCAATCGGCGTGTCTGGAACGTGTCCGGAGCACTGTTGTCCATAGTCGATGGACGAACTTACCGAATGGGCCGTAATCGGGCGGTCGAGTCGGTGCTGATCAAGGCTGCGAGCTCTGCCTGGCCGCTGAAGGACTACGGATCAGAAGGTTAGGGGTTCGAGCCCCTTCGGGTGCGCAAGATCAAGAGGCGGTTGAGCTGCGGAAACGTAGATCAACCGCCTCTCTTCGTTTGTCCACTGTGGACCTGTGGTGTTCCGAAAGTGATCGGCTGTTTCGGAACGGTCCAGACCGGTCCGTGCTGGTCGGCGCGGGTCTGTGCCGCCTGGTCCACCGTTCCGAAAAGGGATCCGACGGGTGACGGCCGGTGCGCCGCATCTGACCGGTTGCGGATTTCGAAGCTGTTGAAGATCCATCCGGGTGGGGCGGCAGACGAGGTTCGATCTTGGGGGCCGGGCCTGCGTGAGGCTGGGGGCCGGTGGCCGGTCCCGGTGGTCCCAGGCGCGACGCCGTGAGCGAGACTGAGAGCAATGCCGCTATTACGACCTGGAGCTTTCCTATGCCGCAGGGGATCGTCCGCTGGTTCGACGCCGAACGGGGGTTCGGCTTCCTCGCGCCTGAGGACGGCTCGCCAGACGTGTTCGTGCACGCCTCCGAGATCGTGGGTGAAGGCGGCCCGAAGGTGCTCCGCGAGGGCCAGGCCGTCGAGTTCGAGGCCGGCGAGAACGACCGCGGTCCCCAGGCGCTGCGCGTCCGCGTCACCGCCGAGCAGGCCGCCGGCGGCGCCGTAGGCCTGCTCGGCACGGTCAACTGGTACGAGCCGGCCAAGGGGTACGGGTTCGCCTCGCCTGACGGCGGCGGCGCCGACATCTTCGTGCACAGCTCGGCCATCGTGACCGGCGGTGTGGTCAGCGACGGGCAGCGGGTGGCCTTCGTCGTCGTCGAGGGCGAGCGCGGCCCGCAGGCCGCGCACGTGGTCCCGCTCGGTCCCGGGGTCGGCCTGCACGCCGGGGCCGGCGGTGCCGACGGGGCGGACGGAACCGTCTCCTGGTACGACGAGGACAAGGGCTTCGGCTTTATCGCTCCCGACTCCGGCGGCGGGGACGTCTTCGTCCACGCCCGGTCCCTGGCCGAGGGCCTCACCTGGCTGGCAGAGGGCGATCGCGTGGCGTACGAGGTCGTCAGCGGCGACAAGGGCCCGCAGGCCCGCGATGTGCAGTTGGTCCGAGGGGTCGAGCCCGTACCGCCACCGCGACGGCCGGCGCCGGTCGGGCCGGCACCCGCCAGGAGGGAGCCGCCGTCACTGGGCGTGCCCGCACGCGCGGGCGAGGGCGTCGTCGCACGTTACGACGGCGACCGCGGATTCGGGTTCATCACCCCGGACGCCGGAGGTGACGACCTGTTCGTCCACGTGTCCGTGGTCGCGGGGTCGGAACCGCTGCAGCAGGGCGACCGGGTCCGGTACACGGTGCGTCAGAGCGACCGGGGCCCGCAGGCCGACCGCGTAGAGCGCCTCCGAGGCGCTCCTACTCTCACTTGAGAGTGCCCGGGGGTGCCTCGGCGGGCCGGTAGCATCCGGCGGTATGCAGCCGCGTCGGCACCGGATGCGTCAACGATCACGCCGGGATTCGGCCCGGGCCTGGATCACCTCCGGTGCCGCGGTCTCTGTCAAGGCGTACGCGAAGCGGTATGGCGTGGACCGGTACACCGCGTTCGACGATCTTGCCGCGCTCGGTGTCCCTCTGCCGGCCTTCGCGCAGCAGTGGGCGCAGCGTCCGCCGTCGTCGCCGCGGCTGCGGTCCACGCGTCGGGTCGGTTACGGGATCGTCCCCGACGACGACTCGTGGATCGTCGTTGACGGCAGGTCGTTCTTCGTCGTCGGCTATACCGCTGGCGGGGCGCCGTACGGATTCACCGACGAGACCTCCTCGGACGAGGACTGGATCTGACTGAGCACCAAGCACGCCAGCGGGTACCTGCCGGTTGGCATCGGCCGGACTGGGGGCACCGCCTCCGGTGGAGATCTCTACGGCACGTTCGCTGACGGAACGCCACCATAGGGGATTTGCTTGAGGCCCTTTCGAGACCAAACATGGGATGTCTGTCTGTGATCGGCGCGTTGCGATCTGCCGATCGCGAATCGATCCTCAGTGGACGGACAAGCCGCGCGATTGCGATGTAATCGGACCGTCGAGGTGGCGCTGATCAAGGCTGTGAGCTGGACTTGGCATCTTGCTTTCTAGTTGAGTCGGCCTGGAGCGCGGTGTCAGTGTTGCCGCTGGTCCGTTTCTCCAGGCCGCTC
>NZ_JBHSIU010000125.1:0-22022 GCF_042653625.1 Dactylosporangium cerinum | reverse complement strand
GCTCAACGTCCTTGCCACACGCGGCGACGATGCCGTGCGTACCCACGCCGCCTGAACACCTCGCAGACCTGGAGTAATCGGTGGCTCTCATTCTGGGCGCGATCCTTTCGGCGCGGTGGTCGGCATCCTCGACGCCGGCCTTCCTTAGCCCTCACCGCGATCCGAGGAATCACCGGGCCAAAGCCGCGAACACATTCGCCTTACGTTCGGGGTGGAAGCCTCAGCCGGTGGGGTAGAGGAGGAACAGCGTGCAGCCGGTTGTGGTCGCGGGTACGTGCCACGACCCGGCCGGGGCGTGCAGAAACGTGCCGGCCGGGTAGTCGCGTGCCCCGTCGTTGAACGTTCCGGCGACCACATAGACCTCCTCGGGCCCGGGCTCGTGGACGTCGCGATGCGGCCAAGAGGTACCTGGGTCCATCTCCAGTACGTGGGCGGACGCGCCGGACGGGTCCTGCCACAGGGTACGGAGCCGGATCCCGTGGAAGAGCTCGCGGACCGGGGCGTCGTCGACGGACGCGGACGTGTAGCCCTCCTGGGCAGGATCTCGGGGTGCATGCGCCCCACGGTGCCGTACGCGGGTGCGCCGGGACAGCGCCTGCGACGACACCGTGGGGTACTTCTCTGCCATGCATCGCGTGGTGGCCCTTGTGCGGCCGGTGCAGTCGACGTTCGAGCTCGGCTGCGCCGTCGAGGTCTTCGGCACGCGCGGCCCGGGATCCCGCAGCACTACGAGTTCGAGGTGTGCACGGAGACGCCGGGCCAGGTGCCGACCTCGGCCGGATACGCCATCTTCGTCCCGTGGGGCCTGTCCGCGCTCGAGTCCGCCGATACCGTCATCATCCCGGGCTGGCTGCCGGTAGAGGCGCCACTGCCCGATCGTGTACGCCGCGCACTGCGTCAGGCCCACGCGCGCGGGGCGCGGCTGGTCACGATCTGCTCCGGAGTGTTCGCGCTGGCCCGCACGGGGCTGTTGGACGGCCGTTCCGCCACCACCCACCGAGGCCGCGCCGAGCAGCTTCGACAGGAGTTTCCCCGGGTGCGCGTGGAGCCGGACAGGCTCTACGTGGACCACGGCGACCTCGCCACCAGCGCCGGTGTCGGTGCGGGGATCGACCTGTGCCTGCACCTGGTCGCAAAGGACCACGGCGCAGCGTACGCCGCCCTCCTCGCGCGGCACATGGTGATGCCGCCGCACCGCGAGGGCGCCCAGGCGCGGCAGGCGCCACCGCAGCCGGCCGGGAATGCGCTCGACAGCGCGCTCGAGTGGGCCGATGACAGGCTCGGGACACCGTTGTCAGTGGGCGACCTGGCCGCGCACCTCGGGGTCTCGGCCCGCACCCTGGCGGGGGCTTTGCGGCTGGGTCGGCTATCGCAGGGCGATCACCAGCTTGCGGTGTGGCGATCCGCCCTGCCGGTGCCAGGCCACGGGGAGTTCGTCAAGCGGGACGGTGTCGTGCTCCAGCCGAAGCAGACCCGATTCGGCGTGGCCGAGCAGCAACGTCAGCATCGAATTCGCCTCGGCAGGTGGTAGCGCCAGATTGGTGTATCCCCGCACCTCGATGGACCGTGACCGCAGCGTGGCAGACGGGAAGACGAGCATTCCGCCGGCTGCATCGCCGATGTGGACCAGCCGCGCGCCAGGCGCCGCGGCCATCACAGCCGCCTGCGCCGGATAGCCTCCCACCAGGTCCAGCACGACATTCACCGGCCCGCCGGCGGCGTGCACAATCGAGTCTGCGAGTGTCGCCGGATCCTGGCCGTCAATCGCCACGCTCGCGTCCGCGCCCAACTCCGCGAGCGTCTCCAGCGCACCCGGGTCACGGCCCAGCGCCACCACTCGTGAGGCGCCCAGGATTCTGGCTACCTGCACGGCGATCCGGCCGACGACCCCGGTGGCACCCAGGACGGCAACCCGGTCGCCGGCGCCGAGCCGACCGGCCGTGAATCCGCCCCATGCAGCGAGTCCGGCCACACCGATGCCGGCGGCCACCGCGTCCGGGACTTTGTCGGGCACTGCGGTCAACTGTTCGTCGGGCACGACCACCCGCTCGGCAAAGCCGCCCGGCCTCGCCGACGAGCCGAACCGCACCCGGGTGCCGGCCGGCCACCGCTGCGATCGCAGCACAACACCGACGCCTTCGTTTCCCACAACGTAGGGAAGCGACGGCCGGATATAGAACTCGCCGCTGGCAATTCGCAAGTCGAACGGATTCAGCGCACCCATGTGTACCTCCACCAGCGCCTCACCGGGCGCCGGCACGGGGTCCTCCATCTGCGCTACAACCGGGGTTTGCCCGAACTCCGTCAGTTGACCGACACGCATCTCGTCTCCCTGCTCATGTTGCCTGGCAACGCGACGGCTACGGTAAACCCTGACACTGATGGCACAGTCAAATGGAGAATTCGATGCAGATCGGCGACCTGGCTGAAAGCACGGGCGCCAGCGTTCGGTCGCTGCGGCACTACGAGACCGCCGGACTGCTGAGCCCGCGCCGACGCCCGAACGGTTACCGCGAATACAGCGCCGACGACGTCGAACGGGTGCGGCGGATACGGGCTCTGCTGGCCGCGGGGCTGAGCCTGGCCGAGCTGCGGCCGCTGCTGTCCTGTCTGATCGACGACCGGCCGACCCTGTTGCGGTGCGCGGTGACGACGGCGGCGGTACAACGGGGCGTCAGCGAACTCGACCGGCAGATCGGCGAGCTGGCACACATCCGCGCCGTGCTGGCCGACGCGCTGACGCCAAGCGGCAGCGACAACACGTCCCGCGACGGTGCACCCAGGTGAGGTCGCGAGGAGTTGTCAGGACATCCGGCGCATGGCGGTGAGCGCGGCGGTACCCGCGGCGAAATGGGCTAGGACCTTGGTGCGCAGTTGGTGCGCGGCGTCGTAGTATTTCGCGGCGTCGATGTCGACGGGGAGGGCCACGGCCGGCCGGGTCATCGTCCGTGCCGCCTCGCGTACGGACCCTGATCGGCCCGCCGCGGCGATGATGGCGGCGCCGAGCGCGGTGCTCTCGCGCTCGGGCGCTACGGCCACCGGGACACCGAGGACGTTGGCGAAGATCTGGCTGACGAGCGCGGAGTGGGCGTGGCCGCCCGTCACGACGATGCGTTCGATGTCCCTACCCAACTGCCGATTCAGGTGTTCGAGACAGTCCCGCTGGTCGTAGGCGAGCCCCTCGATCACCGCACGGACCATCTCGGGCTGCCCGTGCCGGACGCTCATCCCGAGGAACGCCGCCCGCACGTCCGGCTCGTGGCCCGGGGTCTCGCGACCTTCGAGGTACGGCAGGAAGAGCAACCCGTTCGCACCGGCAGGCACCTCGACCGCCGCGCTTGAGACCGCGGGGTCGTCGGACGCCAGTACGTTGCTCCACAGCCAAGTCAGCGTCATCCCGCCGCAGGGCAGTAACGTCTCCACGGCCGAGGTGTCCGGGACACCGGTCACGACCGTCCGCAGCCCGGGGAGGATCGGATGGCCGGGCACGAACGCGCCGAGCGAGAAGCTGGTCCCCAGATTCAGGTACGCGGTGCCGGGTTCGAGGGCGCCCACGCCCAGTCCGGCGCACTGGCCGTCGCCCGCGCCGGCCACGATCGGCAGCCCGACCGGCAGCCCGGTCCTGCGCGCGACATCGGGCCGCAGGCCGCCGACGGTGTCGCCCGGCGCGCATAACCGTGGCATCTGCTCAAGGGTCAGCCCGCACGCAGCGAGCAGCGGCAACGACCAGGTCCGGGTACTCAGGTCGAGCAGGCCCGTCGAGTCGGCGCTGGCCCACGGCGTCACCGCGGCGCCGGTCAGGTAGTGCGCCAGGGCCGCGTGCACATCGAGCACCTGATGGGTGCCTCGCAGCGTCTCGGGCTCGTGCTCGGCGAGCCAGGCCAGTTTGTAGAAGGACGGCACGGTCGACGGCGGCTTGCCGGTCGCCGCGTGCAGGTCAGTCCCGCCGAGCCGGGCGACCTGTTCCTCGGCCCGGTCGTCGAGCCAGAGGATCGCCGGGCGGATCGGCCGCCATCGCCTGTCGACGCAGACGAACGTCTCGCGCTGGTGCGTGATGCCCAGAGCGACCAGCTGCACGTTACGGGGCAACAGCTTCGCAACCGACGTCAGCGCGTCGGCGGCGGCCTCCCACCAGTCGGTCGCGTTCTGCTCGTACCAGCCGGGGCGGGGTGAGCTCGTGGTCAGATGGCACCGCGACTCGCACACCGTCTCGCCGGCCAGGTCGAACACGACCGCCTTGCACGCGCTCGTCGAGCAGTCGAGGGCCACGATGGCCGGAGTTGTCACACCCTCATGCTCTCATTTCGCAGCGCCAGGGCCGGAGAGCACCTGGGTCAGGCGTCGGCGGGGATATCAGGGGCGATGATGACCTCCGCGCCGTCACGCTGCAGGGACCGGATGTGGTCCTCGGAGGTGTGTGCGTCCACGATGACCGCGTCGAACTCGTGCAGCGGCCCGAGCGCGTGTAGGGCCCGACGTTCGAACTTGGTGTGGTCCACGTAGGCGATCCGGGTCCGCGCGGATTCGAACATGGCCCGCTTCACCAGGACCGTGTCGTGATGCTGGTGGAAGCAGATACCGTCGGTGACGGCGGAGGTGGACATGAAGAACATGTCGGCTCGGATGTTGTGCAGGGCGCTGAGCGTCACCGACCCCATGTAGGCCCGGCACCAGGGGTAGTACTGGCCGCCGAGGGCGAGCAGGGCCAGGTCAGGCTGGGCGGCCACGATGTCCATCGCCGGCTGGAAGTTGGTGATCACGGTGAGTGGCTGCCGCTCGGAGAGATGTTGGGCCAGGTGCAGGCCGGTCGTCGAGTCGTCGAGGATGACCGACTGGCCGGGCTCGATCATGGTCAGCGCCACGGCGGCCAACGCGGCCTTGTCGTTCACGTTCAGCCGGTTGCGGTACTCGGTCGGTGACTCCGACAGGGTGCTGGCCACCGCCGTCGCCACGCCTCGGGTCTTGCGCAGTAGACCCTGGGCGGCGAGGGCGTCGAGATCGCGGTGCACCGTCATCAGGCTCACGCCGAACGAGTCGGCGAGCTCCTCGATCCGGACCGAGCCGGCTGCCATCACCATCTCGGTGATGGCAGCCTGCCGGTCATCCCGGCCCACCCGCGTCTCGTCGGTGCCGTTGCGCCTCGCTCGACCGGTGTCGGTCGATTCCCCCATGCGGGTCACCTTCTTGTTCGCGGGTGTTAGGTTCGGGCTGTCCTCACGTGGAGGCCGTGCGATCGACGAGTGATTCTAACGTTACTTCTCGTTCGCGATGTCTCCTGAGACGAGGTTCCTCGCGATCAGCTCGGGCAGGCGCTGGAGGAACGCGTCCTTCTCGCTGACGACGTTCTTGTAGTACCCGTCCACGTTCTCCGGCGTGATGGCCGGCATGGTGTAGGTGTACGTCTTCTCGACCGCCTCGCCCTTGGCGGCTTTCTGCGCGACCGCCAGTCCGGCCGCCAGTTCGACGCGGCCGTGCTGCAGCGAAGATCCGATGAAGGTCCCGCTCTTCACCGCGTCCAATCCGTCCTGGATGCCGTCGATGCCCACTACCGGCAGCGACTTCTTCGCCTCGGCCAGTGCCTGGACCGCGCCCAGGCCCATGTCGTCGTTCTCGGAGACGATTCCGTTCAGCTGGTCGCCGAAGCTCGACAGCCAGTTCTTGGTCTTGTTCACTGCTTCGTCGCGCTTCCAGTTGGACGTGTCCTTCGCCAGGATCTTGATGTCCGGGTACTTGGCCAGGGTTTGCATGATGCCCTTGGTCCGGTTGAGCTCGGGGGAGGAGCCGAGCGGGCCCTGCAGCACGACGATGTTGCCCTTGCCGTTGAGCTTCTTGGCCATCGCCTCCATCTCCTGCGCGCCCGCGGCCACGTCGTCGGGCAGCACCGACGAGGTGAGCGCGCCCGTGTCGGAGAGTGCGGTGTTGACCGCGATCACCGGGATCTTGGCGTTCTTGGCCGCGGTCATCTGCGGGCCGAGCGAGTCCGCCTGGACCGGGACGATGATGATCGCGTCGACCTTCTGGTTGATCAGCTGGTCGACCTGGTTGGCCTGGGTGGAGACGTCGCCACCGGCCGAGTTCCAGAGCAGCTGGATGTTGTTGGCCTTGGCGAAGGCGTTCATGCCCTCCTGGCCCTGGGTGATGAAGGAGGACATGTCGTAGACGGTGACGCCGATTCGCAGCTGCTGCGGACCACCCTGCGCCGAGGGATCTCCGGCGCCGCAGGCGGCGGTGGCGGCGACCAGGGTGAGCGGAATCGCGGCGAGGCTGATCCGCCGGAGGAGGTGCAAGGACATGGTGCGCCCTTTCGGTCGGGAACTGTGTGGGGTGTGTGTTGGGAGGGGGTCAACTGCTGCGTCGTCTGGTGGCCCAGACGTCGACTGCGACGGCGGCCACGATGAGCACGCCGCTGATCACGGACTGCCAGTAGGCGGGGATGATGAGGATGTCCAGCCCGTTGTTCAGGGTCTGGATGAGTAGCAGGCCGAGGAGCGTGCCCCAGACCGATCCACGGCCGCCCAGCAGGCTCGCGCCGCCGATCACCACGGCGGCGATCGCGTCCAGCTCGTAGCCGGCGCCGAGGTTCGGCGGCCCGGAGATGACCCGCGACGACAGGACCACCCCGGACAGGCCGGACAGGCCGCCGCTGATCACGTAGACGGTGGTGAGGATCCGCCGGGTCCGGACGCCGGCCAGTTCGGCAGCCGTGCGATTGCCGCCGACCGCGTAGATCCGCAGACCGAACGACGTCCGTTTGAGGATCAGGAAGGCGACGACGAATCCCAGGACCATGATGAGTACCGGAATCTGGATGCCGAATACCGTGGTGTTGGCGATCTTCCCGTAGCTCTGCGGCAGCCCGTTGATCGGTGCGCCGTGCCCGATCACATACGCGATGCCGGAGCCCGCGGTCAGTGTGCCCAGTGTCGCGACGAACGGCGCGACGTTGAGCCGGCTCACGACCAGGCCGTTGACGAGCCCGAGCGCCAGACCGACACCCACGCCGGCGATCAGGGCCAGCCAGAGCGAGTCCGGGTTGTGGACGACGACGGACGCGGCGGTCATTGCGCTGACCGCGATCACGCTGCCGATCGACAGGTCGATGCCGCCGGTGAGGATGACGAAGGTCTGCCCCAACGCGACAAGCGCGAATGGCGCGGCCGACACCAGGATCGTCCTTGCGTTGTCGAGTGTGGCGAAGCGGATGCTCCGGTAGCTGAAGTACGCCATGACCAGCAGTAGCACGATGACCATCGAGTTGCGGACGGCGAGGTTCGCCAGCGAGGTCCGGTCGAAGCGTTTCTTCTCCGGTACGGCGTCGGCCGGCGGCAGCCCCTGGGCGGTGGGCACGGTGGCAGTGCGCATAAGAGCTCCCGATGGGGTGAAATGCGGACGGGACGTTCGGTCAGACGGTCGCTGCGGCTTCCTGGCCGCTCGCGTACCGGAAAATGCGTTCCTGGGCGTCGTCCGCGTTGAGTTCGGCGCGGGACAGTTCGCCGGCGACACCGCCCGCCCGCAGGACGTGCACGCGGTGGCTCAGCCCGATGAGCTCGGGCATGTCGGAGCTGACCAGGATCACCGCGAGGCCGTCGGCGGCGAGCCTGCGCACGATCGCGTAGATCTCACTGCGGGCGCCGACGTCGACGCCGCGAGTCGGTTCGTCGAGCAGCAGCACCGAGCAGTTCTGGGTCAGCCAGCGGGCCAGCACGATCTTCTGCTGGTTGCCCCCGGAGAGGTTGCCGACCAGCTGGCCGAGTCCCGTGGACCTGAGCTGAACGGATCTGGTGGCGGCGGCGACCGCCGCGGTGCGTTTGCGCCCGCGGATCCAGCCGCCGGCGGAGAACGAGCCGAGGTGCGGCAGGCTGCCGTTGTCGAGCACCGATTGGGTCAGCACGAGCCCCGCACCCTTGCGATCCTCGGGTACGAGTGCGACTCCACGCCGGATGGATTCCGCGACCTGGCCGCGCCGGAGCGGGCGGCCGTCGACCTCGATCGTCCCGGCGACCGATGGGCGAATGCCGAAGATGGCCTCGACGAGCTCCGTTCGACCGGCGCCGACCAGACCGCCCAGGCCGAGGATCTCGCCCTTGCGAACCTTGAGATCCACGGATGGGCCGTGCTGGTCCAGCCGGAGCCCGGTGACGCGGAGCCCGACCTCGGGCTGCGGGGGTGCGACGTCCGGGAAGAGGTTCTCCAGCTCGCGGCCGATCATTGCGCGCACGATGCCGTGTTCGGTGGTGTCCGCAAGCGACGCGTCGAGCACCAGCCGGCCGTCGCGCAGGACGATGACGTGGTCCGCCAGCTCCTGGATCTCAGCCATCCGGTGGGTGGTGTACAGCATCGCGACGCCCTGTTGCTTGAGCGTCCGGACGACGTTGTAGAGGCGAGCCACTTCGCGGTCCGGGATGGCGGAGGTCGGTTCGTCCAGCAGCAGTACCCGCGCGCCCCAGGTCGTCGCCTTGGCGATCTCGACGAGCTGGATCAACGCGACGGACAGGTCGCCGATGCGGGCGCGCGGGTCGATGTCGACGCCGTACGTGTCGAGCATCGCCGCGGCCCGCTTGATCATCGCGCGCCGGTCCAGGACGCCGACGCGGGTGCGCAGCTCCCGCCCGACGAAGAGGTTCTCGTACACGGTCAGATCGGGGTATGGGGCCAACTCCTGCGGCACGAGGCCCACGCCGGCGGCGCGTGCCTGTTTGGGGTCGACCAGCGTGAGCGGCTGCCCGGCGACGTGCACGTCGCCGGAGTCCGCGCGTAGCTGGCCAGTGATGATCTTCATGAGCGTCGACTTGCCCGCGCCGTTCTCGCCGGCGAGGACCGTGAGTTCACCGTTGTGCAGATCGAAGGAGATGTCGCGCAGGACGGACACTCCGCCGAATCCCTTGGCGACGTGGCTCAGATGAAGCGCGGGCGTCATGGCGGCCCCTTTTTCGCAGGTCCGGCTCGGTCGGTCGAGCGTGAGCGGGAGCGTATGTTAACTGTATGTTAGAAGTCAACACCTTGACGTTGTCTATAACGGCTGCGATGTTGGGTGCGACGTTAAGTCGCATGCTCTCCTCGCAATCCACTTCGAAGGCGTGACCATGACGAGGTTGTTCGACGATCCCGGCAGCTTCAGCGACGACATGCTCGCGGGCTTTCTCGACGCCCACTCCGACCGCGTGGCTGGGGTCCCGGGCGGCGTGGTGCGCGCGACGGAAACCCCGCCCGGCAAAGTCGCCGTGGTGGTCGGCGGGGGCGCCGGGCACTATCCGGCCTTCTGCGGCGTGGTCGGGGCCGGCTTCGCCGACGGTGCGGTCGTCGGCAACATCTTCACGTCGCCGTCCGCTCAGGAGGCGTACGAGGTCGGCAAGGCCGCGGCCGGCACCGCTGGTCTGTTGTTCAGCACCGGCAACTACGCCGGTGACGTCATGAACTTCACGCTGGCCCAGCAGCGGCTGCAGCAGGAGGGCGTCGACACTCGCGTCGTCTTCGTGACCGACGACATCGCCAGCTCCCCGGCCACCGAGATCGAGCGACGCCGTGGCATCGCCGGCGACTTCGTGGTGTTCAAGGTGGCCGGTGCGGCCGCGCAGGCCGGCTACGACCTCGACGGCGTCGAGCGCGTCGCCCGCCACGCGAACGACCGCACCCGCACGCTCGGCGTCGCGTTCGCCGGCTGCACGTTACCCGGCGCGAGGCGGCCACTGTTCGACGTGCCCGACGGCCAGATGGGTGTGGGCCTGGGCATCCACGGCGAACCAGGCATCGACGAGGCCGAGCTGCCCACCGCGGCCGAGCTCGCACACACCCTCGTCACCGGCGTGCTGGCCGAGGCGCCCCACGGCGCCACCCGGATCGGCGTCATCCTCAACGGGCTGGGTGCCACCAAGTACGAGGAACTCTTCGTCGTCTGGCGCACCGCCGCCCGGTTGTTGCGCGACAACGGGTACACCATCGTCGATCCGGAAATCGGCGAGCTGGTGACCAGCCTCGACATGGCCGGCTGCTCGCTGACCGTGGTGTACCTCGACGACGAGCTCGAGACGCTGTGGCGCGCGCCGGCCGACACACCCGCGTACCGCAAAGGCTCCGCCGTCACCGTGGCCGCGACCGGGCGACGCAGGCGCGCCACGACGGAGGCCGTCGGGGCCGCGCGGGCGAGCGCGGCCGCCGACGACGGCTCCCGCGCCACCGCCAGGACGGTGGTCGCGGCCCTGACCGCGATGGCGTCCGCGGTTGCGGATGCCGAGGAGGAACTGGGCCGGATCGACGCCGTCGCGGGCGACGGCGACCACGGCCGCGGCATGGTCAAGGGCACCAGCGCGGCCGTCGCGGCGGCCCGGGCGGCACAGGACGGCGGCAGCGGCGCGGGCAGTGTGCTGACGGCCGCTGGTGAAGCCTGGGCGGCGAAGGCCGGCGGCACCTCCGGCGTGCTGTGGGGCGCGGCGCTCGCCGCCTTCGGCCGCCGGCTCGGCGACGCCGGACCGCCGGACGCCGCAGCCATCGCGGAGGGTGTGCGGGCCGGGTACGACGCCCTCGTCGCGCTCGGCGGCGCGAAGCCCGGCGACAAGACCATGCTGGACGCGCTGCTGCCGTTCACCGACCAACTGGGCGCGCTCGTTTCGAACCCGCCTGATACGCCGCTCACCATCGCGTGGGCCGACGCCGCGCAGGCCGCCGCCGCGGCCGCGGCCGCCACCGCCCACCTCAAGCCCCAGGTCGGCCGGGCCCGGCCGCTGGCCGAGAAGAGCCTCGGCACACCCGACGCCGGAGCGGTGTCGATGGCCTTGTGCCTGCGAGTCGTCGGCGACGTGCTCGCCGACCAAGAGGGAGGATCCCATGGCTGCTAAGAGGTTGCGGATCGCGGTCGGCAGTGATGATGCCGGCATCCGGCTGAAGGAAGCGCTGCGTAGGGACTTCGAGGCTGACGACCGGGTGGCGGAGGTGGTCGACCTCGGCGTCGACCGCGACGAACACACCGCCTACCCGCACATCGCGGCCGCCGCCGCCCAGCTCATCGCCGCCGGCCGGGTCGACCGGGCGCTGCTCGTCTGCGGCACCGGCCTCGGCGTCGCGATCAGCGCCAACAAGTTTCCGGGGATCCGGGCGGTCACCGCACACGACAGCTACTCCGTCGAACGGTCCGTGCTGAGCAACGATGCCCAGGTCCTCTGCTTCGGGGAACGGGTGGTCGGCGTCGAGCTCGCCCGCCGACTCGCCCGGGAATGGCTGGGCTACCACTTCGACCCGACGTCGGCCTCGTCGGCGAAGGTTGCCGCGATCAGCAGCTACGAACAGCAAGAGAGCGCGCGATGATCGACTTGGATTTCGGGCTGAAAGGCAAGGTGGCCGTCGTCACCGGTGGCTCGTCCGGCATCGGCGCGGCCATCGCCGAGGCGTACGCGGCCAAGGGTGCCGACGTCGCGGTACTCGACCTCGTCCTGGCACCGGATGAGGAACGCATCGCGGCGCTCGGCACCACCAGCGCAGGCTTCGCGTGCGACGTCACCGACGAGACGTCGGCCGAAATGGCGATCACCCGGGTGCATGAGCGGTACGGTCACATCGACGTCCTGGTGAACAGCGCCGGCATCGTGCGGCTCGCCCCCGCCGAGGAGCTCAGCCTCGCGGCCTGGAACACGACGCTGGCCGTGAACCTCACCGGCGCGTTCCTGCTCTCCCGGGCGGTCGGGCGCATCATGCTGGCCCAGGGGCACGGCAAGGTGATCAACATGGCATCGCAGGCCGCCAGCGTCGCATTGCCGGAACACGCGGCGTACTGCGCATCGAAGTTCGGGCTGATCGGCCTGACCAAGGTGCTCGCCTCCGAATGGGCCGGCCGGGGGGTCACCGCCAACGCCATCAGCCCGACGGTGGTGCTCACCGAGTTGGGACGCAAGGCATGGGACAACCCCAAGGGCGAAGAACTGAAGACCATGATCCCGACGGGCAGATTCGCGCACCCGCAGGAAATCGCGGCTGCCGCAGTGTTCCTCGCCTCGGACGCGGCTGACATGATCAACGGAGCTGACCTGCTCATCGACGGCGGGTACACCATCCGCTGACCCCGACCCGGGACGGGTTCACCGCGCGGGGGCGCCGCCCCCGGGCACGGCTGCGCATCTTCGTCGGTTTCCGTCGCCGCGGTCGCCGTCCGATGCTGTCGGCCTTACGTGGTGGTCCGCCGGACGGCGGACCACCACGCCAGTTTCCTGTGGCCCGGCTTGCTACAGCAGCGTGCCGCCCGAGGCGTCGATCCATTGGCCGGTCACCCAGCGGCTGTCGTCGGAGGCGAGGAAGGCCACCGCGTCGGCGACGTCCTCGGGGGTGCCGATCCGGCCCATTGGGGACAGGGATGACACCCAGGTCAATGCGTCGCCGACGAGACGGCCCTGGTGCATGTCGGTGTCGATGACGCCGGGCGCGACGGTGTTGACGGTGATGCGGCGCGGGCCGAGTTGTTTGGCGAGCGTGGCGGTGAGCACGTCGAGCGCGGCTTTGGACATGGCGTAGGCGATCGCGCTGGGCATGGCGGAGCCGTGGGTCAGCATCGTGCCGATGTTGATGATCCGGCCTCCGTCTCGCAGGCGTCGCAGCCCGTGCTGGGTGGTGAAGAACGGCGTCCGTGTGTTGACCGCGACCAGCCGGTCGAAGTTGCTTTCGGTGACGTCCTGGATCTCGGCTTGGTCGCCGAGGATTCCCGCGTTGTTGACGAGGATGTCCAGGCCGTCGGCGTGCGTGTCGAAGGCGGCCCATAGTGTTGCGGCGTCTCCGGGCGCGCCGAGTCGGGTGTGGACGGTGAAGGCCTGACCACCGGCCGCCTCTATCGCGGTGGCGGTTTCCTTCGCGGCCGTCTCGTTGTTGCCGTAGTGCACGGCGACGCGGGCGCCGTCACGGGCGAGGCGCTTGGCGATGGCCCGGCCGATGCCTCGGCTGCCGCCGGTGACCAGTGCCGTCTTGCCGGCGAGTGTCGTCATGACTGGATGGCCTTTCATCGGGTCGTGCTCAGGGCCTGGTAGGGGGTGGCGTTCCTGGCGTCTCTGAGCGCTCGGGCCCACCAGGTCACCTGGTCCAGGAGGGTCTTGGCCGCGGCGGCGGGCCGCTGCGGGTCCTTGGGCTTGCCGTCGCCGTCGAACTGTTCCCAGGCGTTGTGGAAGCTGACCGTGTCCCGGGTGGTGACGGCGTGCAGTTCGGTGAAGACGGCACGCAGGTGCTCCACGGCTCGCAGGCCGCCGGAGATCCCGCCGTAGGAGACGAACGCCACGGGTTTGGCGTGGAACTGGGCGTTGTGCCAGTCGATGACGTTCTTCAACCCGGCCGGGTAGCTGCGGTTGTACTCGGGCGTCACCACGACGAAGGCGTCGGCGGCGTCCAGGCGTGGGGTCAGTTCGTGCAGCACTGCCAGCACCGGCTGGGGTGGTGTCATCGTCGGCGCGGCCGAGCCGATCGGCACCTCGGCCAGGTCCACGAGGTCGACCAGGATGTCGTCGCGGCGCTCGGCCTCGGCGACGAACCAGTTGGCGACCGCGGGACCGAACCGTCCATCGCGGACGCTGCCGAGGATGACGGCCAGCCGAAGTCGGTCGTTAGACATGGGTTTCCTCCAGTACCTGGGTGGGGGCGGGACTTTCCCGCAGGGGCCTCCCACGGATGAGCCAGGCGAGCGCGAACGCGACGGCGCCGAGGGCCGCGGCGGCCATGGCGGTGGCGTGCACGCCGCTGGTGACCGCGGCGTGCACCGCGTCCTGCGTGGCGGCCGGGAGCTTTCGCACGGCGCCGGCGGTCAGTTCGCCGCCGGAGAGGAGTCGGCCGGCCTCGGCGGCGCCGAGGCGGTCGCCGAGGGTGGCCTGCAAGCGGTTGGTGTAGAGGGCTCCGAGGCCGGCGGCGCCCAGTGAAGCGCCCATGGTGTGCCAGAGCGTGACCGAGCCGCTGGCCGCGCCGACGTCGCGGGGCGCTGTTGATGGTGACGATCGTGGTGCTCTACATCAGCAGGCCTACGCCCGCGCCGCCGAGCAGCGTGAGCGTCGACGCGACCGCCACACCGACACCCGGCCCCAGCGCGAGCAGGGTCAGCATGCCCGCCGTCAGCAGTGCGCCGCCAGCGATCGGATAGACGCGGTAGCGGCCGGTGCGGCTGATGAGCTGGCCGCTACCGATCAGCACCACGACCATGCCGAGCATCGCCGGCAGGATCAGCATGCCGCTCGCGGTCGCCGACGCACCGTGGACGAGCTGTATGTACTGGGGCAGGAAGGTGGCGGACACCATCATGCTGGCGCCGGCCAGCAGGCGCAGGATCTGGGCGACGGTGAAGTCGCGGTCGCCATACAGGCGCAGCGGCACCAGTGGCTCGGCCGCGCGTCGCTCGACGGCGACGAAGGCCGCCAGCGCGGCGGTGCCGGTCAGGGCGAGCGCGGCGATCGGCGCGGACGTCCAAGCGTACCGGCAACGCCGGTCCCAGCATCATCCCGTCGAGCGGGGCCGTGATCATGCCGAGGATCACCCCGGCGACGCCCACATAGAGAGATCGACTCACGCTCTCCTCCAATCGCGTACGTTGTACCTGAAATGGAAGCTAGCTTTTCGGGTACGATGTACGCAAGAAAGAGGGCTGTGATGTCCGTCGCCGCGAAGCAGGTCAGCATCTGGCTCCAGCCGGAGATCGGGGAGCGCTCCGGGCCGGCGGCCCGGCTACAGCCGGGCCCAGATCACGCGGGCGGCCGTCGAGATCGCCGACCACGAAGGCTTGGATGCCGCCACGATGCGCCGCATTGCGCAAGAGATGGGCACCGGCGCGATGTCGCTGTACCGATACGTGCCCAAGCGGGACGACCTGATCGACCTCATGCTCGACGCGGTGGTCGGCGAGGTCGAGCTGCCCGAACGGCCCACCGGGGACTGGCGGGCCGACCTCTCCCTGGTGGCCCACCAGACCCGTGCGGTCGGCCTGCGCCACCCCTGGCAGGTCACGCTCGCCCGGCGTCCCACCCTCGGCCCCAACTCATTGCGGGTCTACGACTTCTCGCTGCGCGCCCTCGACGGCTTCGGCCTGCACGTCGACGAGATGACCAGCCTGTGCGGCATGGTCGGCGACTACGTCGCCAGCGCGGTCCGCGACGAGATCGGCTGGCTCGACTACGCCTGGGCGCACCGGCACCGACCGCAAGCAATGGATGGCCGAGTACGTCGGACCGTACGTCAAACACGTCGTCGAGTCCGGCCAGTACCTGATGTTCAACCGCTCCATCCACGAAGGGCGACTGTCCCACATGTCGCCCGACGCACGCTTCCAATACGGGCTCAACCACATACTCAACGGCATCGCCGCCCTGCCCAACACGACGACGCAGTGAGAACGTGACGTCAGGCGCACCGTACGGCCCCCGACAGCGAGCGCTTCCGCAGTGCATGACCGCGCCTTGGACGGTTCAGCAACCCCGGCCAGCGCGGTCAGCGCCTGTGCCTGCGAGTGTCCATCGCCGTGTCGGCGGTGGCGCACGCCGCCGCGGCGCTGCAATGGACGTGCGCTTGCGTGCGAGAGCGGCGAGTGTTCGGCGCGCCGCTCGGTGCACTGCCAGAGCCATTCAGTGATTCTAATGTTCGATGAAAATCATGAAATGGAGTGGGGCTGTCACCGGCTGTACGGTCGCCGTGTGATCGGCACGAGGAGCACTTCATGAACGACCGGGACGCGCTGATCCAAGCCACGGACGCCGTCTTCGACACCGTCGATGGCAAAGACTGGACCGCGGCCGTCGACCTGTTCACCGAACACGTCGACGTGACGCAGTTCGCTGGCGGGATGCGTGGTTGATGGAGCTACGTCGGACGTCGATGTTGCCCGGTTGGCCCGGCCGGCTCAGTTGCCCGTCGGCGTCGCTGCGCTGGCCGGGCGGGACGGCGAGCTGCGTCGTCTGGATGCTCTGGCGGCCTCGTCCGCCATGCCGATCGTTGCGGTCACCGGTATGGCCGGGGTCGGTAAGACCGCCCTCGCCGTCCATTGGGCGCAGTCGCGCCGTGACCGCTTCCCCGACGGCCAGCTCCACGTTGACCTACGTGGCTTCTGCGCCACCGGCGCCCCCATGTCGCCCCTGGAGGCTCTGCGCGGCTTCCTCGATGCGCTGCAGGTGCCTGCGCACAGCGTGACGGCGACGCTGGGGGAGATGGCCGCATCGTTCCGCAGCGTGGTCGCGAGACGGCGGATGCTCCTGGTGGTGGACAACGCCATCGACGTCGAACAGGTCCGCCCGCTGTTGCCCGGCGCGCCGGGCTGCGCGGTCGTGGTGACCAGCCGGAACGATCTTGCCGACCTGTTCGCGGCGACGGGCGCAGACCTGCTGCCGCTGCACGCACTGGAGGAGGCCGACGCGGTCGAGTTGCTGACGATGCGAATTGGCGCCGCGCGGGTGCGAGCGGAGCCCGATGCGGCCCGCGAGATCGCGCGGCGGTGCGCGGGACTGCCGTTTGCGCTGTGCGTGGTGGCTGCGCGTGCGGCGACCCGGCCCACGTTTCAGCTCGCGTCCATCGTTGCGCAGTTGCGTGCCGCTGGCGGCGGACTGGACGGGTTCGACTCCGGCGGGGAGGCGACCGGACCGCGGGCACTGTTCTCGTCGTCCTACCGTGCGCTGCCGCCGGCCGCCGCGCATCTGTTCCGGCTGTTGGCGCTGCATCCAGGCCCGGACGTTGCCGGTCACGCTGCGGCGAGCCTCGCCGGCGTGCCGGTTGACCGGGTTCGGCCGCTGCTGAGCGAGTTGGCCCACGCGAGTCTGCTGGTGGAGCATCTGCCCGGCCGATACGTCCTGCACGAATTGCTGCGCAGTTATGCGGCGGAGCTTGTCGATCCGCTCGAACGGCCGGCTGCGGTCCGTCGCCTGCTCGACCACTACGTGCGTTCCGCGGTCGTGGCGGCCGGGGTGGCGAGCACCGACCTACCGCGCGCCGATCCGGACAGTGTGATCGTCGTGCTGCCAGACGAACAGGCCACACTGGACTGGTACCGCCTGGAAGAAGCGAGCCTGCGAACGGCCTTGCAGCTCGCGATCGACGTCGACCTGCTGGGACATGCCCGGCACCTTCGATCGGCACTGCTGAAACTGCAGCGCCCGGACGCGTAGGCCCTCGGCGCGAAGGTCGGCTCCAGCGGAGGGCCGGACGTCGATGGTCAACATCGCATTGACGAAAGCACGGCGAAGCGTCCGGGATTCGTTTCGTCGCAGGTCAAGGCCGTGTTGTCAGGCGTGTCACAGGTGTGTCCCGGGACGGGTCCAACCCTGCGGGCGTGACACCTCGGCCAGCCCGGCACGGGCGGCGCCCGTCAGGTCGGGGTTGGCGCCCGCCCAGGACACGACCCACTCGAAATGGACGCGCGCCGCGGTGGCGTCGCCGAGGTGCAGGAACGCCTGGCCCAGCTCGAGGTTGGCGAGCGCCTGACCGGGCAGGTCGTTGCCCTGCAGTGCGACGTCGAGGGCTCTGCGCTGGATGTCGCGCCACTCATCGAAGCGACCGCGCGGGCGCAGGTACGGAGTGAGCGCCCAGGCGAGCAGCGGGGTTCGGTGGTCGCCCCGGTCCGCTGCCAGGTTGACGACCGCGAGCAGGGCATCGTGTTCCCGTGTAACCCAGGCCATCGCCGTCGACGCATCGCCGATCGGCTCCGTGTCGACCGGCATCCCGGGCGACCGGACAGGGACGCGCGCCCGATCCAGGGCTCGCGCGGCCGCATGTGCCAACTGCAACGTGTGCTCGAACAGCCGGTCGAAGGCAAGCCGCCGGTCGAGGTGCTGGTCCTGTCGCGCGAAGCGATCTCGGGCGAAGGTCCGCAGCTGGCTGTGAATCCGGTAACGCCCAGGCTCGTGCTCTACGAGCAGGTTCGACTGAATCAGCTCCTGCAGCGCCGTCCGGACCTCGAGCGCCGGCGCGCTGGCCAGTGCGGTGGCCGTCCGGGCGGTGACGTCCGGCCCTGGGTGCACGCCGCCGAGCAGCCGGAACAGTCGCGCTGCTGGTCCACTCAGCCGATCGTACGACGAGGACAGTGCGGCGCCGACTGCGCCGATGGCGTGGCCATCCGGGTCGAACGGCGTGTCATCGTCGTGTAACTCATGCACGAACGCGGACAGCGGCACGCAGGCCGGCTGCCGGGCAAGGTCGTGACCTGCGCCGGTCGAGGCCGCCGGTCGGGCGCGCGCAGCCGACCACAGCGTCCGCAATTGATCCGGGTCCGTGCCGGCGACCCGGCACAGCGCCGCGACGACCGTCCACGGCGGAAGTGTGCTTCCGTTGAGGTAACGCGACAACGAGGAGTCGCTCGTATGCGTCAGGCGCTCCAGTTCACGCAGGCTCTTGCCGGTTCGGTTCCTCAAAATCCGCAGCTTGGCGGCGAGCCTGGCGGGCGGATCGAGGTCGCCGTCTGTGGACCTCCGGCCGCTCGATTTGACACTCATGCCGCAACCCGCGCATGTCCCGCGGAGCATTGATGTGTCCCCGGCCTTGTCCCGAAGCGGGCCGGAGCGCTTGCCACGGCCGGTGTCGCTCTTCAGATTCATAGAAGTCCGTCCCTGCCGTCCGTCGTTGCCTGTCTCTTGTGCTCACCATGACGTCTCGTCCCTGGAAAGGACCGGCCCGGTGAACCGCCGTCTCGCGACACACGCGCCGGCACGTTTACCGCCGCTCTGCTACTGGCATTCGGGGTCAGTGCGATCGCCGCGCCAGCCAGCGCGCACGGGCTGCACCAACTCACGGATCGGTGCCTGGCCGCGCCCAACACCCGACCCGACGACACGTCATTGCCTCGGCCAGTTGCCCGTCCGACAGCCGCGGCGTTCGTCCCAGCCGATCAGCGCCCGCCAGGGCCTCCGCCAGCATCCGACGCTACCGCAACGCATCAACGTTGCGACCGATGCCGCCGGGCCGACCCGCTGACCGTGAAGACACCGACACGCCATGGTTGTCATACCAGCCAACGTGATCGCCCCGCAACGACTCACCGTACATCAAAAGATGTCTATCGAATTGCTATGCTGTCCGTTGCATGAATATGCTGAGAGCATGTTGTGTTCTGTCCCTGTGCATGTCTCGGCTGTTCATCGCCGGGGCGGTAGGCGGGCCCTCCCGCTGGTCGCGCGCAGCCTGGCAGCCCGATGAGTGGGGCGAGACTGCCTCCGTCGGAGGGGTCCGACGCGGCGGGATCGCGGTGTGATGTGCGGGTGTGCTTCTTCGGCGACTCGTTCACGGTGGGGGTGGGCGACCCGTCGGGTGCGGGCTGGGTAGGTCCAGTGGCTGCTGCCGCCCGTGCGCAAGGCCATCAGCTGACCGTCTACAACATGGGGGTTCGCCGGGACACATCTCTGGATGTGGCGCAGCGCTGGCTTCCGGAGGCCCGTGCCCGCCTCAAGGACGGGCAGGCGTTCGGGGTCGTGTTTGCGTTGGGGACCAACGACGTGGACGTGTGGCTCGGCCAGGTTCGCGTCCCGCAGAGCCGATCACTCGCGCTGCTCGCCGGGATGCTTGAGGACGCCCACGCCGCAGGGTGGCACACGCTCGTTGTGGGGCCGCCGCCGGTGCTGGACCGGCAGGCAAGCAGACGGGCAGCCGATCTCGCCGCCGCAATGGCGCAAGCGTGCGCCGCCCGCAGTGTGCCGTTCGTCGATGTCACGGCGCTTTCGGCGGATCCGGTCTGGAGTCAGCAGGTCGCTGCGGGGGATGCCTACCATCCGTCCACCGCCGGTTACGCCCGCCTCGCCACCCTGGTAGGGCCGGTTGTGCTGCCGTGGCTGGCCGGCATGTCCGCCGCGCTGCCGGTCGCTCAACACCGGCAGTCAGGCCCTCATGGGACGGACGCTGTCCTCGGGCCCCGCATCCGGAGCACCTCAGCCCCAGATCCGCGGACCCACCTGACCCACTCGGCCGAGCTGAACACACACGCAACCCGCTTGGACCATCCGACACAGCACGACCCGAGGTACTCAACATGATCACGATTCCTGAGGGTTTGACCGTCCGTCGACCCAACGCCGAGGACCACGCTCGGGTTCTCGCAGTACTTGATCGTTGGTGGGGCGACTTCAAAGGTCAAGCCGGATCGCTGGAGCGAGCACTCCTGTTGCCCCGGCTGTTCTTCCAGCACTTCACCACGACCAGCTACCTCGCCGAACGGCCGGACGGGGACCTTGCCGCATTCCTGATCGGCTTCTTCTCGCAAAGCGACCCGAACGTCGCCTACATCCACTTCGTTGGTGTCGAGCCCGCCATGCACGGGCGTGGCGTGGCGACCGCCCTGTACCGGGGTTTCTTCGACGAGGCACGCGCGTGCGGTCGCCGTCACGTCCACTGCATCACCAGCCCCGGCAACACTGTCTCGTATGCCTTCCATGTGCGGCTGGGCTTCCAGGTGCTGCCCGGTGCGGTCGGTGCCGGCAACCCGCCAATTCAGCCTGACTACGACGGCCCAGGGCTTGATCGCGTTGTCTTCACACTCGATCTTGCGGGTCCGTAGCCCGTCAAGTGACGGCTGTCATAGGCGCGCCGGCAAGAGTCTCCCGGCCGCCGGCCTGCCAATCCCGCCGGCCTATCGCTGGGTGTTGGTTGGGAACGGATCGGGCGGCAGTGCCGGTCGTTGTGGCCGGGTGATGTGATGGTCGATTCTGGAGATCTCCAGCCGGCCCAGCCAGGGCGCCGCGAGATGTCCTGCGTACCAGCCGGATACACCGCCGGTGAGGACGATCATCGCAGCGAGGACCCTCAGCCGGCGTCGGCTGAGGTGCGCCCCCTTGGGCCTGGGCTTCTGATCGGCCGCGAAGGGTCAATGGTCGAAGCAGGCGATACCCGGTCGGTCATAGCTGTGCCAGCACCTCCTGCGCCAGGACAGTCGCCGACGACGCCAGCGTGTCCTCGGTCAGCGGGGCCGCATACCGCACCTGAACCACCGTCGTGCCCAGCCGCGCCATCAAATAGACGTTCTGCGGCCCGTCTCGGAAGTGCCACGCTTCGTCGCCGAGCACGACGGGGATGATCCGGCGGTTGATGGCGCGCAGCATGCCCTGTCGGGCTGCGTTGATCGGGTCGAGCCCATCGTGGCGCCCGAACCGCATGACTGCCAGGTCCAGGTCGACGTCGGGGCCGGTCACTGTGCAAGCGCTGCCACGCACCCCGGTGCTGAGGAAGCGTTCCTCCGACGGCGGCCTGTGTTGCGGTACCAGCCGGTCCAACAACTCTGACCGCAGCATCGGGCACACCGCGGCAGGCGGCGAGGGATCGACATCCGACCCGTGCCAGCCGTACCAGAACCCGGCAATCGCGGCGAGCAACGCGCCAACAGGCGTGGCAACGACCGCCATCCTCATGGCACCATTCTGCTCCCGCGGGCACAAGGCTCGCTGACCGTCCGCAGTGCAGCGATGTACTTGTGGATCGCACAAGGCTGCGCCATGGATTCCGGTACATCCGCTACTCGGCCGGCCGATGCTGCCGGCTGGGGCTGCTGGTGGCGGTGGCGGGGGATTGCGCGCCTCCGGGCGTGGAGACGGCCACCACGTGATCATCAGCGATCTGTGGAGACACCTTCAGATTTCGTGGCGGCCACTGGGGACAGCGTAGACGCCCAGGGTTGGTTGGTGGAGTTCGACTCGGGGCTCGCCCGGATCGGGGGCCGGTTCGGGCGGGTGGAGCCGCGTCGGCAAGCCCGGGCGTTCCTGCCCGTTGTCCGATGTGGACACCCGATCGTGTTGCAGCCGGCCGAGCAGACCGGGGACGCGTCGCCACACCGGATGCAGCGGCTGTTGGGTGAGGCCTGCTCCCGCGCCGCCTTGAAGATCCTTCTGCGGAGACGTCGTGTCCCGGAGCGCATCCCGGGACAGCAACCGCAACAGGCCATCTGACCTGCAGCGCAATAGGAGACTGGCTGACCCGCCCTGAATGTTGTTCAACTGCTGTACATCCGGCGTTCACCTGATGACGGTTTGGTTCGGCCGACCAAATCCCGATCCGCCGTGAAGGAAAAGCTATGTCCAAGCAACGACAACGCTTCACCGTGGTCCTTGCCGCCATGA
>NZ_JBHSIU010000124.1:0-45089 GCF_042653625.1 Dactylosporangium cerinum | reverse complement strand
TCGATGTCGATCGCCGGGAAGATGCGCCGGTCGGCGATCTTCCGGTCGAGCTTGAGCTCGGCGTTGCCGGTGCCCTTGAACTCCTCGAAGATGACCGTGTCACCGGTGGAGCCGGTCTCGACCAGCGCCGTGGCGATGATCGTCAGCGAGCCGCCGTTCTCGATGTTGCGGGCCGCGCCGAGGAACCGCTTCGGCGGGTACAACGCCGTCGAGTCGATACCACCGGACAGGATGCGGCCGCTGGCCGGCGACGCGTTGTTGTACGCGCGGCCGAGCCGGGTGATCGAGTCGAGCAGCACGACGACGTCGTGGCCCAGCTCGACGAGCCGCTTGGCCCGCTCGATCGACAGCTCGGCGACCGTGGCGTGGTCCGTCGGCGGGCGGTCGAAGGTCGAGGCGATGACCTCACCCTTCACCGACCGCTGCATGTCGGTGACCTCTTCGGGCCGCTCGTCCACCAGGACCACCATCAGGTGGCACTCCGGGTTGTTGCGGGTGATCGCGTTCGCGATCGACTGCAGCACCATCGTCTTGCCGGCCTTCGGCGGCGACACGATGAGCGCCCGCTGACCCTTGCCGATCGGCATGACGAGGTCGATGACGCGGGTGGTGAGGATGTGCGGCTCGGTCTCCAGCCGCAGACGGTCCTGCGGGTAGAGCGGGGTCAGCTTGTAGAACTCGGGACGGCGCTTGGCCTCCTCCGGGTCCATGCCGTTGACCGTGTCCAGCCGCACCAGCGGGTTGTACTTGTCCCGCCGCTGCTCACCGTCACGCGGCTGGCGCACGGCACCGGTCACCGCGTCGCCACGACGCAGCCCATAGCGCTTGACCTGCGACATCGCGACATACACGTCGTTGGACCCGGACAGGTAGCCGGTGGTCCGCACGAACGCGTAGTTGTCGAGCACGTCCAGGATGCCGGCGACCGGCACGAGGATGTCGTCGTCGCTGACCTGCGGCTCGTTGCCGCCACGGGCACCCGCGGCGCCGGCCGGCTGCGGCTCGACACCGTCGCGGTCACGGCCGCGGCGGCGGTCCCGGAACCGGCTGCGGCGCCCGCGCCGGCCGGTGCCGTCGTCGTCGCCGTCGTCCTCGGCCTGGTTGAAGTTGCCACGCTGGTTGCGGTCGCCGGCGGCGCGGTCACCGCGGTCGCCGCCGCTGTTGCGGTCGGCGCGCTCCGCGGTCCGCTCGCCGGTGCGCTCGGCCCGGTCGTTGCGCTCGGCCCGCTCACCCCGCTCGGCCCGGTCGGTCCGCTCGCCGCGTTCGGCGCGCTCACCCCGCTCGGTGCGCTCGGCCCGCTCGGGACGCTCGGCCCGCTCGGGACGCTCGGCGCGCTCCGGACGCTCGGCCCGCTCCGGGCGCTCGGCCCGCTCCGGGCGCTCGGCGCGCTCGGGACGCTCGGCCGCGCGTTCGGTGCGCTCCGGACGCTCGGCCCGCTCGGCGCGCTCCACCCGCTCGGCGGTGCGCTCGGCCCGGGCGCTCCGGGTGCGGGCCGGACGCTCGGCAGCCTCGGCGGCCGGCTCGGCCGCCTGCTCCACGGCCGCGGGAGCGGCGGGGGCCTCGGCGGCCGACGCGGCCGCACGCGGCTCCGGCGGCCCGGCGGCCCTGGTGGCCCGGCGAGGGGAACGGGCAACAGGAGCCTCGGCCGCGCCCTGCGTGGCGGACGGCCAGTCCTGCTCCGACGGCTCGGCGGTCCGCGCCTCGGCCCGGGCGGCCCGGGCGGCCCGGGCGGGGGCGGCCGTGGCGGCAGGGGCAGCCGAAGTGGCGGCAGCGGCGGCGGGGCGCGACTCGCCGGCCTGACGCTCCTGGATGGCCGTCACCAGCTCACCCTTGCGCATCCGCGCGGTGCCGGAGATGCCCAACGAGGCGGCCAGGCTCTGCAGCTCAGGCAGCAGCATGCCGGACAACCCGGTGCCTGAGCGGCGCCGACGCGTCGCCCCGGCCTCGGCGCCGTCGGCCTCGACCGCGGCGCGGTCGCTCGAGACATCCGACGTGACGTCGGTGGTGTCGCTCAATGGATTCCTTCCCTCGTTAGGCCGGGATGCCCGGAGACGAGACACGGTGGCCGGGCGGCCCGGGGGCTCCCGCCTCGCTGCGATCGAGCGGAGCGGGAGGTGTTGCAGCGCTGTGCGGTGAGCCGGGCGCCACCATCTGCGGCCTGGCCCAGCCGTGCGCGCGCGACCACAGGAGACGCGGGTTGGCGGCCGGGCGTGCGCAAGGGGTGCCACGGAAATCGGAGCACGCCGCCCCGCATGAGATCGCCGCACGGAGCGGCTGCGTAGGACTAGAGAGTAATCAACTCACCTAGCCAGCGGCAACAGGGTCCCGATCGGCGTGTTCCAGCGTACCCCACACCAGGTCAACCCCGACGAGGGCACCCACCAGATCGACGTCGAGCGGCAATACTCGCCAACCCGGCAACGGCGACGGCGCCCATCCGCCCGTCGCCAGCGCCAGGACGCTCGGGCCGGCGCCGGAGATGACGGCCGCGACGCCTTCGGTTCTCAGCGCCGCGACCAGGTCGGCGCTGCCGGGCATGGACGGCGCCCGATATCCCTGATGCAGCCGGTCCTCGGTCGCCACGAACAGGTGCGACGGATCGACGGTGATCGCATGGACGAGCAGCGCGGCCCGGCCGGCGTTGAGCGCGGCGTCGGCGTGCGGCACGGTCGCCGGGAGCGCGGCCCGGGCGACCTCGGTCAGCCCGCGTTCCTGCGGCACGAAGACGAACGGGCGGATCGAGGCGGCGGGTTCCACCCGTACCGCCGCCGCACCCGAATCCTCGGTCCAGGCGATCGTCATGCCGCCCAGCAGGCACGGCGCCACGTTGTCCGGGTGCCCTTCGAGCTCTGCGGCGATCCGGAGCAGGTCATGGCCGTCGAGCCGCTCGGCGCCGTCGCGCACGAGGGCGCGGGCCAGGGTCACCCCGGCCACGATCGCGGCCGACGACGAGCCCATGCCACGGGCCTGCGGGATGTGGTTGCGGCAGCGCAGGGCCAGCCCAGCGGGCCGCTCCCCCAGCTCGTCGAACACCCGCCGCATGGCCCGCACGACCAGGTGCGACTCGTCGCCCGGCAGATCGCCGGCCCCCTCACCGGTCACCTCGACGGTCACCCCGTCGCCGGCGATGCGCGCCTCGACCTCGTCGTGCAGCGACAGCGCCAGCCCGAGCGCGTCGAAGCCGGGTCCGAGGTTCGCGCTCGTCGCGGGCACGCGGACGGTGACCGGGGTGGACAGCAGAGCCATACGGATAATGAGATCACGGCTTCCGCACGGGCCCCTAAGGTGGGCCGGTGCCGCCCACATTGTCGATCCTGGCCCGCAACCGCGACTTCCGCCGCCTGTTCTCGGCCGACCTGATCGGGCTCGGCGCCGACTGGTTCGTGCAGATCCCGCTGCTCTCGCTCCTGCTGCAGCTGACCGGCTCCGGGGTCTGGGGCGCGCTGATCCTCGCCGCGGACGTCGGCGTCATCGCGCTGCTGCAGCCCTACGCGGGGGTGATCGCCGACCGCTTCGACCGGCGCCGGATCCTCATCACCGCCGAGGTCGCGATGGCCGTCGCCACCCTCGTGCTGCTGCTGGTGCGCACCGCCGCCGCGGCCTGGCTGGCGGTCGCCGCGATCGCCGTCGTCGCCGTGGCGAAGGCGTTCTTCGTGCCGGCCGCCTCGGCGGCCCTGCCGAACGTGGTCGACGCCGAGGACCTGCCCGCGGCCAACGCGCTGTCCGGCTCGGCCTGGGGCACGATGCTGGTCCTCGGCGCCTCGCTGGGCGGCATCGCGTCGGCGTTGTTCGGCCCGTACTGGTGCTTCGCCTTCTCCAGCGCACTGTGCTTCGTGTCGGCCCTGCTCGTGGCCGGGGTCCGCCGCCCGTTGCAGGCCGCCCGGCCGGCGGTGCGGCCCGAGATCGGCGAGGCGGTGCGGTACATCCGCAAGCACCCCAGGGTCGCCTCACTGGTCACGGTCAAGGCCGCGGTCGGGCTGGGCAACGGCGTGCTGACCACGTTTCCGCTGCTCGCCGCCCTGTACGGGGTGGGCCCGCTCGGCGTGGGACTGCTGTTCGCGGCGCGCGGGCTGGGCGCGCTGATCGGCCCGTTCGTGCTGCGCCGGGTGCTCACCCACCCCTCGTGGCTGCTGCCGGGCCTGGCGGTGTCGATGTCGGTGTACGGCCTGACGTATCTCGCCGTCAGCACCTCCCCCTGGTTTCCGCTGGTCCTCGCCGGCGTGACCGTCGCGCACCTGGCCGCCGGCGGCAACTGGATGATGTCCAACTTCGCGCTGCAGACCGAGGTGCCGGACGCGCTGCGCGGCCGGGTCTTCGCCACCGACGTCATGCTCGCCCTGCTCGCGGTCGGGGCGTCCCAGCTGATCGTCGGCGCGTTCGTCGACCGCGTCGACCCGCGCCTGCTGGTCGCGGTCTGCGGCGCTGTGACGCTCGTCTACGCGATCGGATGGGCGGCGGTCACCAGACGACAACATCGTGCGGTATCGTAGTGATATCACTTCGATAGCTACTTCGTTTGGGAGGCTGTCATGGAAAGACGAGCGTTCCGCGCGCCCGGGTTCCTGATCCTGCTCGCTCTGCTCGCGCTGATCGGCGTGGTCGCCGCCGTCGTGGCCGGACAGCCCGAGGACACCGCCGGCGTGCTCGTCGCGACCACGGTCACCCTCGCCGCCCTGCTCATGACGGGCCTCACCGTCGTCAACCCGAACGAGTCCCGGGTCGTGCAGTTCTTCGGGCGCTACGTCGGCACCATCCAGACCGCCGGGTTCCACTGGACCGTGCCCCTCAGCTCCAAGCGCCGCGTCTCGCTGCGCGTGCGCAACTTCGAGACGGCCCGCCTGAAGGTCTCCGACGCCGACGGCAACCCGGTGGAGATCGCCGCCGTGGTCGTCTGGCGCGTCGTGGACACGTTCAAGGCGTCCTTCGGCGTCGACGACCACATCTCCTACGTCGCCGTCCAGGCCGAGGCCGCGGTGCGGCACCTCGCGACGAGCTACCCGTACGAGTCGCACGACGACGGCCGGACCAGCCTCCGCGAGGGCACCGTCGTCAGCGAGGAGCTGACGGTTGAACTGAGCGAGCGCGCCGCCCTGGCCGGCGTCGAGGTGCTCGAGTCGCGGATCACGCACCTCGCGTACGCCCCGGAGATCGCCCAGGCCATGCTCGCCCGCCAGCAGGCCAGCGCGATCGTCGGCGCCCGCTTCAAAATCGTCGAGGGTGCCGTCGGCATGGTGCAGAGCGCCCTGGACCGCCTGCGCGAGCTGGAGGTCGTCGAGCTCGACGAGGAGCGCAAGGCCCAGATGGTGGCGAACCTGCTCGTCGTGCTCTGCGGCGACCGCAATGTCCAGCCGGTCGTCAACACCGGCTCGCTGTACAGCTGAGGTCTGTGGCCGTGGCCGAACGCAAGAAGCTGCTCCTGCGCCTCGACCCACAGGTCTACGACGCGGTCGCCCGATGGGCCGCCGATGACCTGCGCAGCGTGAACGCGCAGATCGAGTTCGCGCTGCGACTCGCCCTGCGCCAGGCCGGCCGCACCCCACGCCCTTCGGCCACCGACAGCTCCGCCCCTTCCGATGCCGCCGCCGATTCGACCGACGATTCGACCGACGATTCCGCCGACGACGAATAGCAGCGATCGACACCGTCCCGCTCGCGATCGAAGGAGCGTCCTGGCCACCCCGGTGGCCACTGGGCGACTTCGATCACGAGCCGGGGCGGGAGATCGCTGTTCGGGCGCGGGTGGCTCGGCGAAACGCTTGATCGCGGCCGAAGGTCGCGTCGCGGCCGGCCACGGCCGCGACGCCTGGTCACGACCGAAGGTCGTGTCTGCGCAACTGTCCGCGGAGCCGGCAGGGCCAGGGCCAGCGTTAGCTGGGCCCCGGCCCGGTGTCTGGCGGGAGCAACGGCCCGGACCACCACGGGCCCGAGCCGGGACCCTCAAGCCAGATCAAGCGCCTTCGCGGCGGCGAGCGCGTCGGCCGGGATCGTCGTCGGTGCGGGTGCGGTCGAGATCGCCCACTCGGGGTCCTTCAGCCCGTGACCGGTGACGGTGCAGACGACCGTCTGCCCCTGCTCGATGAGCCCCTGACCGCTCGCCTGCAGCAGGCCCGCGACGGAGGCCGCGCTGCCGAGCTCGACGAAGACGCCGACGGAGCGGGCGAGCAGCCGGTACGCCTGCAGGATGTCGCGGTCGGTCACCGCCTGGATGACACCGCCGGACTCGTCGCGGGCGTCCACGGCCTTGGTCCACGAGGCGGGGTTGCCGATGCGGATGGCGGTGGCGATCGTCGAGGGCTCGCGGACGACGGCGCCGTTGACGATCGGGGCGGCGCCGGAGGCCTGGAAGCCGAACATGCGCGGGCGGCGGGTGGCGTTGCCGGCCGCGAAGTCTTCCTGGTAGCCCATCCAGTAGGCGCTGATGTTGCCGGCGTTGCCGACCGGGAGGCAGTGGATGTGCGGGGCGTCGCCGAGGCCGGCGACGATCTCGAAGGCGGCGGTCTTCTGGCCCTCGAGGCGGTCGGGGTTGACCGAGTTGACCAGGGAGACCGGGAAGTCGAGGGAGAGCTTCGAGGCCAGCGCCAGGCAGTCGTCGAAGTTGCCGGAGACCTGCAGGAGGCGGGCGCCGTGGACGAGGGCCTGGGCCAGCTTGCCGAGGGCGATCTTGCCGGTGGGGACGAGGACGGCGCAGGTGATGCCGGCGCGGGCGGCGTACGCGGCGGCGGAGGCCGACGTGTTGCCGGTGGAGGCGCAGATGATCGCCTTCGCGCCCTCCTCGACGGCCTTGGAGACGGCGACGGTCATGCCCCGGTCCTTGAAGGAGCCGGTCGGGTTCGCGCCCTCGACCTTGAGGTACACGTCGCAGCCCGTGCGGGCGGACAGCTCCGGTGCCGGCAGCAGGGGCGTGTTGCCCTCGTGCAGGGTCACCACCGGGGTCTGCGGTCCGACCGGTAACCGGTCCCGGAACTCTTCGATCAATCCACGCCACATGGCGCTACTCCCCTTCGACACGCAGGACGCTCGCCACGGCGCGAACGATGTCCAGGGCCCGCAGCTCGGCGACGGTGGCCGCGAGGGCGCGGTCCGCGGCGGCGTGCGTGACGATGACCAGCACGGCCTGGTTGCCGCGGCCCGACTGGTTCACGGTCGCGATGCTGACCCCGTGCTTGGCGAAGACGCCCGCGACGGCGGCGAGCACGCCGGCCTTGTCCGCGACGTCCAGCGAGATGTGATACCGGGTGAGCGCGTCGCCGATCGGGCGGATCGGCAGGTCGGCATACGCGGATTCCGATGCGGCGTGGGTACCGGCAAGCCGGTTGCGCGACACGGCGACCAGGTCGCCCAGCACCGCGCTGGCGGTGGGCGCGCCGCCCGCGCCACGGCCGTAGAACATGAGCTGACCGGCGGCCTCGGCCTCGACGAAGACCGCGTTGAACGCGTCGCCGACGCCGGCCAGCGGGTGCGTGCGCGGGATCATCGCCGGGTGCACGCGCACCGACACCGCGTCGTCCTGCTTGGTGGCGATGCAGAGCAGCTTGATCGTGCAGCCCATGGCCTTGGCGCTGGCCATGTCGGCGGCGGTGACCTCGGTGATGCCCTCGCGGTGCACATCGGCGGCGGTGACCCGGGTGTGGAACGCCATGGACGCCAGGATCGCGGCCTTGGCGGCGGCGTCGAAGCCCTCGACGTCGGCGGTCGGGTCGGCCTCGGCGTAGCCCAGCGCGGTGGCCTCTTCGAGGGCCTCGGCGAAGCCGGCGCCGGTGCTGTCCATCGAGGACAGGATGAAGTTGGTGGTGCCGTTGACGATGCCGGTGACGCGGGTGATGCGGTCGCCGTGCAGCGAGTCGCGCAGCGGGCGCAGCAGCGGGATCGCACCGGCGACGGACGCCTCGTAGTACAGGTCGGCGCCGGCGTCGGCGGCCGCCTTGTGCAGCGTCGCGCCGTCCTCGCCGAGCAGCGCCTTGTTGGCCGTGACGACGCTCTTGCCGGCGCGCAGCGCCTCGAGCAGCCAGGTGCGGGCCGGCTCGATGCCGCCGACGACCTCGACGACCACGTCGACGTCGTCGCGTTTGACCAGGCCGAGCGCGTCGGTGGTGAACAGCGCCGGGTCGATCGGCAGGTCCCGGGCCCGGCCGGCGCGGCGCACGGCGACGCCGACGAGCTCCAGCGGCGCGCCGATGCGGGCCGTCAGGTCCCGTTCATGCTCGTGCAGGAGTCGGACGACTTCCGCCCCGACGGTCCCGCAGCCCAGCAGCGCCACCTTCACACTCATGGTCACCCCACGTCCAGTTTGAGCAGGTCGTCCTCGGTCTCCCGGCGGACGATGACCCGCGACTCCCCGTCAACCACCGCCACGACCGGCGGACGGGGGACGTGGTTGTAGTTGCTCGCCATGCTGCGGCAGTAGGCGCCTGTGCCCGGCACCGCAAGAAGATCTCCGGCGCGAACGTCTGCCGGCAGGAACTCATCCTTCACGATGATGTCCCCGGCCTCGCAATGTTTTCCCACCACGCGGGCGAGAATCGGCGGTTCGGCGGAGGCCCGGCCGGCCACCGTCGCCGAATACGCGGCGTCGTAGAGCGCGGTGCGGATGTTGTCGCTCATCCCGCCGTCGACGGAGACGTACGTGCGGATGCCGTCGACGTCCTTGACCGTGCCGACCTCGTACAGGGTGAACATCGCCGGACCCACGATCGCCCGGCCCGGCTCGATCGACAGGTGCGGCACGCTGAGCTGCAGCGCCGCGCACTCCTGCTTGACGATCCGCATCAGGTCCGTGGCCAGGTCCCGCGGCTCGGCCGGCGTGTCCTGGGTCGTGTACGCGATGCCGAACCCGCCGCCGAGGTCCAGCTCGGGCAGCTCGATCTTGTGCTTCTCGTGGATGGCGGCCTGCAGCGACAGCAGCCGCCGGGCCGAGACCTCGAACCCGGACGTGTCGAAGATCTGCGAGCCGATGTGCGAGTGCAGGCCGCGGAGCTCGAGTTTCTGTTCAGCGAGAATCTTGTCGACGGCCTGGGCGGCGGCTCCCCCGGACAGCGAGAACCCGAACTTCTGGTCCTCGTGGGCGGTGGCGATGTACTCGTGGGTGTGCGCCTCGACACCGACGGTGACCCGGACCATCACCTTCGGCCTGGTGTTCGTGCTCTCCGCGATCGCCGTCAACCGGTCGATCTCGTCGAACGAGTCGACGATGATCCGGCCCACCCCGGCCTCGACGGCCCTGGTGAGCTCGGCGACCGACTTGTTGTTGCCGTGCAGGCCGATGCGCTCCGGCGGCATGCCACCGCGCAGCGCGACGGCAAGCTCGCCGCCGGTGCACACGTCCAGGGACAGGCCCTCCTCGACGAGGATCCTGACGACGGCGGTGGCGATGAAGGCCTTGCCGGCGTAGAAGACCTCGGCGCCGCCGAAGGCCTCCTTGAACGCCTTGCAGCGGGCGCGGAAGTCGGCCTCGTCGAAGACGTACGCCGGGGTGCCGTGCTGTTCGGCGATCTTCCGGACGTTCACCCCGCCGACGGCCATCTCGCCGCTCGCCGTGCGCTCGACCGTTTTGGACCAGAGTTGGGGCACGAGGGCGTTGACGTCCTGCGGGGTGCGCAGCCAGGAGGGACCACTGAAGCCCAGGTCCCCGTGCAGCGCTCCGGCCTCATGTGCACGCATTGCTTACATCCGTTCCGGTGCTGAGACGCCGAGCAGGTCGAGCCCGTTGACGATGACCTGACGCGTCGCGTCGTTGAGCCACAGCCGCGCCCGGTTGGTCTCCGTGATGGGCTCGTCGCCCTGCGGCAACACCCGGCAATTGTCGTAGAAGCGGTGGTAGGACCCCGCGAGCTCCTCCAGATAGCGTGCCACGCGATGCGGCTCGCGCAGCTCCGCCGCCGTGGCGACCACCGCCGGGAAGTCGCCGAGCGCCTTGAGCAGGTCGAGCTCCTTCTCGTGGACCAGCAGCCCCGGCTCGTAGGTGTCGGTGCGGTGCAGCCCCAGCTCGGCCGCGTTCCGGGCGACGGAGGCGGTGCGCGCGCCGACGTACTGGACGTAGAAGACCGGGTTGTCGTTCTTCTGCCGCGTGATCACCTCGATGTCGAGGGTGAGCGGCGAGTCGGTCGAGGAGCGGGCGAGGGAGTATCGCGCCGCGTCGACCCCGACGACCTCGATCAACTCGTCGAGCGTGATCAGCGTGCCGGCGCGCTTGCTGAGCCGGACCGGCTCGCCGCCGCGCAGCAGGCTGACCAGCTGGCCGATGAGCACCTCGATGTTGCGGTCGGGGTCGTCGCCCGCGCACGCCGCGATCGCCTTCAACCGCCCGATGTACCCGTGGTGGTCGGCGCCGAGCATGTAGATGCAGCGGTCGAAGCCCCGCTCGCGCTTGTTGATGTAGTACGCGGCGTCGGCGGCGAAGTACGTCTTCTCGCCGTTGGACCGGATCAGCACCCGGTCCTTGTCGTCGCCGAACTCGGTGGTGCGCAGCCAGATCGCGCCGTCGGCCTCGAAGATGTGGCCCTGCTTGCGCAGCTCGTCGAGGGCGTGCTCGACCGCACCGCCGTCGTGCAGGGTCCTCTCGGAGAACCACACGTCGAAGTGCACCTTGAAGCGGTCGAGGCTGTCCTGCATCTCCTTGAGCATGGCCTTGTAGCCCTCGCTCTGGAACGCGACTTCTTGCTCTTCGTCCGTTTTGTCGAGAATTTCGGGATTCGCGGCGACGACCTGCCGCGCGATGTCCTGGATGTACTCGCCCGGATAGCCGTCCGGGGGCGTCGGCTGGTTGTTGGCCGCGGCCTTCACCGACTCGCCGAAGCGGGCCATCTGCACGCCGGCGTCGTTGATGTAGTGCTCGCGGGTCACGTCGGCGCCGGCCGCCGACAGGATCCGGCCGAGCGCGTCGCCGACCGCCGCCCAGCGGGTGTGCCCCAGGTGGACCGGGCCCGTGGGGTTCGCCGAGACGAACTCCAGGTTGATCTTCTCCTTGGCGAGGGTCTCGCTGCGCCCGTAGGCCCGGCCGGCCGTCACCACGATCCGCGCCAGCTCCCCGGCCGCGGCCGCCGACAGCCGGATATTGAGGAACCCCGGACCGGCGATCTCCACGGCATCGATCCCGGGAGTTTCCTGCAAGTTTTTCGCGACCGCCGCGGCGAGCTCGCGCGGGTTCAGCCCGACCTTCTTGCCCAACTGCAGGGCGATATTCGACGCATAGTCACCATGCTCCGGGTTTCGCGGTCGCTCCACGCTGGTCGTCGCAGGAAGAACGGACGCGTCGAGGTCACGCTCAGTAAGCGCCGCTCGGGCGGCTTCGAGGACTGCTACGGCGAGTTCAGCGGGAGTCACCGACAAATGTTATCGGGGGTAGACTCCGGTACTTGGCGGCGGCCCGTTCTGCTGGTCACAATGCGGGACGGCCGCTGCGGCGGTGTTCACCGACCCCGCGTCCCGCCCGACCCCCCGACCGTTGACCAGACGAGGCCCGATGAGCGAGCACCACGCTGAGCGTTGCGAGGCGACGACATGAGCATGAGCACCCAGCACGGCGGCGGCAACCGCAAGCCGTCGACCAAGCCCGTGGCCGGCGCCAAGCCGAAGCAGGGCGGCGACGAGGACCCCGTTGACGAGGACCTCGACGTCGAGGCTTCGGCCGCTTCGGAGGAGGAGGACGCGCCGGTCTCGCTCGGCAAGCCGAAGGCGAGCCCGCGCAAGTCCGCCCCGGCGCGCAAGACCGCCCCGGCCGGGAAGCGCCCCGCCGGCCGCCCGGCCGCGCGCAAGGTCGCCCCGGTCAAGGTGAAGCAGGGCGCCGCGTGGGGCCCGATCATCCTGTTCTCCGTGGTCGGCCTGCTGGCCCTCGGCATCGTCGGCTTCGCCGTCTGGCAGGTCAACGAAAACGGCCTCACCGTCCAGGAGCGCGCCGACCGGATCGACGGCCTCAAGGACTTCCGCAAGATCAACAAGGCCTACACCGAAGAGCGCAGCCACGTCTGGGGTCAGCAGAAGTACGACCTGACCATCGCCAACCCCCCGGTCGCCGGCAACCACAACCAGAACTGGCAGCGCTGCCTCGGCGACGTCTACACCGCACCGATCGCCACCGAGCACGCCCTGCACGCCATGGAGCACGGTTCGGTCTGGATCACGTACCAGCCCAACCTGCCCGCCGACCAGGTCGAAGCGCTCGCCAAGAAGGTCCGCGGCAAGGACTACATGATGATGAGCCCCTACGAGGGCCAGGCCAAGCCGATCTCCCTGCAGGCGTGGGGCTTCCAGCTGCAGGTCGACAAGGCCAGCGACGGCCGCATCGACGAGTTCATCAAGGCGCTCCGCCAGAACGCCAGCCTCGAGCCCGGCACCCCCTGCTCCAGCGGTGACATCATCACCGAGACCGGCACCGTCCCGCGCGACCTCGGCAAGGACGGCACGCAGCAGCAGCAGACGGGCGGCTGAGCACCAAGCAATGTTCGGACAACTCACGGCGCGGGCACGCCTGACCCTGGGCGTGCTCGCCGCCGTTCTCCTCCTCGCCGTGGGCGTCTCCGTCGGATACCTCATCCCGACCCTGCGCGCCCCCGGCGAGGACTCCGTCGACGCCGGCTTCGCCCGCGACATGAGCGTCCACCACGCCCAGGCCGTCGAGATGGCCATGTTCGCGTATCGCCTCGGCTCCACCGACGACATCCGCACCCTGGGCTACGACATGGCCACCAGCCAGCAGTGGCAGATCGGCCAGATGCAGACCTGGCTGACCCAGTGGCACCTGTCCCCCAACACGGACAACGCCCCGATGTCCTGGATGCCCGACGGCAAGAACGCCCTCCAGCCGGACGGCCGCATGCCCGGCATGGCCTCCCAGGACGAGCTCAAGAAGCTCAAGTCCTCCACCGGCAAGGACTTCGACACCATGTGGTGCCAGCTCATGCTCCGCCACCACCTGGGCGGCATCCACATGTCAGAGACCGCCGCCGAGAAGGCCTCCACCACCGAGGTCCGCGACGGCGCCGAGAAGATGCGGGTCTCCCAGCAGTACGACATCACGGCCCTCACCGAGAAGCTCAAGGACCTCGGCGCCCAACCCCTCCCCTCCTGACTCAGGCGCCACAACGGATCTGTTATCCTTTGCGAGGCCGCAAGGCCCCCGTAGCTCAGGGGATAGAGCACCGCCCTCCGGAGGCGGGGGCGCAGGTTCGAATCCTGCCGGGGGCACACTTTGAGAAGTGGCTCTGATCAGCCAAAACGAAGCCCTAGACCAGCGGAAACGCGGCCTAGGGCTTCGCTCGTATGTCCGGCTGTCAATGGCCTTTCACGGGCCGATCGGCCAGGCACGGCCAATACGCTTCCAAGTTTCCGTGGCCTGGCGGTGCTCCGGGACAGGGAGTCAGCCGATGGTGAGCACGGCCTTGCCCGACAACCGGCGTTGCTGCAGGGCGGCCAGCACATCGTCCAGCTGGGACCAGTCGGCGGCGAGCCCGAGCGTGGGGTGCAGCCGGTCCGTCGCCACCAGGTCGACGAGAATGCCCAGGTCCGGACCCGGTGGCTGCGGGTGCGCGTACGAGAGGTAGCTCACCAGCCGTGCGCCCTCGTGGCCGATGAAGTCGTAGATGTCGATCGGCGTCTTGGCGCCGCTGCTGGTGCCGCAGACCACGACCGTCCCGCCGGGAGCAACCCTGCTCAGTGCTGCGGCGAGGGAGTCGCCGCCGACGGACTCGGCGACGAGGTGCTGGCCATCGGCGGCGTCCGCGGTGTTCGCCACCACCTCGGTGGCGCCGAGCGCGATCAGCTCCTTCGTGTGCACTGGAGCGGCGACCGCCGTCACCGACGCCCCGGCGAGGGCCGCCAGCTCGGTCTGGAACCTGCCCAGTCCCCCGTTCGCCCCGGTGATCAGGACCCGGCGGCCGAGCAGGTCACCGCCGAGCCGCAGGACCCGCAGTGCGGTCAGGCCCGCCACCGGCAGCGACGCGGCCTGTTCGATACTCACCGCGCCCGGAAGCACGGCCAAGCGGTCAGTGCGCACCGGAACGAGCTCGGCCCAGCCGGCCTGCTCCACCTGCGCTACGACGCGGGTGCCGCGTGCCGGTCCGGTCCCGTCGGCCGCGGGCTCGATCACCAGGCCCGCCACATCCTGCCCGGGGCGCCAGTCCTGAGTACGGGCCGCCAGCAGGGCCAGCTCGCCCCGGTTCACCGAGAACGCCCGGACCGCCACCAGCGCCTCGTTTGCTGTCCGCTCAGGCTCCGCGACTTCACGGATGACCGGTCCCTGCGGGGTGTTCACTACAGCTCTCATGGGTCTCAGTCGACCGCGGGAACAGAGCCGGACCAAGGGCCAGTTGTACCCCACACCGATCACCGCCGGTGATGAGTACACAATGACGAGGCTGGACATGGAGCTGCGAGAACTGCGGTACTTCGTGACGGTGGCGCAAGAACTGGGCTTCGGCCGTGCGGCCGAGCGGCTGAACGTCGTCCAGCCTGCGGTCAGCCAGCAGATCCGCCGGCTGGAGCGGGAGCTCGGCGTACGCCTCTTCGACCGGTCCACCCGCCGGGTCTCGCTCACCACGGCGGGCGAGCGCCTGTTGCCTGAGGCGCGCGCAGCGCTGGCCGCGGCCGAACGGGTCGGCGCGGTAGCCTCTGCCATCGCCGCCGAGACGGGCGCCGTCCTGCGTGTCGGAACCAGTCAGGGACTCGGCCACCGTCTCAACGAGGTGCTCGCGGCGCTGCGGGCGCCGGTCCGGCTGCAGGCGCTGCCCCTCGCCGACCGGCTCGCCTCCGTCCGCCGCGGTGACCTGGACGCGGCCTTCGTCCGTGTCCTCACCTCGGCATCCGAACTGGAGCTCCTCCCGCTCTGGACCGACCGGCTCGTCGTTGCCCTGCCCGAGGCCCACCCGCTCGCCGACTGTCCCGAGCTGAGCCTGGAACAGCTGGCCGGCCTGCCCGTCCGGCTCGCGCCACGCCGGGACAACCCGCCGTTCCACGACCTCATCGCCGGCAGCGGGATCGCTCTCACCCCGGCGGCCCCGTTCACCAACCTGCAGGACACGCTCGCCGAGATCGGTGTCGGCGAGCCGTCGTGGACCGTCCTGTACGCCGCGGCCGCCACCGTGCCGGTGCGGGGTGTCGCGTTTCGGCCGCTGGCCTCGCCCGACGTGGTCACCTCGTTGGCCGTGCCGCCCGGCCCGGCTGCCGCGCCGCTGCGCCGTCTCGTCGACGCCTGCGCGACGATCGAATGAGGCGTGTCACCAGGGCGCCCTCAGCCGGCTAACGCGTCACCCAGCGGGGTGCGGTGGTAGAGGACTGAGCGGCCGGCGCGGGCCCGGTCGAGCAGACCGGCGTCGCGCAGCACGGCTAGGTGATTGCCGACCGCGGAGACCGTCATGCCGAGGGTGTACGCCAGCTGACTGGTGCTGGCCGGCTCGGCGAGCGCCACCAGCAGCCGGCCGCGCGACCGGCCGAGCAGCCTCGTCAGGGCCTCCGGCGGGGCGTGGCGCTCGGCGGGTCCGAGCAGGGCGGCGATGCCCCGGGCCGGATAGATGAGCGTGCGTGGCCAGGGGTCGTCGATGTGTGCCGCGATCTGCGGCCAGACGAACGCCGACGGCACCAGCAGCAGGCCGGCACCGCCCAGCCGGACCTCGTGGTCCTCGAGGCGCAGCACCTCGACCGCGCCGTCCCGCCAGCGCACCGAGGGGTGCAGACCGGCGAGGGCGCCCGCCCAGCCGTGCCGGCCCAGCTCGCCGGCGCGGTGCACGACGTCCCGCTCGCAGATCATCCGCACCTGGAGCCAGTCCGGCGCGAGCAGCTCCCGCCACGCCTGCTCGAGCGCGTCGGCGATCCGGGCCACCACCCCGTTGCCGGTGAGCATTGCCCGGGTGCGCGCGTCCACCGGCGGGCGCAGGCTGAGGCAGTACTCGATCTCGGCGCGGGCGTCGGACGCGGGCGTGGCGCGGACGGCGGTCAGGTCGTCGTCGATGGTCTGGGCCAGCCCGCGGGTCGGCGGCGGTGCCACGAAGTCGGGACCGTGCCGGGGCACCGACAGCGCGACGACCGCGTCCACGGCAGTCTCCGCGCGCAACCGGTCGAAGGCGGGCCGCAGCCGCGCGAACCAGGCAGGCGGCAGCCGACGCCGCGCCCGCGGGCGGCCGAGGTCCTGGATCAGGTTGTTCAGCTCGAAGGCCGGCGACAGCGCGAACCGGCTGCGCGCCAGGTCGTCGGCCCCGGCCAAGAACCGGATCATGACTCGACCTTACAGCGGTGCGTGAAACATTCGAGTGCCGGCGACGCGGGCGGGAGGCTGGCCGCGTGACGACCGAAACCGGGCCTGCCCGGTACCTCGACGTGTTCGCCGAGCCGCGTTTCCGGGCGTTGTTCGCCGCCCGTACGGTCTGGATGGCCGCCGGCACGCTGCAGATCCTCACCGTGTCCGTGGTCGTCTACCGCGACACGCGCTCGCCCCTGCTGGGCGCGCTCGCGTTCGGTGCGGGCTTCCTGCCGCAGGCCGCCGGCGGCATCCTGCTCGGTGCGGCCGCCGACCGGGTGTCGCCGCGCCGGCTGATCCTCGCCGGCTACCTTCTCGAGGCCACCGTCGCGGCCGCCCTCGCCCTTCTGCACCCGCCGGTGGCCGCGTCGCTCGCCCTGATCGCCGCGGTCGGCTGCCTGGCTCCGCTCGGCAACGGCGCAACGGGTCGGCTGGTCGCCGACACGCTGACCGGCGATGCGTACGTCCTGGGCCGCGCCGCGATCAGCATGTCGTCCTCCGGGGCGCAACTGGTCGGCCTGGCCGCGGGCGGCGCGGCGGTCGCGGCGCTGGGCCCCACCCCGGCTCTCCTGGTGGCGTGCGCGGGTCACCTGCTGGCCGCGCTCCTCTTCGTCCTCTTCGCCGGCGATGCCCCCACCCCGCCGCGCACGGGGCCGGTCCTGCGGGAGAGCTGGACCGGCACGCGGGCACTGCTGGCCGATCGCACGGCACGCCGGCTCCTCCTGGTCCAGTGGCTGCCGCCCGCGTTCTCCACCGGCAGCGAGTCCCTGCTCATCCCGTACGCGTCGGCCCACGGCTGGCCCGCCGGGACCGCCGGCCTGTTGCTCGCCGCCATCCCGCTCGGCATGCTCGTCGGCGACCTGCTGGTCGGCCGGCTGTTGGGCCCGGCCGGCCGGGAACGTGCCGCCCCGCTGCTCATCGCCCTGCTCGGCGCGCCGCTGACCCTCCTGGCCGCGCACCCCGCCGCGCCGATCGCCGTCGCCCTGCTGGCGGCCGCCGGATTCGGCCTGTCCTATCTGCTCGGGCTGCAGCGACCGTTCCTGGACGCGCTGCCGCCGCAGGCACGCGGGCACGGGTTCACGCTGCTGTCCACGGGAATGATGACGCTCCAGGGCCTCGGGCCGCTGCTCATGGGCCTGGCCGCCGAACAACTCGGGCCGGGGCCGGTCATCGCCCTGGCAGGCGCAGCGATCCTGGTGGTGGCGCTGTCCCTGCGGCTCAACCACCTGCGGCCGGTCAGGAAGTGACGATCCGTGCGACCAGTTCGAGTCATCCGGCGGGTTGGCCGGTCGAGTCGATGCGTGTGGGGAGACCGCAAGGATGGAACAGGCTCGGATCGTGGAACGAGACGATCTGGGACACGCCCATCGGGGTGACGGTGAGCACCTGCAGGCCGTGCGGGTGATAAAGCCCATCGGTGCCGGCCGTGTAGGTGGCGAGGGCCGGCTGGTCGTTGGCTGTGGCCGGCAGCGTGCGGATCGTCCCGGGCCGGTCGAACACTGTGGTGGCGAGGAAGCCGAGGACGGCGTCGCGCCCGGCGAACCAGCTCAGGTGCGGTGGCATCTCCATCGTCACGTCCTCGCGTAGCACCTGCAGCAACGCGGCGGTGTCCGCCTCCTGGAAGGCCCGGGCGTACCGGTCCAGCAGCGTCCGGTCGGCCGGGTCGGCCGGTTCGGTCAGCATGTCCTCGGTGAGGCCGATGCGAGCCAGCTGCGCGCGGGCACGGGCCAGCGCGCTGTTGACCGCCTCGGTGGTGGTGTCGAGCAGGCCGGCGACCTCGGCGGCGTGCCACGCGAGCACGTCGCGCAGGATCAGCACCGCCCGTTGTCTGGCCGGAAGGTATTGCAGGGCGGCCACCAGGGCGAGCCGGACGCTGCTGCGCGCGGTCACGATCATGGCCGGATCCGCGTCCGGCACGGTCGTGTCCGGCCACGGCTGAACCCAGGCGACCGCCGGGCCGGCAACCGTCAGGGGCAGATCGGGGTCGGCGGACGGGCCGAGCCCGGAGGGCAGGACCCTTCGGCTGCGGTGCTCGATCGCAGTGAGGCAGGCGCTGGTCGCGATGCGGTACAGCCAGACCCGCAACGACGAGCGCCCCTCGAAGCCGTCGAAGCCGCGCCAGGCCCGCAGGTAGGTCTCCTGGACGATGTCCTGGGCGTCATGCACCGAGCCGAGCATGCGATAGCAATGGGCGAGCAGCTCCCGGCGGAACGGCTCGGTGAGCTGGGAGAACTCCCCGGCCCCGGCCCCGGCGAACAGGTCCTGAGCTGCCTGTGCCATCTCGTCACTCCACCCGCCCGCGCTCTTGCCTGTTCGGTAGAGACCTGTTCGGTGGAGACCAGAAGCCGGCCGGGAATTCATCGGCCCGCGCGCCCGATGTGGCCAAGCCCACGTCAAGTGCCCGCGGCCGACCAGTCCGCGCGTGCCGCTGAGTCTGCATTCATGCCGGACGCGCTTCCGGCCGGCACCGACTACAGATGGGAAAGACGTGGACCAGAAAACGACGCCGGCACAGCGGTGGGTGCTCGGCCTCAGCGCCCTCGCTTCGTTCGTTGTGGTGCTGGACATGCTCGTGGTGGCGACCGCGCTCTCCGCGATTCAGCACGACCTCGGCGCCTCGCTCGAGGACCTTGAGTGGACCGTCAATGCCTACACGCTCAGCTTCGCAGTCCTGCTGATGACCGGATCCGCGCTGGGCGACCGCTACGGGCGGCGCCGCCTGTTCGCGATCGGGCTCGGCCTGTTCGCCGTGGCGTCCGCTGCCTGTGCGCTGTCCACCCAGGTCGGCGCGCTGGTTGCGGCCCGCGCCGTGCAGGGTGCGGGTGCCGCCTTGATCATGCCGGTGGCGCTCGGCCTGCTCAACGGCGCGTTCCCGCCCGAGCGCCGCGGCTGGGCCACGGGGATCTACGGCAGCGTCACCGGGCTGGCCGCGATCGTCGGCCCGGTCCTCGGCGGCATCGTGACCGAGCACCTGGCCTGGCAGTGGATCTTCTGGCTGAACGTCCCGATCACGCTGATCGCGATTCCGCTGGTGCTCAGGCGCATCGCCGAGGCACACGGGCCGGGCGGCACCTTGGACCTGCCAGGTCTGGCTCTGGCCGCCGGAGCGGCGCTGGGCGTCACGTGGGCACTGGTGCGTGGCAACACGGCCGGATGGAGCAGCGCCGAAACGCTTGCCACGCTGGCCGGCGGGATCGTGTTCGGCGTGTTGTTCGTCGTGCGGGAGCTGCGCGCCCGGGCCCCGATGCTGCCGATGCGGCTGTTCCGGTCGCCCGCCTTCTCCGCCGGCAACGCGGCAATCTTCTTCCTCAACGGGTCGCTGACCAGCGCGATCTTCTTCACGGCCCAGTTCCACCAGGTCGCGCTCGACCACGGGCCGGTGGCGGCCGGCCTGCGGCTGCTGCCGTGGGGCATTGCGCCGTTCCTCATCGCGCCCCGGGCCGGCGCACTCTCCGACCGGATCGGCGAGCGGACGCTGATCGTCATCGGCACGCTCCTGCTCGCGATCGGCATGGGCTGGATCGCCCTGATCTCCGAACCCGGCATCGGCTACTTCACGACGGCGGTGGCCATGGCCGTCGGTGGCATCGGGTTCTCATTGGCGCTGCCGGCCGTCACCAAGGCCGTCGTGAGCCGGGTCGCACCCCAGGACATCGGCCGGGCGTCGGGGACGTTCAGCACCAGCCGCCAGCTCGGTGGCGCGTTCGGGATCGCCCTCACCGGCGCCGCCTTCGCCGCAGCCGGCGGCTACGCCACCGCCCGCGAGTTCAGCGACGGCTACATCGTGGCGATGAGCGTCTCGACGGCGCTCGCTGTCGCCGCCGCCGCTGCCGGCATCGTGCTGCCACGACACCGCCCCGCACCTGCCACCACCGGAGGACGCCTCGCACCCGCCACCGCTCAGACCACCGACTGAAGGACATTGATCAGCGCCTGTGCGGGATGGCGGTCCTGGTTGACCGCCACCCCGCACATCCGTCAGCTCAGCTCGCGGGGCAACTGTGGTACGCCTCGACGAACCACGTGCCATCGCGCCGTGCGAGTGTCCAGGTCGCCGGCTCCCACTGCTCCTGCGGAGGGTCGGCCTGGCCCGGGTGCACGGTGACGCTGCGGGTCACCGCCACGGCCACGTCCACTCCCAGGAACCGGATGCTCTGTGGCGTGTGGACGCGCCTCGTATCCTTCAGCGGACCGGTGAACGCCTCTGCCATGGCCTTGCGGATGTCGGCTCGGCCCCGCAGGTGGACGCCGGGGAGGATCACCGTGGCGTCATCGGCGTATCGGCCGGCGAATCCCGCGGCGTCGCCATCCCGCCAGGCGAGTGACGTCGCGTCGAACAACGCGCGCACGGCGTGCTCCTCGTCCCGAGCCGAGGAGACGCCAACCGGCCGCGTTTCCGCCGCTTGTCCGTGATGATCTGAACTCATGCCGTCCTCCGGAGATCAGCGGGCCACCATCTGTGGCTCCACTGACCGACGCGGCACCCCTGCGGATTTGGACAGCGCCAGTGCTTCTTTGCGGCTGAGTCGTCCAAATTCCGCATGGTGCTGCGTCGTACCGACGACGATCGTCTTGAGACAGCGAGCCCCCGAGGAGTAGCGATGCCGGAGTACATGCTGTTGCTGTACGCCCCCGAAGGTGAGGAACAGCAGGACAGGTGGGCGGACATGCCGCTGTGGCGGGAGCTGACCGAGAGCCTCCGGAAGTCGGGGCTGCTGGTCGCGAACGCCCCGTTGCATTCGGCGGGAAGCGCGACCACCGTGCGGGTCCGCAGCGGCGAGACGCAGCTCACCGACGGGCCCTTCGCCACCACCAAGGAGATCCTCGCCGGCTACTACGTGCTCAACTGCACCGACCTCGACGAGGCCCTGCACCACGCGGCGCGGATGCCGATGGCGCTCCGCGGCTCCGTCGAGGTCCGGCCGATCATGAGTACCGGCGAGATTCCCGCGGACTCGAACGGCCCGGAGGCGGGCGGGGACTGACGATGGCCGACCTTACCGCCGCGGCGGCCATCAGCGTGTTCCGGGACGAGCGGGCGGCCGTGCTGGCGACGCTGATCCGGTACGTCGGCGACTTCCAGATCGCCGAGGATGCCGTCCAGGATGCGTTCGAGGCCGCGCTCGCGGCCTGGCGGCGCGATGGGATCCCGGACAATCCGGCAGCGTGGATCACGGTCACGGCCCGGCGACGGGCGATCGATCGGCTCCGGCGCGACCAATCGATCGCCGATCGCGCCGAACGGCTGGCCGCGATGCAACTGCTGAACCGACCGGCGGAGGTGCCGATGGACGAGGCCGGCCCGATCGGCGATGACCGGCTGCGATTGATCTTCACCTGCTGCCATCCGGCGCTGGACATGCCGGCCCGGGTCGCGCTGACGCTGCGGACGCTCGGCGGTTTGACGACCGGCGAGATCGCCCGCGCGTTCCTGGTCGCCGAGCCCACGATGGGCAAGCGCATCGTCCGCGCCAAGCGCAAGATCGCCGATGCCCGCATCCCCTATCGCGTACCGGCCGGCGAGGACCTGCCCGACCGGGTTCGCAGCGTGCTCCAGGTCGTCTATCTGATCTTCAACGAGGGCTATTCCGCCACCGAGGGCGACCTTCTGGTGCGAGCGGAACTGTGTGACGAGGCCATCCGGCTCGGCCGCCTCGTATGCGAGCTGATGCCCGACGATGCCGAGGCCCGGGGGCTACTGGCGTTGATGCTCCTGCACGACGCGCGCCGCACCGCCCGCGTCGACGTCAACGGAGGCTTCGTTGCGCTGCCGGCGCAGCACCGACCCGGATGGGACCACGACCGGATCCGCGAAGGGCTCAGCGCGCTCCAGCACGCGTTGCGGAGCGGGCGTCCCCGCGAATACCAGATCCAGGCGGCGATCGCTGCCCTGCACCTCCGCGCCGCCGACGGTGACGTCGCGGACTGGGCGCAGATCGCCGAGCTGTACGAGGCCCTCGGCCGGCTCGACCCCTCGCCGGTGGTCAAACTCAACCAGGCGACCGCGGTCGGTTTCGCCCACGGAGGTGACGCCGGCTTGAAACTGCTCGAGCCGTTGCTCACCGATCCCGTGCTGCAGCGCTATCAGCCACTGCATGCCGCACACGCCGAACTGCTCAAGCGCGCCGGGAACGTCACCGCCGCGGCCCGCGCCTACGAACAGGCGATCGCGCTGTCCGCGAACGGCGTCGAGCGCGCCGAACTGGAGCGCCGGCTGGACGCGCTGACGGCACGCTGACGAACAGCGACGTCGGGGTGGTGGGCGCCACCACCCCGACGTCGTCATCCCGCAACGGTCACCGAGCGACGGGCGTCGTCAGCCGAGGCCGGACCCACTCGGCGAGCCTGCGGATCGCCTCATCGGACTCGGGCGAGTTTCCGGCACCCATCTGGAAGGTGTGCAGCTGCTCGGGAAACTCGTCGAGCCGGACATCGACGCCGGCCTTGCGAGCCTTCTGCTCGAATTCCAGGCTCTCACCGAGGAGCGTCTCATGCCCGCCCACCTGGATGTACATCGGCGGCAGACCGCTGAGGTCCGCGTACAGCGGGCTGACCGACGCCTCCGTCGGGCTCGCGCCGGCCAGGTAGGCCGAGGCCAGATACGACACCACCTCCTTGTAGAAGAACTCCTCGTTCTCCCGATTCGACTCGAAGGTCTCGTTGCTGACGGTCAGGTCCACCCACGGCGAGATCAGCATCAGCGCGGCCGGAAGGGGCAGGCCCGAATCCCGCGCCCGCAACATCGTCGAGATGGCCAGGTTGCCGCCGATCGAGTCACCGATGAAAGCGGTGCGCCGGGGATCGACACCTTGATCGAGCAGCCACCGGTACGCGGTTGTCACGTCGTCCAGCGGCACGGGATAGGACTGCTGGCGGTACTCGACGAGCAACGCGCGTGCTCCCGCCGCCTTGGCGAGGTGAGCGAAGAGCTTCCGATGCGTGTAGATGGAGCCGCTGACGCCGCCACCGCCGTGCACGCTGAAGATCACCCGGTCCTCGACGGCCTCCTTCGGCACGGCCCACAGCGCCGGCAGGCCGCCCACCTCCACTTCGCGGTAGTCCACACCGCCGGGCTCGGCGGTCAGGCCGGGCCAGTACCGCTCGACCCTGTCGCGGACGTCCTGAGGAGTCTGGTTCGGATTCGCGACTGCCGCCTCCGTCATGCTGCGCCAGTGATCCCTGATCATCGCTGACCGTTCACTCGCCATGATGCTCCGCCCTTCTTACCTGCAATGGTCGCGTCCGACGGCTGCCGCGTGCTTCCGCGGCAACCCTCATGAACACGACGTCGACCCCGCCCCGATTTGGACCGGCGATCGGCAGCAAGCTCGAATCTCGCCGTCGGTGGTCATGCGTCGTAGGTGTCGTGCAGGGCGAACTGCGTGACGTGTGACTGCCGTCCGAGCGGCGTCAGGTCGAGGTAGGTGTAGGTGTTGACCAGCGGGTCGATGCCGCGCTCGTACGCGGAATAGGTGTGGTAGACATCGTCTCCGTCACGCAGGAAGACGCTCAGCCCCTGCCATTCACCGTCGGTGTACCACGGGGTGCCCTTCGCGATGAGGGTGTCCTTGTCCTTGTAGTTGTACTCAACCGGTGCGACCGCCTCGTCATTGGTGGCATGGAAGTCGTAGTTGAAGTCGCCGCCGAAGGACGAATACCAGGGGATGGTCCATCCCATCCGGTTCCGGAACGGCGTGAGCTTCGCGATCGGCGCCCGCGAGACGAGCGCGATGGTGGTGTTGTTGGCGTGCAGGTGCTCTTCATGGCTGATGTTGTCCACCAGCAGCGAGCAGCTGTTGTGGCCCTCGTCCTGGTCCGGGCCGAACATGAAGTGGTAGATGATCAGCTGGCGCCGGCCCTCGAACAGGTCGACCAGGCGGAGTTTGCCCTCCGGCCCCTCGAACGTGTAGTCCTTGTCGATCTTGACGATCGGCAGCGCCCGGCGCCGGGCGCTCACCGCGTCCTGCGCCAGCAAGGCCTCCTTCTCGGCCGTGAGGAGCTCCTTGCGAGCGGTGAGCCATTCGTCGCGGTTTACCACCTGCGGCAGATCCATGGTCATTCCTTCGTCTCGGTTTCTGCTTACTGATAAAGACTTTTCGGGAGGACGTTTTTCATCGGCCGGTAATCGCCGCGCTCACGGTGTCGCTCCTCACTCGCCGGCCGGGAAGAGCGCGATGTCGAGCGGTCAGGCCATGGCAAGGAACATGGCAGCCATGCCGATGCTCATCAGACCGTGACTTGCGGCTTCGACTGCATGGCGGCGCCTCTGCGGCTCGCGGTGGTCCGATTTCCACGCGGCCCGGAAAGCCGCGGACAACCACGGCAGTGCCGCGGCGACGAAATACACAGTGAGCACGGCCGTGGTGTCCACGCCGGCCGGATTCGCCGCCTGCGCGGGCATGGACGAATGGATGTGCTCGGCCGTGGAGTGCGGGTCAGTCATCCCGGCAGCCGACCAGGTGATCGCGCCGGCCATGACCGCATGGTGCAGGTCGCGCCACCGTTGCCCGCCCGATTGCACCCGGAGGCGTGGCCCGTGGACGGCCCGGACGAAGAACCAGCCGGCGGCCAGGGTGAATACGGCTTCCTGAGGCCAGACGGGCAGCTTCGAAGCCCACGACCAGGACGCGAGGATCATGGCGGCGCAGCCCGCGACGTGGATGCCACGGGACAGCGGGTCGGAGCCGTTCCCCGTGAAGAGCATCAGGCCGGCGGCACCGAACACGACCGTCAGCGTCCAGCTGACGAGTACCGACTCGATCAATGGAGCTCCTCGTGATCAAGGAAATGCGGCGCCGCCATTGACTCGGCCCGACGAGACCGGGACCGGGCGGCGACCGAGAAAGGCGACGAGCTGGTCGCTCGGACTGGCCAGCGGCGAAACGGGGATCTCGGGTCCGAACAAGGGCGGCCGCGTCGCATCGGTGACGACCAGTTGCAGCAGGCTCAGCAGGCCGAGGGCAAGCGGATCCGGGATCGATCTCGGCACGCCGCAGGCGACGGAGACGTCCCAGCCGTGCACGGCGATCTCCCCCGCCGCGGTGACGACCACCCAGCCGATGGCCAGGGACTGATCACCCACCGCGATCCGGCGACCGGCTCCCCCGGTCTCGGCACAGCTCTGCAGCAGCAGCCGGGCCTGCGATCGGAAGGTCGAGGCCGGCCGCGCCACCGGCGCGCCTGCGGGGTCCCGGTCCCCGGGTTCGGATGCAACGGCCCGGCGGAGTTCATCGACCGAGTCGTTGAGATGCGACAGCAGGGTCCGCAGATCCCAGCCTTCGCACGGTGTCGGCAGCGATTCGCTACCGGGCACGACGGCGTCGACGCTCTCGGCGGCATAACGGATCGCATACCCGAGCAGCCGAACCGGACCACTGGTCATCGTCACGGTCTACCTCGGTGGCCCGGGGACCAACTCGTCGGCAAGGGCGAAGGCGGGGAACAACTCCGGATCGTTGAAGGAGACGACATGCGAAATCCCCGCCGGGGTGATGGTGAGCACCTGCAGCGCGTGCGGCCGGTATGACCCGTCGCTCGCACGCCAGTAGATCGCCACCGCGGGCTGGCCATTCGCCGTGGTCGGGACCAGGCGGGCAAGACCGGGGCCGGCGAACACATTGCGCTCGAGGAACCGGACGACCGCCGTCCGGCCGGAGAACCACTCGACGTTCGGCGGCATCTCCAGTGCGACGTCATCCCGCAACGCGCCGACGAGCGCGTTGACGTCCGCGTTCTCGAAGGCGGCGATGTACTTGTCGAGCAGGGCGCGCAGGCTCGGCTCGGGAATGTCGGCCGGTCCGTCTTCCGTTGGTGACACGCGCTGCAAGTGCACTCGTGCACGCTGCACCAGACTGTTCACGGCAGCGCTCGTCGTGCCGAGCAACTCCGCCACCTCGGTCGCCCGCCAGGCCAGCACATCCCGCAGAATCAGCGCGACGCGCTGCTTGGCCGGTAGATGCTGCAGAGCGGCGATGAGCGCGAGGCGGACGCTGTCCCGCGAGCCGACGATCACCGCGGGATCGGTCGCGTCGCCCGGCGAACCGGGCAGCGGTTGGAGCCAGGCGCTGCGCTCCAGCACCGACAACGGATGATCCGGGTCGTCGCTGGGCGGCCCCAGGCCGGACGGCAGCAAGCGCCGGCTGTGATGATCCAGAGCGGTCAGGCAGACATTGGTCGCGATCCGATAGAGCCACAATCGCGTGGACGATCGCCCCTCGAAGTCGTGGTACGAACGCCACGCCCGCACGTATGTCTCCTGGACCAGATCCTCGGCGTCCTGGAATGAACCCATCATCCGATAGCAATGCGCCAGCAGTTCCTGACGGAACGGGTGGGTCAGGCGGACGAACGCGTCCTCATCCTCCACGACATGCATCACGCAACACCGCTTTCCTCATCAGCCGTGGTTGTTCTCGTCCAAAAATGCTCGACCGGGCCCGGCTACGGCACCTCCTGCAAGCCGTTGGCAGTCAGCAGGTAGGCCGGATGCGAGTGATCCGGCGAGGTGCTGAGGCGGACGACGGCCTGACCCACCTGATCAGGTGTCAGCACCGGCCGCCGGGCTTCGACGAAGTCCGCCATGTCGACGCCCTGCTGCTTCGCGTACGCCCGCATACCGGCCTGGCCGAGCGCCGTCTCGGGCGTCAGCTGCGGAAGCACGGCGACGAAGCGAATGCCGAGCCCGGCTTCCTGGGACTCCTGCCCGGCGTACGCGGTGATGAAGCGGACCGTGGCCTTCGCTCCGGCGTACCCACCGCTCAGCGGTGAACCGCGTAGAGCGGCCCCGCTGGACATGGTGACGACCGTGCTTCCGGCCGGCAACGGGACCCGCAGCGCCGCCTGCGACCAATGAAATGCCTGCTGTGTGTCAACCTCCCAGTTACGGCTGAACGACTGCCAGGTCTGCTCACGCAGCGACCCCATCCGTGGCGTCGCACCCGCGTTGAGCACCAATGTGCGCGGCCGGTGCCGCTCGAGGACTTCCATGGCCACGGCCGCATCCGCGGCATCAGCCTCGACCGGGACGAACCCGTCGCCGAGGAGCGACCCGACCTCCGTCAGGTCGGAGGCGGACCGGGCGACGCCGACGACGGTCGCGCCGGCCGCACGCAGCGCCACCGCGACGGCTCGGCCGAATCCGCGGCCGGCGCCGGTCACGATGGCGGTGGTTCCGGACAGGTCAATCTGTGGAGTTCGCACCCAGTAGAGACTCGGCCGCGGCCGGAAATTCATCGCGCCGTCCGCAACTTCTGCTGCCGGGCTGCCGCTCGGCGGCTCCGGGCCTTCGAGCCGACGCGGCACCGTGTGGCCAAGAGGCTCCCGGTTGACTGCCGTCCTATCAGGAGCCGCACGGTTTCCGCACCCGTCCTGACCAGCGGGCATCACGACGAAACCCTCGTTGCGGGCCGGACGGTGCGCGCGGGAAAGCTCAGCGATTGCATTGCCGCGCGGAGTCTTGCTTCCGGGGTCAGCCCCGCAGGGTGGCGATGGCCTTCTCGATGCGCCGCTGACGCGTCTCGGCCTGCTTCGCGCTCTCGATGGCGCGCACATGCTCACGCTTGTGGCTGTATGCAAGATTGTCGTACGCGGCGCGGGCGACCGGGTCGTCGTCCAGCGCCTGGGCGAAGTCCGCAGGCTCGACGACGACGCGCGGCTCGGTGTCGAGCTCCAGCTCGACCTCGACTTCCTCGCCGGTCGCGACACCGGCGGCCTGCCGGTTGGAGTTACTGAGGCCGAGCAGATGGCGGCCTCGCATGATGGCGACCCGGCTCTTCCAGGAATGCCCGTTGATCGTGATGGTCACCGGCGGCCGCGCGCCCCCGCCGAGTGACTCCACCACCTTGGCCGGGACCTCCAGTCCTCGCATGGGCTCGGGCGGCTCGACGAGGGTGCGAAACTTCACGGCATGCTCCTTATCGACCTTGAAGCTCAGGTCACCAGCATAGGAATGCTTGGCGCGGTCCAGGTCGCCGACAAGGAATGCGACGGATGATCGAACAGGACCGGCTCAACGAGCGATTCGCCGAGCACCAGGGGTTTACTCCCGGCGGCTATTCCGCGTAGGGCTGGTCCTTGCCCTGGGCGCTGTAGCCGATGCTCCAGATGTAACCGTCGGGGTCGGCGAATGTACCGCCGTATCCGCCCCACGGCGTTGCGGCTGCGGGCTTGAGGATCGCGGCTCCGGCCTTCTCGGCCTCCGCGAGGATCTCATCGACCCGTGCCTCGGTGCGCACGACGTAGGTGAGGGCCAGCCCGCTGAAGCCGCTGCCCTCCGCACTCGTGCCCATCTCGGCGGCCAGACCTTCGCGGCCGTAGAAGCCGACGAGCGGACCGTCGTCCAGGGCGAAGAACACCGACAGCCCGTAGTCCCGATCGATCGTCCAGCCGAGACCCTCGGTGTAGAACCGCTTGGTCCGGTCCATGTCCCCGACGCCGAGAAGGATCGAGCTCACGTTCGCTTTCATGCTTGGTCTCCTTGATGGAAGGTGCGGGTGCAGCACCTGTTGATGCCAGTCTTCAAGGAGTCCGGACGCCGATCAACGACGCCTTCGGAATGATGCGATGAGTGCGGCTAATCGCGGGTGAGTATCGCCTCTCGCTGCTCAAGGATGGCTTTGACAAACGAGGTGAGCATGACCGTCTCGGCATTGGTGCGCCACAGCAGGCCCCACTCCAAGGGCGGTGCATCGTGTATCGCCACGAACGACAGGCCCGACCGGCTGTAGTGGTAACGGTCGTCGGCCGCCCAGTTGCTGGCGAAAAAGGCGCCCTTGCCGGATGCGACCTGCGACCATGCCGACTCCCACTCGGCGACCGCGGGGCCGCGTGGGATCGGCCGTCCGCTGGGCGTTTGCGCCGGAAGGTGATGGTTGACCCAGTAGTCCGGAGGCCCAGCGACGGTCACCATACACACGTCAGCCAGGTCTTCCATGCTGATGGCCGGTCGCTGGGCAAAGGGATGCCCGGAGGCGATGACGAGCATGCGCGGCAGCGAGAAGATGACCGGCCCGACCGTCAGGTCCGGCTCCGCTGCCGGACGTATGGTGAGCTGAAGGTCGAGCTGGCCCACGTGAAGGCCGCCGAACGGATCGCTGAGCGGCACTTCGCGGATCTGGATGTCACAGTCAGGATTCGCGACACCGAACGCCGCCGCTGCCGCAAGAACAAGGTCCCCGGACCAGGCCGCCTGCACCCCGACGCGCAGCACACCGGCAAGGCCTCGCCCTGTCGCCGAAGCTCTGGCGACGGCGTCCTGGATCTGCCGATACCCGGGCACCAGGTCCGAACGGAGCTGAATGCCCAGGTCGGTCAGCCGCACCACCCGGTTGTTGCGATCGAACAGCGGAGCTCCGAGCGTGCGCTCCTGCTTCTTGATCGACTGACTGACCCGGGACTGGGTGAGGTTCAGCCGCTCGGCAGTCCGCCCGAAGTGCAGCTCCTCAGCCAGCGTCAAGAAGATCTCAATCTCACGCAATTCCATCTAAAAGCCACAACCTCGTCATTAGCAGAACTCATCACCACCATACTGATGGTTGATCAACCGCTAAGACTCAGAGCAGGTCGAACGACTCCCACGCGCCGATCGCCGTGCGGTTGGCGATCAGTGCTGCCGCGCCGGCGTTCTCGGCGCACACGTAGCGGCCGTTGACCACCGCCCGGAGGGCGACGCTGCCGTCCGCATTGCGGACCAGGTCGAACGTCTCGGCGGTGCCGATCGTGGCGCTGCTGGCAATGAGCGGGGAGCCATTGGGCGCGGTCACGTAGCGGCCGTTCGCGTGGGCCTTCAACGCGACCCGCCCACCCCCGAGATCAATACGGTCGAACTGCTCCCACGGCCCGACCGCCGTGCGGTTGGCGATCAACGCAGCGTTGCCGCCGTTCTCGGCCGTCACCAGCTTGCCGTTGGCACGTGCGCGGAACGTGACCACCGTGGTGGGCGGAGGCGTTGTCGTCGTGCCGAACAGGGAGAGGTTGACGGCGTTGGCGATGGCCTGCAGGCCGGCCTCGTTCGGGTGGAGGTGGTCGCCGGTTTCCAGGTTGGGCAGGAACCACGTCGGGCGGGCCGGGTCATGGGTGGCGTTGTCCTGGTCGATGACGCCGTCGCAGCCCGACGACGCACCGCGCACGAAGGCGTTGTACGCACCCCGCGACGTCTCCGCCGCCGCCGACCAGCCGCCCGAACCCTGGAACGGGGTGAGCGTCGAGCACAGGAACTTGACGCCCGCCGTGTGGGCCCTGGCGATGAGCGGCTTGACCGCGTCGATCAGTTGCTGGCCGGTCGGTGGGTTGGTGCGGTTGCTGCCCAGGTCGTTGATCGGGTCGTCGGAGAAGATGACCCACTTGACGCCTGCCTGGGACAGGACGTCGCGCTCGAAGCGGTTGGCGGCGGACTGGCCGGCGCCGTCGGCGAGGAGGCGGTTGCCGCTGATGCCCTGGTTGAGCACGCCGACGGTGCGGCCGGACTGGGCCAGGCGGACGGCGAGGTCGTTGGGCCAGCGCCGGTTGGCGTCGGTGCCCGAGCCGATGCCGTCGGTGATCGACGCGCCGAGCGTGGCGACCGCGCCGGTCGCCGCGGCGTTCTGCACGTCGAGGTTGGTGAGGAAGAAGTAGTTGGTGCGGATCTGCGCGCCGCTCAGCGTCGCGTTCCCGGCCGCGTTGCCGGGGACCACGTAGTTGGTCTGGCCGCCGAAGTCGTGCACGGTCGCGTTGCCGGTCGGCTGCGGGAGGTGGAAGCTCACGGCGACGTCGGCGAGCGCGTCGACCGTGAACGGCGCCGCGTCGCTGGTGGCGCTGCCGCCCACCGGGATGGTGACCGACGTGGCGCCGCCGAAGGTCACGGTGCGGTCGCTGGCCGGGTCGATCGAGGAGCCGGACGTGCGTTTCGCGATGTGGACGTTGGTGATGGTGACCGGCTGGCTGCCGAACACGTTGGACAGGCGCAGGCGGGCGGCGGTGCCGCCGATGCTGGTGCGCACGACCTGGCGGAGCGTCTGGTTGTTGAAGGTGGTGCCGCTGCTCTGTGGGGACGTGGCCCAGGTGCCGGTCCAGGCCACGTCGGCGGTGGCGGTGGACGGCCCGATGAACGGGACCAGGACTGATGCGCCGGCGATCGCCAACACGGCGATGAGCTTCCTCGTCTTCATGGCTCGCATTTCTCTGTATCGATGCCGTCAGGAAGCGCGACCCGCCGTGGTCGCACTCCCTGACCGTAACGCAGGTTGCCTGACAGTTCACCGAGGCATAGAAGAATTTAAGGATCCAGAGCTCACCTGGTACGCCCGGATGACGGTCTGCGTAAATGTGGCGGTGGTGGTCCGCAGTGAGACGAAACCGCTGGCCGGGTGGCGCAGGGTGGCGGTCCAACCGGTGCGGGTCTGGCGTACGGGCGCCACGGTCCACGTCGCCCCGTCGTCGTAGGAGACCTCGACGGTGAGCCGGCGGATGACCGGCCGGGGCGATCCCGGCTGGGTCTCGACGGTGATGGGCAGGTCGGAAGACCCGTCGGGAACAGGCGCATAGCGGACCGCGGCGAGCGGCAGCAGCACGGGCGTTGTGCCGGCCATGTGTGACGACTGGAACGTCCACTGCGCCGTGACCCGGGTGGCGGGTCCGATGTCGTCGCCGCGCACGTCGGTGACCTCGAGCCGGTAGCTGCCCGGCGCCGCCGGCACCACGAAGCGGCCCGAGTCCGAGGATTGCCCGATCAGGACCTCGCCGCGGTACAGCGCGACCCGCGTCGAACCCGCCAGCAGCAGCGATCCGGCGTGCCCGGCCCGGTCGCCGTACAGGGGGAGGTCGACGTTGATCTCGTCCCCGATGCGGCTGGCCCACTGCCACGTCGTCGCCGGCGTCTGGCCGAAGGCGGGGCCGAGCGGGGCGGTGTTCCACTCGTCGGTGGTGCGCTGTCCGCGTTGGTATGCGGTCGGGCCCTGGTACAGCCGGCCGCCGTCGCTCGGCCACAGCTCCGACGTCCATCGGGTCGCGGTCGTGCGGTACTCGACCCGGGCGCTGGGCAGCGTCGTCGGCACGACCAGCGCGCTGCTGTCCATCCGCGGGGTGAAGGACGGGAACACCTGCCGTTGGGCCGAGGCGCCGGGCAGCGCGGTGCCGAAGCGCTGGTGCACGGCGGCGAAGTCGTCGGCGCGGTACGCCTTGACGAACCCGTCCGGTACCCGGCCGGGCAGGGACTCCGCGACGGTGTACAGGTACGGGCTGTCGGTGAAGTCGCCGGTGCCGTCGGGCCGCGCCCACTGCGCCGTGACACTGCCGATGAGCGCGGTCGGGGCGGCCGGCAGGCCGATCTGCCCCACCCGCAGCCGGCTGAGGTCGTCGCCCATGAGCAGCGTGCCGACGCCGTAGTCGAGGTAGCTGGGGAACACCGTGTATCCGGTCTCGACGAAGCCGAGGCGCGCCGACGGTTCCGGCACGCTGAGCCGCACCGGCCGGGCGGCGCGGGCGTCCAGGACGACGGTCGTGTCACCGGTCAGGTCGACGACGGGCACGCCGAGCAGCGTCGAGCCGGCGCTGTCCTCGAGGTAGCTACCGATGGTGTAGCGGCCCTTGGGCAACTGCAGGGTCGCCGTGCCCTCGGCGTCGACCTGAGGCCACTCCCAGATCGCGCGGTCCCAGCCGGTGACGGCGGAGTACGCGCTCGCCGTGCCGGCACCCCGCAGGTCCAGGTGGCGCAGGGTGAGCGTGACCAGGTCCTCATCGGCGGAGCCGGTTTTCGAAGCAGCGCCGGTACCCGAGACGGCGAAACCCCGGCGGTCCACAGTGCCGGCGGCGATGCGCGGCAGCGCGTCGTGCGGGATGACGAGCACGCTGTCGGCGGTGCGTTGCACGATGAAGCGGGTGCCGGCCCGCCCCGGTCCTGGCCGGACCGACAGGTCACGGCCCGTGGCCGCGCCGAGGGTGACCCGGTCCCCGGTCGGCAGCGTCACGGTCCTGGCGGTGGCGGGCCGCCCGCGACCGGTCTGCGCCGGCGTCATACCGGCGGTGCTGTCGGTCGTCGCGACGACCGCGAGGCCGGCACCCGCAGCGATCACGGCCAGGACCGCCGGCAACCAACGGCGGGCAATGAAACGGGATGGTTCGCTCACAAGCTGCGCCTTCCGATCGGAGATGTCGCAAGGCAATGCATCGGCGGCGACGATTCTTACCGAAAGGCAACGGGGCCCTCGACCAAGCGGTCGAGGGCCCCGTCGAAACAACCCCGTCAAACAACCCCGTCAAACAACCCGTCAAACAGGCGGAACAGCGGTCAGGGCAGCAGCTTCCAGGGACCCCACTGGTCGCCCGGGGGCTGGTTGCGGGTCCACCACTTGGCTTCGTACCGCTTGCCCTGGTAGAGGACCACGTCGCCGGTGACGAAGATGCGCGACGCGGTCCAGATGGCGGTGCCGTCGGGAGCGGCCGAGATCTGCTGCCACGGGCCGTACGGGTCACCTGGGGTCTGGTTCTGGGTCCACCAGCTGGCCAGCCAGACGGAGCCCTGGTAGGTGACCTTGTCGCCGCTCAGGTAGACCTTCGAGGCGCTCCAGGCCGGGAAGGCCGGCGACACCGGCGGGTTCAGGCCGACGACGACCGGGTCGTGGTCGGAGGCGGCGAACGGGTCGCTGCCGTTGAACAGCAGGGTGGCGTTGTAGTTGTAGCGGCTGTACGAGTAGGCGATCGCCTCCTGCGCGTTGATCTGCCAGACGTCGGCGCCGGTGACCAGGGCGCGGGCGGCCGCGTTGGCCAGCACGTGGTCGAGGGAGCCCTGCAGGCCGTTGAAGGAGTAGGTCGACTCGGACGGGTCGTACGTGGAGCCGAGGTCGCTGTAGCCGGCGGCGTACAGGACCTGCATCGGGTCTTCCTGGGTGTAGGAGTTGAAGTCGCCGACCAGGAAGATGCGGTCGGTGCCGAGGGATGCCGCCACGGACGAGGCGAAGGCGCTGGTGTCCTGGGCCTCGCGGACCCGGGTCGCGTTGAACGAGCCCTGGTTCACCGCCGGTGAGGACGTGTCCTCGGCGTCGCCGGGGTAGAGCGGCGTGCCGCTGCCCTTCGACTTCCAGTGGTTCGTGACGACCAGGAAGGCGTCGGCGTCGGTGGCGCCGAGCTTCTTGAAGCCCTGGGCGAGGGGTTCACGGGCGATCGAGAACGGCTGGCCGGGGCCCGAGGACGTGGTGAGGATCGTCGAAGGGCCGACGAGCGCGACCTCGGCGGGTTTGTAGATGAAGGCGCTGCGGATCACGTCCTCGTCCGCGAGGGCGGGCAGGACGGCCGGGGAGGGCACGTACGCCCACACGGGAGCGCCCGCAGCCGCGTTGAGCGCGTCGACGAGGGTGGCGAGCGCCGCGTCGCGGGGCTGGCCGAACTTCGCCGAGTTCTCGACCTCTTCCAGGGACACGATGCTGGCGCCGAGCCGGTTGATGCCGGTCACGATCTTCGCCTGCTGCCGCTGGAAGCTCACGTCGTTCGCCGCGCCGCGGGGGCCCGAGCCGGTGCACGTGTTGACCGCGATGTGGTTGCCGGCCCGGTCGTTGTAGAAGGTGCACGTGCCGAGACCCTGCTGGACGTACAACTCCCCGGTCATGGGGAAGTAGTTCTCGACGTTGAACGTCGCCAGCCGGATCGTGCCGCCGACGTTCGCGGGCTGCTGGTTGCCGGTGCGGGTGTCGCTGAAGGTCGCGACCGCGGCGCCGTCGCCGGTGACCTGGCGGGTCGGCTGGAAGTTCCAGAGCGAGAACCGGTACTCGAGGATCACCGGCTGGTGGAAGGTGACCTTCGAGCCGATGCTGACGGCGTTGGTCGAGGTGAACCACGGCAGCGGGGTGCCGGTGTTCGCGGCGCCGCTGTAGTTGACGCTCGCGCCGTCGTCCAGGGTCACCGTGCGGGCCGCGGCGTCGGCGACGGCGGCCTGCGCCGCGGGGCTCCCGGGCGGGCCGGCGTCGGTGGGCTGGCGCAGCGGCGCGTCGCCGGCGGCCAGGGTGAAGGAGCCGTACCAGTTGGCGTCGTAGTTGTCCGCGACGGTGAACGTGCCCTGCGGCGCGACGAGCTCGCCCTCGTGGGTCTCCTTCTGCGCGTCCGTCGTCAGCGAGGACCACGGGATCGCGCCGGGCACGACGGCCGGGAACGGGGTGGTGAGCTTCGTGACCGTCGGGGCGCTGAGCTCGGTGGTGCCCTGGAACTCGACGACATTGCCCGTGACCCGCACGCTGTCACCGGCGGCGACCTGCCCCGCGGCGACGGAGCCGAAGACGAAGATCGCGTCGGAGGCGCCGGGGGTGGCGTCGGTGCTGCCGCCGCTGCCGCCGGTCTGCAGGAAGAAGCCGTTGAAGCCGCCCGTGGTGTACACGGCGGTCACGACACCCTCGGTCGTCACGCTCTGGCCGACGAGGGGCGAGGTGTCGGTGTTCGTACCCTGGATCTCGGCGACCGGCACGACCGTCGTCGCGGTGGTGACAGTGAAGGTGAACGTCGCCGAGCCGCTCGCGCCGCCCGACTCGGTCGCGGTGACCGTCACCGACGAGGCACCGGCGGCGGTCGGCGTCCCGGAGACCACCCCGTCCGTCGCGATCGACAGACCTGCCGGGAGTCCGGCGGCGGTCCAGGTGTACGGCGCGGCGCCGCCGGACGCGGCGAGGGCCAGCGGCGCGATCGCCGTGCCGGTCGTCGCGTTCTGCGGGCCGGGGTTCGTCACCGTGACCGTGGTGGGCCCGCCGTCGGACGCGGCGTTCTGCGGCACCGGCGTCGCGGTGTGGAAGTCGGCGGCGTTGCTGTCGGTGTCGGCACCGGCCGCGTCGCGCTGGTAGCTCAGGACGAGGGAGTTGCCGGCCGCGGCGGTGCCCTCCGGGGCGTTGCTGGTGCCCCAGCCGATCCGGTCGATCACGGACGCGTCGGTCGGGAGTACGCCGGTCGCGCTGGCGGCGATGTAGAGCGTCCCGCCGCCCGCGCCGGGGTTGACGCTGTTGCCGGTGCTCAGGTCGGCCGCGGGCAGCGGCGCGCCGGGGTTGGTGCTCGCGTTGTTGCTCGGCAGCTGGATGAGGAAGTGCCCGTGCGCGGCGACGGTGCCGGACAGCGCGAACACCTGTGCGCCGCTGGGCACGACGGTGCTGGTCGGCGCACGGTACTGCAGCGTGTCACCGGCCAGGTCCACGGGGCTGGACGTCGGGTTGTACAGCTCGACGAACTTGTTGAGGAAGCTCGCACCGGACGAGCCGCCGTTGACGTACGCCTCGCTGATGACCAGACCCGTGCCGGCCGGGTTGGCGGCGGCCGGGTCGGCGAATAACGGCCAGGCCAGCCCGGCTGTGGATACGGTTAAGGCAACGATGGCGCGAGGAATCAGCGCACGGGACATTGACCCGGACCTCCAGGTATCGAGACGGCGACCTTCTGACGCTAGGCGCTCGGCGGCCCGCTGTCGCCGGACGAGAGCTGAACGGCGGGTTTCGACGAGGGTCTACCCGTGGTTCCGGAGTCGCTCGATGAACGATCGCTGTCTCACCATCGGCTTCGCCGCCGCCGGCGCGATCAGGCGCCGGGTCCGCAGCTCCGCCCAGATCCACGGCGGGCACAGCCCCCGGTAGCTGCGGAACGCTTCGAGCGGCACCCGGGTCGGCTGCAGTTCCAGCCAGCTCTCCTTGCTCAGCACGCCCTGGCAGCGTTCCAGCGGCAGCGGCAGGTACCCGTCGAACCGGGACTTGTCCTGGCTGGTGATCTTCAGTACCTCGGCGGCCTCGCGGTCGGCGCTCAGCACCAGGACCGGACGGTCCTTGCCTTCGCCCTCGTCCTCGTCGTCCTCGTCTTTGTCGTCGTCTTTGTAGGTGACGAAGGCATTCCACACCTCGTGGGCCGCGGGGACCCGCTCCTTTGCGGCGGCCCGGGTCTTCGCGGCGGGACGGTCCGGCGTGGCGGGGCGGACCCGGCGGAGCACCGCGATGGTCAGCACCGCGCCCGCCAGCGCCAGCAGCGGCAGGACCAGCAGCATGACGGCGAGGGTCGTGGTCGAGGCGGTGCGGGGGTCACCCGCCACCGGCACGTGATTGACGGCCGCCCAGGCACCGACCAGGCCGACGGCGGCGAGCACCACCCCGGCCCGGACGAACAGGTGCACGACCCCGTCGACCGCGGCGAACTGCCACACCGCGATGCACACGACGAGAGCGCCGAGCGTGACGGCGCCGCCGGTCCAGAAGTGGAAGACCCGGAAGCCGAGCGCGTACGCGACAACCTTCGCGAGCGTGCAGCCCGCGAGCAGGATGCCGGCGCGCAGGACGATCTGGCCGATCGTGTTCTCACCGACCGTGCGGAAGCGGCGGCCCAGCACCAGCGCGACCACCGGCGCCGCCACCAGCCCCGGCCAGATCTCCCCGGCGCCATGGTGGCCGAGCAGCACGTCGGCGGGCAGCCCGATGACGGCCGCGCCGCCGAACCAGACCGCGACCACGATCGGCAGCAGGACGAACCCCAGCGGCGTGAAGAACAGCGACCGGTCGTCCCAGGCGATCACACACACGAGGGTGAAGCCGATCACCGCGGCGATGAACAGCAACGCCGCGTTCCCGTTGAGCAACCCGGCCGCGACAGTCATGCACGTCCCTCCCCGACACGGTCCGCCACAGCGTGCCACAGCCGATACGGTCCGGGCCATGATCGATGAGGCCGGCAACGGGTGATTCGAGGGCACCACGTCGAGGTGGTGCTGCGTTGATCGGCGGCCCGTCCCCGGCGCACGGCGATACAGTCGGTGCTCAGGAGCCGAGGGGGTCGACGCCGATGTCGAGCATCAACGAGTACCTGACCTCCGAGGTCGTCGTGGACTACTCCGACGGCCTGATCAACCGGCGCGAGGCGCTGCACCGGCTGTCGGTGCTCGGGGTCGGTCTCGCGGTGGCCGGGGCGATGCTCGCCGCCTGCTCACCGGCCGGGACGTCTGAGCCCTCCGGGCCCTCGGGAACCGGGCCGGCCGGGCCTTCAGCGCTGCCCACGCAGGCGATCACGTTCCCCGGCCCGCAGGGGACGCTGCAGGGCGCCTTCGCGGCCGCCGCCGACCCGCGCGGCTCGGTCCTGGTGATCCACGAGAACCGGGGCCTCACCGACCACATCCGCTCCGTCGCCGGCCGGCTCGCCGCCAGCGGCTACTCGGCGCTCGCAATCGACCTGCTGTCCGAGGAGGGCGGCACCGCGAAGTTCACCGACCCCGCCGAAGCCACCGCCGCCCTGGGCGCCGTGCCACCCGCCCGGTTCATCGCCGACCTGAAGGCCGGCCTGGACGAGCTGCTGCGCCGCACCCCGGCGAAGTCCCTCGCGGCGATGGGCTTCTGCTTCGGCGGCGGCATGGTCTGGCAGCTCCTCGCCGCGGGCGAACCCCGGCTGCGCGCCGCGGTCCCCTTCTACGGCCCGCTACCCGACGCCGCCGACCTGTCCGGCTCCAGGGGCGCGGCCGTCCTGGGCATCTACGCCGAGCTCGACACCCGCGTCAACGCCACCCGCGACGCCGCCAGGGCAGCACTGGAGAAGGCCGGCCTGAAGCACGAGATCGTCACCTACCCGGGCGCCAACCACGCCTTCTTCAACGACACCGGCCAGCGGTACGACCCCACCGCCGCGACCCAGGCGTACCAGCGCCTCCTCGACTGGTTCGGCACCAACCTCAGCTGACCTCGTCGTCCAGACAGTGCCCGCCACGCGATTTGTGGCGGGCACTGCGGCGTTCCGGGGGTGCGGCTCAGTCGAGCGGGAAGGCGATGTCGCACACCTCGTCGGACGGGGCGGCGGCGCCGAAGTCGGCAAAGTACACCTCGCGCGGTGCCGGGCTCACCGGGAGGCCCTGCGAGGACACCCACTGGCCGACGGCGTCGAAGGCGGACAGGATCTGCGGGTAGCCGACCTGGGCCTTGGTGACGCGGGTGTACGCCTCACGGTGCGCGGGCTCGACCCGGATCGCTGCCTCGACGGGGCCGGACGGGTCGACGGGGAGGCAGATCTCGACGGGGCCGTCGCTGTCCTCGTTGACCTCGCCGTGGTAGATGATGAAGCAGGGGCCGACGATGCCGTCCCCGTGTCCGGCGGCGGCCTTCAGCAGGCGGCCGACGGCCTCGTCGCTCCAGGCCGGCAGGTCCTGGGCATTGACGTGCCGCCGTTCGGTCAGGACGGTCTGTTCCGGCACGTCGCGGACCTTCACGTCATACATGGTGTACCCCTCCGGGTCGTCGAGCAGCCGGTGGCGCAGGTGGGTGACGAGTTCGCGGCGTACGGCCGTGGCGTGTTCCTGGGCGGCCCAGTAGTCGCCGATGAGGCGGGCCTGGGTCGGCGGGTCGCCGGCCGCGACGATCGCGGCGATGGTGGCCAGGGGCATGTCGAGGCGGCGGAGCCGGGCGATCAGCCTGGCCTGCTCCAGCTGCTGCTCCCGATACCAGCGGTAGCCGTTGTGCTCGTCGACCGCGGCGGGCAGGAGGAGGCCCTGCCGTTCGTACAGCCGCAATGCCTTCGGTGACAGCCACGACCGCCGCGCGAAGACCCCGATGGTCACCAGGTCCTCGTCCACCCGTGCTCCTTCCGGGTCGGGCCGGTCGGCCCGACGCACTCCACGGTCGACCTTTCCCATGGGGCAAGGTCAAGCGCCGGGGGCCGGCTCGAGCTCCCGTTTCAGCCGGTCGAGGGTGATCCGCATGCCTTCCCGGTTGGCCGCCGGTCGCGCGTTGGCGACCTTGCCGGTGAACACCCTGCCGAGGATCATCGCGCCGCGGACCCGCTGGTCGATCCAGTACTGGCTGACCTGCGTGCCGCCGTCGGCCGGGGCGAGCCGGAAACCCCAGCGGGCCACCGGCAGCCCGAACGTGGTCACGTCGAAGGCGAACTCGGTCGCCGGCTGCGCCACGACGACCCGGCAGGTGGTGAACCAGACGTACGGCCCGCGCCGGTTGAACCCCACGAACCGTTTCGGCACCCGCTCGGGTGACCGGGCCAGCACCCAGGTGGCGAAGCATTCCGGGCTCAATTTCGCCATCCGGCGCACGTCGGCCACGGCGTCGAACACCGCGCCGGGCGGGGCGGCGACCACGATCCGCTCGACAACCTCGTCGGCCATGCCAGGTCACCATCCGCAGCTCGGCGATCAGTCCGCCCAGATTACCGACCCGTGACCGGCGTCACCGTCGGGCCGGCTCACGGATCGGCGGGCCGTCTCGTCCTGGGGGTGAGCGCGCCGGGATCCGGCGCCCAGGCAGAAGGAGCCGGCCATGCACCGGATCGTCGTCCTCGGAGCCGGGTACACCGGCATGATCGCCGCCATCCGCGTGGCCCGCCGGACCCGGCGGCGGGGCACGCAGGTGACCCTGGTCAACCCGTCGGACCGCTTCACCGAGCGGCTGCGGATGCACCAGACCGCCACCGGGCAGACCCTGACCGACCGGCGCATCCCCGACCTGCTGCGGGGCACCGGCATCGAGTTCGTGCAGGCCCGCGCCGAGCGGATCGACACCGTGCGCCGCGAGGTGAGCGCCGGCGGCCGCACGATCGGCTACGACACGCTCGTGTACGCGATCGGCAGTGTCGCCGACACGGTCACGGTTGAGGGGGCTCAGGCTTACGCGTACACCTTGAACACCGTCGAAACGGCGGGAAGGCTGGCGAACGTCCTGGCCGGGCGGCCGGACGCGGTGGTCGCGGTCGTCGGTGGCGGGCTCACCGGCGTGGAGGCCGCGACCGAGATCGCGGAACGGCACCCGGCCGCGCGCGTGGTGCTCCTCAGCCGCGACGCGCCCGGCCCGCTGATGTCCGCGCGCGCCCGCGCCCACCTCGACCGGGCCCTGACCCGCCTGCGCGTCGAGGTGCGGGCCGGGGTGGACGTCGTCGCGGTGCGGCCCGGCGCGGTCGAGCTGGCCGGCGGGGAGGTCGTCGCCGCCGACGCGACGCTGTGGACGACCGGGTTCACCGCGTCGCCGCTCGCCGCCGAGGCGGGCCTCACCGTCGACGGGCGCGGCCGGATCGTCGTCGACGCGACGCTGCGGTCGGTGTCGCACCCGGACGTCGTCGCGATCGGTGACGCCGCCGCGATCCGGCAGCCGTGGGGCATGATCCACGGCACCTGCCAGAGCGGCATCCCCAGCGGGGCGCACGCCGCCGACAGCATCGCTCGGGTACTGGCGGGCAAGGCGGCGAAGCCGTTCCGGTTCGGGTACATCCACCAGCCGGTGTCGCTGGGCCGCAAGGACGCGGTCATCCAGTTCACGCACGCCGACGACACCCCGCGGCGGTGGTTCCTGTCCGGGCGCGCCGCCGTGATCTACAAGGAGCTGGTGACGAGCAGCCCGCTGCCGTCGTACCGCATGTCGAGGCGGTTCACCGTGCCCGCTGCCTTCCTTTCCTCACGCGGTTAGACCGTTGAGTTTCGTTGGGTTCGTCATCAGGTGGATCGACTGGACCAGGCCGTCGACCAGATGCAGGACGACGGCCGTCGACGGGGTGCCGGCGGAATACACCACGATCGCCGGCCCGCCGTTGACCTGCTCGAGCCGGATGCTCGGGGCGTCGGGCAACCGTCCGGCGAACGTGAGCAGCGCCCGCGCGACGAGCTCCAGGCCCACGATCACCTTGCGCGGCGCGGGTGCCAGGCCGCCGCCGTCGCTGACCAGCTCCACGCCCGGCGCCAGCACGGCGATCAGCTCCCGCAGGTCCCCGCCGGCGCACGCGGCCAGGAACCGCTCGGTCACCTCGGTGCGGGTGGCGAGGTCGGTGTCGTAGCGGACGCGGTGCGCCTCGACGTGGGCGCGGGCCCGCACCGCGGTCTGCCGGACCGAGATCTCGCTCTTCCCGACGAACCCGGCGATCTCCGCGTGGGAGTAGCCGAACGCCTCGCGGAGCACGAACACGGCGCGCTCCAACGGCGACAGTGACTCGAGCACCAGCAGCATCGCGGTGGACACCGAGTCGGCGAGGGCCACCCGCTCGGCGACGTCGGGGGTGGTGAGCATGGGCTCCGGCAGCCAGGGCCCGACGTAGTGCTCCCGGCGGGCCTGGGCGCTGCGCAGGCGGTCGATCGCGAGACGGGTCGTCACGCGCACCAGATAGGCCTCGGGGTCCTCGACGGTCGCCGGGTCGACGGTGCTCCACCGCAGCCAGGTGTCCTGCACGACGTCCTCGACGTCGCCGACGCGGCCGAGCACCCGGTACGCGACGGCGTTCAACCGCCCGCGGTGCCGATCGAAGACCTCGGCCGCGATCATTGCTGCAGGATCGACAGGATGTTGCCGGCCGGGTCCTTGAACCAGGCGATCAGCGGCCCACCGGCGCGGTGGATGCCGTGCTCGTCGGTGGTCTCGTACTGCTCGAACACCACGCCCCTGGCGCGCAGTGCCGCGGCCGTGGCCTCGATGTCGGCGACCGGGAAGTTGAGCACGGTGAACGTGGCCGGCTGGTGGTCGGGCTTCGGGTAGACGAGCACGTCCTTCTCGCCGGCGAGGTGCAGGTGCAGCATGCCGTTCGCCTCGTCGACCTGCAGGCCGAGCGTGTCGCCGTAGAACCGCTTGGCAGCGGGGATGTCGTCGGCCGAGAACCCGCTGAACGCCTTCGAATCCGTGAGCATCTTCTGTTCCTACCACTTTCCCGGCTTTCCTTGTCGGGGGGCCTGGTTTCCCGGCTTTCCTTGTCGGGGGGCCTGGTTTCCCGGCTTTCCTTGTCGGGGGGCCTGGTTTCCCGGCTTTTCTTGTCGGGGGGTCTGGTTACTGTGGCGCGGTGATGACATGGACCGCGCCGCCGGCGTCGCCCGCGCCGCCTCCGTTCCTGCCGCCGCCTTCTCCTCTCGAGTGGCGGGACGGGGTCGCGGTGAGCCCGTGGCTGCGGTCGGTCCTGCACCCGCGCCGCGGCGGGATCGTCACGCCCGTCCGGCCGCTCGCCGGTGTCGAGGAGGCGTGGGCCGGGCTGCGCCGCGGGGTGTGGTCCGAGGACCGCGCGATCGGCGAGCGTGGCTACGCCTCCCGGGTCTGGGAGCTGGTCACCTCGTCGTCGGCCGACGAGCGGGCGGTCGGGCTGCGGCTGCTCGACCCGGTGCCCCGCGTCGGCACCGCCGCGGAGGACCGCGGGCTGGTCGAGGCCTGCCGGTCCCGGTTCGAATACCTGTCGGGTCCAGCGCACGAGTGGCTCGCCGACTTCCTCGTCGCCGCGCACGGGCTGGTCGAGGGGTGCCGGCGCATCCTCGGCGGCCTGCACGTCGAGCTGCCCTATGTCGGCGTCGGCGTCTTCGGCCGGCTCCGGCAGCTGCTGGTCCTGGCCGACGAGCCGACCTATGCGCAGGCCCGCGACGCGGTGCTGGAGGTCCGCGACCGGCTGGCGGCCCGGCACACCGGCGGCCTGCGCGCCGACCTGTTCTGGGTCACGTCGTTCCTGCTGCCGCTCGGCCCGCTCGCCGGCGACGCGGAGCGGCGCGCGCACGCCGCCGCGCTGCGGTACATGGTCGAGTTCGGCCACGGCGACGCCCACGCGTGCGGGCTGGCCGCCGGTGACCTCGGCACGCTGGAGCGGTTCCTGGCGGCCAACCAGCGGCGGGTGCGGTGGGAGTTCTTCGGCACGTCCGGCGGCCGGATCTACCTGGCGAGCATCCTGGAGATCGCGGGCGCCGCGGCGGGTCCGGTCCTGGCCGGGATGAAGCCGGCGTACCCGTTCGAGGACCACGCGCACCACAACGGCGTGTGGTGCAGCCTGCTCGCCCACATCGACGACGATGCCGCCCGCGACGCCCTTCGGCGCGAGCGGGAGGCCGGCCACATCTGGGCGACGCTGGGTCCGCTCGCCGACCTGGCGTCCTTCGAGCCCGGCACCGACCCCTCGACCGTGACCCCCGTGCCGGAAGGCATTCCCCGCGACTACGTGCCGCCCGCCGCCGCGCACCCGGTCTGGCTGGCGCCCTTGGTGGCCTCGTCCGCGGCGGCGGCTTTGGTGGCCTCGTCGGCGGCGGCTTTGGTGGCCTCGCCCGCGGCGGCGGCGCCCTTGGTGGCCTCGCCCGCGGCGGCGGCTTTGGTGGTCGAGCCGGTGCTGCGCTGGCGCGACGAGGAGCGGGAGGCTGCCGAGCGGCAGAGCACTCATGAGGACGGCGTCCAGTGGGACGGCGTGCCGATCAGCCGGTGCGACACCGCGCAGGTGACCGCTTGGCTGGAGCACCGCGAACACTGGGCGCTGCCGACCACGCTGCCCATGCTCGCCCTCGCGCCGTTGTGGACACACGAGCGGCTGATAGCGCTCGGGTTCGAGCAGCACCACTACTGGATCCGCCACCTGATGCCGCTCCTGCTGCTCCGGCACGGCACCGGTCACGTCGCCCCGCTGCTCGCCGCCTTCGCCGACCCGCGCAGCGTGGAGCCCGCCCTGCAGGCGGCACAGCCGGTCGGCCACGTGTCGCTCACCGCGCCGGTCGTGCAGGCGTTCGCCGGCAAGAAGCTGCGCCGCCTCGCCCGCTCCTGGCTGCTGCGCCACCCCGCACACGCCGCGGCGGGCGCCGTCGCGCTGTGGTCCTCGACGCCGACGGACGCCTCGGTCGCTCGGGTCCTGCGCTATCTCGACGCACAGGGCCAGCGGCCCCTGCTCCTCGCGCAGGCCGGCGCTCTTGCCGGTGTTGTCGGCGGTTCCCTTGCCTCGGACCTGACGGCGTTGCTCGACCAGGACCCGGGGGTCGCCGCGAAGCTGCCCGCGTACGTCACGGCGTCGCCGCTGCCGCCGCTCGTCGCGTCCACCGCCGCGATCGGCGGAACGGGCGCGGGCACCGGAGCGGACGCGGCCGTCAGAACGAGCGTGGACGCGGACGCCGGAGCGGCCGTCAGAACGGGCGCGGACGCGGACGGCAGAACAGGCGCGGACGCGGACGGCAGAACAGGCGCGGACGCGGACGGCA
>NZ_JBHSIU010000123.1:0-2482 GCF_042653625.1 Dactylosporangium cerinum | reverse complement strand
CGCGGTACCTCGTCCCACCGATGACCATCGGCACAGTCGGTACCTCCGCGCCAGTCGCGGCATGAGAGTGCGTTCGAAGCTGACTCCTGAGATCTTCACCGGTTCGGATCGGTTAGGCGCTGGGCAATCGCCGTAGAGCGTCAGCGCCAATGCTGAAGTGGTCGACGAAGCGTTGAACGAATCCGGTTGTCTGTTCGAGCATCCGGCCCACCTGGTCCGCGCCGTACGCGGCGTAGTCCTCGATCGCTGCGACGGCTTCGCCTTCCCTGCCGTCCAGAGCGCAGGCGACGGCCAGGATGCCGTCCCGGGCCTGGTAACCCCGGTTGGCGTACGTCCAAGTGATCACATCACCGAGCCCGGTGAACTGCTCCAGGAACGGCATCCCGTACGTGTCGAGGTCCTTGAGCAGGACGTCGCTACCCGAATCCACCTCGTTCTCCGAGTGGATCGCCCACCGGGTCAAGGACGCGAGAGAAATACCGTCGGCGTACAGCAGATCCTGCAGTCCGGCGGCCGTCCCGACGGCAACCCCTAGCCCTTCCTCCGGCCGACGACCCATGAACGCATCGCAGAGCCGGCCCAGCTCCAGGTGACCCACCGCGACGACGGGGTTGAAGGTGACGCCTCGAGAACCGATCGAGGGGTTCAGGCTGAGGGAGAACACCAGGCCGCCCAGCTGACGCTGGGCGAAGGCCGCATTGGTGCGGGAAGACCGCGTCGCCTGCCATCTACGACCGAGCATCGAACCGGTCAGCCGCCGCACGGCGGCGTCCCGCACCGCACGCCTGTCGACGACAGGCTCCGGCACCCCGTCAACCGGCAGACGCAGCTGGTTCAGCTGAGGGTCGTAGCAGTTCAGACCGTGGACGCCGGCGAGTTGAGCGGCCCACGCCGAAACCTCGTCGGCCCAGCCCAGCACCATGGGGAAGTACACCAGTGGGCCGCGGGCCTCGCCCATCAGCGGCGCGGTGGACCACGGGCTGTCCTCGCCGGCGTCCGTACCAATGTCCGGAAAGCGGGCCAGCAACGCAGCCACGTACGCGGCGATCCGCGCGGTGGGCTCGACAGGCGCAGCAGACCCCATGTAGCGGTCGTACAGCCGCTTGAACTCAGCCGCCGCGACGACGTCGTTCGCCGGCCGGTCACCCTCCCAGACCGCAAGATCGTATGACACAGTGCCATTCTGGCCTACGCCACGGCGACGGCGCATGCCAGCCAGCAGCCACCGGGATCACCAACAACCGATGCGCTGACAGCGACAAGATCAGGTGCGCGGACATCGGCAGGACAGGAAGCCTCGGCCTCGCGCAAGCCGGTCACGGTCCGTGACGAGCCGGCTTCCCGCCGCGCACCATCGGCGGCAGATCCGGAAACGTGATCAAGCAGGTCCGCGTCGGTGATCATCTCTGCGGGTCGCACCTGCAACGTCGTCATCGCCCGGTGGAGGAACCGGCGTGCCGCCACGGCGTCGCGGCGGGCGGAGACGAGTACGCCGATGACCTGACCGTTGCTGGTCGACGGCGGGGTGCACGTACCGCCAGGCGCCGTTGACGTAGGTCCCATCGGTGAACCATCTGTCGCCAGGTGCATGCCGGCAGAACCTGGCTGCGTCGGCCAATAGTAGGGTGAAGCGTTGCAACCAGCGGAAGACAGTGACGTGGTCCGCCTCGACACCACGATCGAAGAGGAGCTCCTCGACGTCACGGTACGACACGTTGTACCGCACGTAGAGCCGGACGGCGACCATGATGGTGTCAGGCGGGAACCGGAACCCTGCGAACGCCGACCGCAATGGCAGGGCCGGACGTCGGCGATTCGAGACCTTCACGGCTCAAGCGCGCCCGACCAGGGCAACACTCAACGCAACAGACCCGATCAGGTCGGGTCGATGACTTCACCGCTCAAGTCTGCCTCGATCCTGCCAACGCTCAACGCAGCGGTGCTGTCTCGGCTACTCATCAATCCGTCGCCTGTTCGTCGTTGAGATCATCAAGGATATACGCATCGTGATCCGCGTAATAGATGATCGCAGCGCAGGCCTCATCGACCGATGACTGCCGATTGTTGTGCCAGTAGCTCCATTGCGCGAGAACGTCACGCGCCGTCGGGACCTCAAGGAAGTATCGCCAGCCCGCCGGCCGAGGATCATCGTAGCCAAGAAGCATCGTGGGAGTCGATGCGTTCACCTCGACAACGTCCTCTGGAACGAAGATGTATGTGCGGGTTGGGAAGCCGCCCAGACCCAGGACTACATCCTTGAGATCCATGATCATCCCCGTACACTAACCCGCCGCGTCCACCCGGTTGAACAGGCGGTATAGCGGAGAACGCGCCCGGTGCTGGTGAGTACCGGCCGAAGATGGGCTGCCGAAGCGATCTACAGAGCGTGATTGGTGTCGGGGAGCCGCCGCGCACGACCGGCGGCAGATGTGCGCGGCCGATCAAGACGTGCTGGGCTGAGTGCCTCATCGGTAGTAGGTCG
>NZ_JBHSIU010000122.1:0-39074 GCF_042653625.1 Dactylosporangium cerinum | reverse complement strand
ATCCACCCGACCACGACCCCAGCACGGTCGTCGCGATCAACAAGCCGATCCGGCGACGCCGCATCCTGAGCGGCGTCATCAACGAGTACCACCGAGCTGCCTGATCCACCTGCAAATCCCCAGCTCACAGCCCGAAGCACAGTTTTGGCACCGTACAGGGTTGCCTGAGCGGCACCTGCGCCGAACCGTGCCGGTCCTGCTGCTGCAGCTGACGAACCCGTGCCTGGTCACTGACGCCGCCGACAGCTCGGCATCCCCGCCGACGCCGCCCGCGTTTCCTACGGCATCACCGCAGCTTGGTTCCGCGACTCGCACGACGGCGCCGCGTTCATCGACGCCGTCCACAACCTCGCCGACACTCTCGACCTGCCCGCCAACACCACCCGTCTCGTCGACTACCAACACCGCCGCACCGCCCTGGCCTCCGAAAGCGCCCGAGCGTCCGGCTCGGCCGGCAGGACCAGCTCCAGCAGTCCGATCGCCTCGCCACGCTCCGTGACCGGCGCCCAGATGGTCCACTCGCCAGCGCCAGCCAGCAGCTGGGGGACCTGCGAGTGCAGCGCCTGCTCCTACGGCCAGCCGTCGAACGGCAGCACGGTGGCCACTTCGTCGCCGCCGCGCCGGCCCGGCTCATCGCCCGCGGCGTCCCGCGAGTTCGAACTGGCCGACCTGGTCGAACACCTCTCAGCCCGACGCGCTGACTGGACCGAGTTCCTCACTATGTTCGACCTCGACGGCGACCGACTGCTCGACGCGCGTCGGCTCTACGCCATCTTCTGGCTACACATGCTCCGCCCCGGCAGCCCCGCCGAACGCCGTAACCCACCTGGCACCCTCGACCAGCAAGCCGAGCGACTCCTCAACCTGCTCAACTGATCAGCTTTGAAACACGGCCTAGGGCCACGGCGCAGCAATGCGCCACCGCTACCCGACAGAACGCCGAAACGGTACTGGATGTCCTGCGTGACGGGGGCGGGTTCACGACCGCCAAGCCTCTCACGTGGTGACCACTGGAGCGCCCGTTTGCTGGGAACTGGTACGGCGCGTTCGGGCCGGGGGCCGCTGGAAAGGACCTGGTCACAGGCCTCTCGCCAGCGGCCTACCGGTGCGATGCCAATCAAGTCCGCGGCTTCGCGGCGGTTGAGGCCGCTGAGAGTGTTCTGACTGACGAGGACGAGGCGGTGCGGCGGACTGCGGCGTGGTTGCTGGTGGCCGCTCGCGGGCACGATCAGGCCGTGGTGAGGTTGCTGGCGAACCTCCAAGCATGTCGCGTGGACGACGCGGCGGTCCGCCCCGCATTGGACGCCACCATCCGTGCCGATCTTGAGGCGGCGGTAGGTGTGCTTGACGCACCCGGAAGCCGAAGTTCGTTGACGGCCGGGATGAGCTGGGTGTTGACGCTAGCGCTCCTCAACTGCGAGGACGACTGCTGTGCGTGGGCACAGCGGCTTAGCAGGGTGCCGGCGTCACTTCGCCGTTCTGGAGGTTTGAGAGTACGTGGCGCACTAGGCGTTCCAGCTGCTGCACCTCGGCGGGGGTGAGCCCGGCGACGGTGACGCGTTCGAGGTCGCCCCAGATGTTCTGGACGCGTTTGTAGATGGCGCGGCCCTCGGCGGTCAGGCTGACGAGGGTCACGCGTCGGTCGGTCTCTGACGGGACCCGTTCGACGATGCCCGCCTTTTCCATGCGCGCGAGCATCTTTGCCGTCGTGGGCGGTTCCACGCCCAGCCACCGGGTGAGCTCGGCCTGGGACCGCGGGGGCGAATCGAACAGGCGCATGACGATCAGTTCCTGGCCGGCGCTGAGCCCGGTATCCCGCAGCAGCTCCTGTGACATGGCTCGATGCGCCCGCGCGAGGGTGGGGATCAGCGGGCTGATCACTCCCTGGACCGCGGAGGTGAAGTCAGCAGGTTTCGCGTTCACGACCCTCCCCGGAAATAATAGTAAGCCGGCTTACGTTTTCGTGTACTGTCCACCTCGACCAAGGAGAACATCTTGAACACCAGTGTCACACCTTCCACCGACTCGCGGCTGATCGCCGTCGTCGGCGCGACGGGCAACCAGGGCGGCTCGGTCGTCGACGCGCTGCTGGGGCGGGGCGTGCGGGTGCGTGCCCTCGTGCGTGATCTCGGTGCGCCCGCCGCGCAGCGCCTCGCCGTCCGCGGTGTCGAACTGACGGTTGGCGACCTGACCGATGCCGCATCGCTCGACACCCTCTTCGACGGCGTGGATGCCGCGTTCGCGATGACCACACCGATCCCTGGCGGCACCGAGCAGGAGACCGCCGTCGGCATCGCGATCGCGGATGCCGCCGCTCGTGCGCAGGTGCCGCATCTGGTGTTCAGCTCCGTCGGCGGCGCCGAGCGCGAATCCGGTGTCCCGCATTTCGAGAGCAAGCGCCGCGTCGAAGAGCGCATCGAGTCGCTCGACGTCCATCACACCTTCCTGCGCCCCGTCTTCTTCATGGATAACCTCGCAGGCTTCTCGACCAGCGTCGAGGAGGGCCAGGTTGTCGTGCGGATGGCGATGCCCGGCGATATCCCGCTGCATATGGTCGCCGTCGGCGACATCGGGAAAGCGGCGGCAGCGATCCTGCTCGGCGGAACCGCCGTCGAAGGCACCAGCGTGGAGGTCGCCGGTGACAGCCTGACCGGTGAACAGATCGCGCAGGCGATCGGCGCACACGCCGGCCTTCCCGCACGCTACGAGGCACTGCCGCTCGAGGCCATCGCCTCCTTCCGGGACACCGCTGAGATGTTCCGCTGGTTCACCGAGACCCCCGCGTACCAGGGCGACTTCGCCGCGACGCGCGCGCTCGTGCCCGACGTGCTCGACTTCCCCTCCTGGCTCGCCTCGTCGGGCTGGAACCCCACCGCTTCACCCCGGATGTGAAGGAGGACCGCATGACCACCTCAGCCACTTCCTCAACCTCCACGGCCGTCGCGCCTCCCGTCTGGATCCGCGGTCTCATCGCGGCCGCTGTCGCTGCCGTCGTCAATGTCGTCATCCGTCTGATCGCGTCCGCCGCCGGGGCGGACATGCTTGTCGACGCGGAGGGCACCTCGACGGCCGTGACGCCTGCGGCCGTGCTCATCGCAACGACGCTCCCGATCGTCCTCGGCGGAGTCTTCGTCTGGCTGTTGGCTCGGCGGACGCCGCGCGCCCAGGTCCTGTTCGCCTGGGTCGGACTGATACTGGGCGTCGCCACCATCCCCGTCCCGCTCCTATCGGCGCACGACATCGCCACGGGCCTCTCCCTCGCGCCCATGCACGTCGTCGCCGGGGCGGCCTGGTTCTCCGCGATGATGCTGGGGGCGAAGAAGACGAGCTAAAGGTCAGAAGCGTCTTCCCTGTGCCAGGTCAGCGACGGACCGGCGCGGGAATAGCCCCAGGGGTTCGTCGAACGCGAACCACGATCGGCGCCGTCAGGCGATTTCGAACGGAAAGGGAGGTGGAAGGATCATGCCAAAGGCAGTCAGGTACGCCGAGTTCGGCGGGATCGACGTTCTGCGGGTCGACGAGGTGGCGCGCCCGGTGCCCGGCGACGGGCAGGTCCTCGTGCGGGTGAAGGCGGCCGGCATCAATCCCAGCGAGGCGGTCATCCGCACGGGAGTGCTGGCGCAGATGTTCCCGTCGACGTTCCCGTCCGGGCAGGGCAGCGACCTCGCCGGGGTCATCGAGGAGGTCGGCGCCGGGGTCGGCGGCTTCTCGTCCGGCGACGAGGTGATCGGGTTCAGTAACAAGCGGTCCTCCCAGGCCGAGCTGGTCCTGGTCGAGGCTGGCGACCTCACGCGCAAGCCGGAGAACGTCCCGTGGGAGGTGGCCGGCGGCCTGTACGTGGTCGGCGTAACCGCGTGGGGGGCGGTGCACTCCGTGCAGCTCGAGAAGGGCGAGACCGTCGTCGTCTCCGGAGCCGCCGGGGGCGTCGGCTCGCTCGCCGTCCAGCTCGCGCGCCGTACCGGGGCCACGGTGATCGGCCTGTCGAGCGAGAGCAACCGCGAATGGCTGGAAAGCCACGACGTGATCCCGGTTGCGTACGGTGACGGCGTCGCGGACCGGATCAGAGCCGCCGCGCCCGGCGGCGTGGACGCGTTCATCGACACCTACGGCGACGGGTACGTCGAGCTCGCCCTCGCCCTCGGCGTGGCGCCCGAGCGGATCGACACCATCACCGATTTCGCCGCTGCCGCGAAGTACGGGGTGAAAACAGACGGAGGGGCAGCGGCCGGGCCAGGCGCCAAGGTGCTCGCCGAGCTGGCCGCCCTGATCGCCGACGGACACCTCGAAGTGCCGATCGCGAACGTCTACCCGCTCACGCAGGTCCGCGAGGCCTACACCGAGCTCGAGCGCCGCCACACCCGCGGCAAGATCGTCCTCAGGCCGTAGGTACGCGGCATTCACGCATGCGTACTCCAGTGGACCGACGCCCCTGTTCAGGCCCATCATCGGCAGCCATAGCCGCCGCGTCCCGGTGTCGGTGTCATGCTCGTCGTTGACGGGGGCGCCGCTGTTGCAGCGCGTTGCTGGCGCCGTCCTGACGCCGTTCTGAGCGCGACGGCCGCACAGGCCGTTGCGATTCGTCAGTTGTGGTCACCGGCAGGGGATGCTGCTGAGGCGGCCGGGAAGGGCAAGTCGTACGCCCGTGCCCTCCTGACCAAGGCCGACACCAAGGACAAGATCACCCAGACGAGGGCGGACGAGGCGCTGGCCCGCATCATCATCATCATCATCATCCGATGCCGCCGGGTGCGACCTGGTTGTCGACGCAGGGGGTGTGCGGCTGCTCAGCAGCCGCGCACTTCAGGCCGGGTTGGTCAGCAGCTCAAGTTCGAGCACCGGAATGGTGCGGATTCCAGCAGTCTGGCGCTCGTACTCGGCGAAGCCCGGGTAGCGCCGGGCCTGCTCGGCGTAGATGCGGTCGCGTTCGGCGCCGGCCAGCTGGCGGACCGTCACCCGGTATGTCCCGGTTCCGAGCTCGACGGTGCCGTCATTGGCGGCGGTCAAGTTGTAGTACCAGTCCGGGTTGGTGGGTGCTCCACCCTTGGTCGCGAAGACGTAGATGGCGTCCGGCCCGGCCTCGTGCGGGAGGTACATCGTCGGGGTGACGTACTCCCGCCCGCTTTTGCGGCCACGGTGATGCAACAGGACCATCGGCGCGCCCTCGAAGACCCCGCCGACCCTGCCCTCGTTCGCTCGGAACTCCGCAATGGTCTTCGCGTTCCAGTCGAGCGGATCGCTCATGTCGAACTCCTGTCGTTCGCGATCCCGCGGTATGCGCTGGATCGGGGTGATGGAAGGCCCGGCGGCCACTGCTCAGATCGCGTTCAGCTCGGCCGAGTCGCCGGGCAGCCAGCCGCCCCGGTCGTCGCGAACCACCCCGACCTTGGTCACGATGTGCGCGTCGTCGCCGTACGGGAAAAGCGCCTCCCGGATGATCTCGTTGGTGATGTACGGCCCGTAGGCGTCGGCCGTGTCGATGTGGTTGACGCCCAGCTCGACCGCGGTCCGCAGCACCTCGACGGCGGCGGTGCGGTCGCGCGGCGGCCCAAGGATGCCCGGGCCGGCGAGCTGCATCGCGCCGTAGCCGATCCGGTTGAGGCCGAGGTCCCCGACCCAGTAGGAGCCGGCCCGGGCGGCGGGTGGGTTCGTGGTGGTCATGGGCGGATTGTCACCAGTGCGCGGGCGGTGTGTCGTCGCCGGATTCCGGTGATGCCGGGGTCAGCCGCCACCAGCCGCGCTGCTGGCATGGGCGACCGCGTGCCGACCTGGCGGAGCGCGTTGCGCAGCGGGTGCCCGACAGCAACATGGCGGGGGTCCACGGGACGGCCAACATGACCGACCTGGTGGCGAGACAGCGTGGGGAGCGCGTGCCGCGGCCGGTCGCGCACGATGTTTCGGGCACCCGGGGGCTGCTCGACCGGAAGGATCTCCTGCAGCTGCTCGACCGCGCCGTGACCAGACGTCTGACGGTCATCTCGGCGCCCCCGGGAAGTGGCAAGACCTCGCTGTTGCGTGCGTGGGCCGGCGACCCGACGACGCTTCGTCGGGTCGTGTTCGTGTCCGTCGAGCGCAACCAGCAGAACGAACAGCGGTTCTGGTCCGCCGTCCTCGACGCGATCCGGGAACCGGCGCGGCCGACGACCTCTGCGGCGCCGGTCACCGTACCGGACGTGGACGAGGTGATCGACAGCGTGCTGTCGGAGCTTGTCGAGCACGCCGAACCGGTCGTGCTGATCATCGACGACCTCCATGAGCTGAGGTCGACCGACGCCTTCACGCAGCTCGAACACTTCGTCGCGGAGCTGCCGGGCAACGCACGCGTGGTGCTGTCCTCCCGTCGGGATCCGCCGATCCGACTGCACCAGCTCAGGCTTGCCGGCGCGGTTGCCGAGATCCGTGCCGGCGATCTGCGGTTCACCGAGGCCGAGACCCGCGAGCTGCTGGTCGGGTCCGGGATCGGCCTGTCCGGCGAAGGGGCGGCCGCGCTGCACCGGCGCACCGAAGGGTGGGCGGCTGGCCTGCGGCTGGCGGTGATCTCGCTCACCGGTCACCCGGAGCCCGAGCGCTTCGTGGCCGAGTTCTCCGGCACCGACCGCGCCATCGGGGAGTACCTGATGGCCGAGATGCTCGAGCGGCAGCCGGGCGAGGTGCAGCGCATGCTGTTGCGAACCTCGCTGGTCGACCGGATGAACGGTGAGCTCGCCGACCTGTTGTCCTGCCGGCCGGGCTCCGAGCAGATGCTGCTGGCACTGGAGGAGGCGAACGCGTTCGTCGCCTCGCTCGACGCCCAGCGCACCTGGTTTCGCTACCACCAGCTCCTGGCGGACTTCCTGCGCCTGGAACTGCGCCGGACGTCCGCCGACGAGGTTCCTGACCTGCACCGCCGGGCCGCGCGGTGGTTCGCGGATCGGGGGGACGTCGTGGAGGCGGTGCGGCACATGGTCGCGGCGGGCAACTGGCCCGATGCCGCTCGACTCGTCGCGGACCACTCGTTCAGGTGGGTGCTCGACGGGCGGGCGGGAACGATTCGCACGGTCCTGCAGGCGTTCCCGGAGGGGGCATCGGCCGATCATCCTGACCTCGCGCTGGCTCACGCGGCCGCTGAGCTGAACCAGGGGAGGACGGAGGAGGCGGCCGCTCAGCTGGCGCTGGCCGAGTCCCACCTCCCCAGCGCTGCTCCGGCTCGCCGCCGCCGGGCGGTGGCGGTCGCGTCGCTGCGACTGGCGCTGGCCAGGCGCAGCGGCCAGTTCAGCGAGGTGATCGAGCAGGTGAAGATGCTCGATGCCTCGATGGCGGACGCGTCGAGCGAGCCGCTCGCGATGGGCAGTGAGCTGCGTGGGGTGACGCTGCTGAACCTCGGGATCGTCGAGACCTGGACCGGGCGGCTCCTGGAGGCCGAGCGGCATCTGTCCGACGGAGCCGCGCTCGCCCAGAGGATCGGCCGGCCCTATCTCGAAGTCGCGTGCCGCGCGCATCAAGGCTTTCCGTCGAGGACGGTCTCGGTGACGGCAGCACGTGAGCGCGGCCGTCAGGCGGTAGCGCTCGCCGAACGGCACGGCTTGGACGATCACCCGATACTCGCACCCGCACTCGGAGCCGTCGGCGGCATGGCCATCTGGATGGGCGAATTCGACGAGGGGGAGCGCTGGCTGCGCCGCGCCTGGGACGTCGGCTCCGCGCACGTCGAGCCCGCCACCGCCGTGCTCCTGCACCTGGCGACCGGCATGTTGCACGCGGGTCGCGGACAGCAGCGTTCGGCGCTGGAGGCATTCACGGCGGCAGCGCGGACGCAGTCGCTGCTCACCGGTGCGCACGCGCTCGCGCCGCGGATCACCGGATGGCTCGCAACCACCCAGGCCCGGCTGGGAAGGCCGGCCGAGGCGCGCGCGACGCTCGCCGAATTCACCCCCGAACCCGGCCGGGCGGGCGCCATCTCCAATGCGCGAGCCTGGATCTGCCTCGTGGACGGCAACCCCAGCCTGGCGTTGGAGGTGCTCCGTGACATCCGGGACACCACACCCCCGATCGACCCGTTCACGCTCGTTGAAGCGCATCTGCTCGCCGGCACCGCACACCTGCGCTCGGGCGATCGAGACGCCGCGGCAGCGGCTGCCGAGGCAGCCCTGGCGACCGCCGAGCCCGACCGGCTGGTGTTCCCGTTCGCCATGACCGAGGCGGCGGACCTGCTCGATGTGCTCCGGTACCACGAGACGGCCCATCGTGCCCTTCTCGCTGACGTCGTCGACCAACTGAGGAGCACATCGTCGCCGAGCGACGACCGGGAGCCGCCACCCCACTCGGACGAACTGACCCCCAGCGAACTGCGCGTCCTGCGATATCTCCCGACGAACCTGACGCGGGCCGAGATCGCGAATGAGCTCCACGTCTCGATCCACACGGTCAACACGCACATCCGCAACCTCTACGCCAAGCTCGGTGCGGGTGACCGATCCGCCGCCGTGCACCGCGCACGCCAGTTGCGGCTGCTCTCCAACCGGCTTCCGCCGGCGTCTGCCAATTAGCTCCAGGTCCGCGCGCCCGATCACCGGATTCCGGCGTCGCCGAATCACTCGGTCGTGCGGCACAGTCGTTGTGTGGCGCCAGGCTTGTACACCATCCGGATACGGGGTCGGCTCGGAGCGACTGCGCTGTCCGCCTTTCCCACGATGGCGTCCGAGCTGACCGGCGGCGAGACCGTGCTCACCGGCCTGCTCGAAGACCAGTCCGCGGTGTTCGGCGTCGTTGCGCAGATCGAGGCCCTCGGCCTCGAGCTTCTCGAGCTGCGCCAGATCAGGCCGCGACCGCCGCAGACCGCATAGGGCGCGACGCCGCACGACCCGGCGCTGCTCGTCCTGCGCGCACGCCGGGCAGGGTATCGCCAGCTTCAGGCGAGGACAGCTCACCAAGGTCACCGCGATCATGTGCCGAACGGAACAGCGTCGACGCCTGACGGGAAGAACACTGATGAGCAAAGAGCAGCAGAGCCAGTTGGATGCCATCCTGCGTCAGGGCCGGCTGGACACCGCCGCGGATGCCGTGTCGGTGCGAGCCGCGTTCGACGCGTTCACGGCCCAGGTGCCGACGCCCGCCGATGTCCAGCAGCAGCGGGTCGAGCTTGGCGGCGTCCCCGGCATCGAGGTCACGGTCGCCGGCAACGAGACCGGCCGCGTGATCCTCTACTTCCACTCGGGCGTCTACGTCATCGGCTCGGCAGCGGCCACCGTCCCACTGGTGGCCGATCTCGTCCGGCGAACGGGCGTCAACGCCGTCACCCTCGACTACCGGCTCGCTCCCGAACACCCGTATCCGGCCGCGCTCGACGACGCTCGCGCGGCCTACGAGGGGCTGCTCGCACAGGGAATGGACCCTGCTCAGATCGTTCTCGCGGGCGAGTCGGCGGGAGGCGGGCTGGCGGTGGCCACGCTCCTCGCCTCGCGGGAGGCCGGACTGCCCATGCCCTCGTGCGCACTCCTGCTGTCGCCCCTCGCCGATCTGACCCTGTCCGGCGAGACACTGCTCGCGAGGGAGCCGCTCGACCCGGTCCTGTCGCCCGCGGGCCTTCGCGTCCACGCTCCGGAATACGTGGGCAGTGCGGACGCCGCCGACCCGCTGATCAGCCCGATCTTCGGCGATCTCCGCGGATTGCCGCCGCTGCTGATCCAGGTGGGGTCGAACGAGATCCTGCTCAGCGACGCGCTCCGGCTCGCGGAGCGGGCAGCCCTGAGCGATGTCGCGGTCACGCTCGACGTCACTCCGGGCGTCCCGCACGTGTTCCAAGGCTTTGCCGGATTCCTCGATGAGGCCGGCGCGGCGCTCGACCGCGCAACGGCCTTCGTGAAGGCACAGCTGAGATGACTGCTGCCGGTCCGGCCGGGGCTACAGCGCCCTCAAATCGGGCATCGCCGCTCTGCCCTTCAGCGCCGGAAGCATCATCACCTCCGTGTTCGTACCGCCCCTGCTACAGCGCAGCGGACCCAAACCGGTAATGCGCAGCGGACCCAAACCGGTAATGCTCACCGGGCTCGCCCTGGGCACGGTCGGTCTGGCCACCTTCACGTCCATCTCCGACACCAGCAGTTGGGTCGCGACGGTTCTTCCCGGCGAGATCTTGATGAGCATCGGCCTGGCCTTGCTGCTTGTGCCGCTCTCGAGCCTCGCGCTCACCACCCTGGTCGCAGGCGCGCGGGAAGTAGTCGGCGCGGCCCGGGGTGCGGGAGGCCGATGCCGGCGAGGCAAGTGCGGTGCTCAACTCGACGCAGCAGATCGGCGCGACCCTGGGCACGGCGCTGCTGAACACGTTCTATGCGAGCGCGGTCGCGGCCTACGTCGTGGCCCATCACCTCTCGCCGGCGCATCCGCTGGTGGCGACGCAATGTAGCACCGGACACGTTCCTCCAGGGCCGCACGGTCCACATCGGACAACGCCACAGCGAACGGAAACGACGAGACACCAGGAGTCGGACTATGGCGAGGATTCTGGTCACCGGATCGACCACCGGGATCGGGCTGGAGACGGCGCGGACGTTGCAGGGGCTCGGCCACGCTGTCGTCTGGCACGCGCGCAGCAAGGAGCGGGTGGCCGACCTGGGCAGCCATGCCGAGGTGATCGTCGGGGACCTCGCCTCGCTGCAGCAGACGCGGGAGTTGGCCGGCGCGGCCGGACACTGCGACGTCGTCTTCCACAACGCGGGGATCAACTGGGAAAACGAGCGGCGCGAGACCGGCGACGGCATCGAGCGGGTCTTCCAGGTCAACGTGCTTGCGCCCTACGTGCTGACCGCGCTCATGCCACGGCCGCAGCGGCTGGTGTACCTGTCGTCGTCGCTGGAGTCAGGAGGCGTCGCCGACCTTGCGGATCTGCAGTACCGCGCCAAGCCGTGGGACGGTAGGCAGGCGTACAGCGACTCGAAGCTGCATGACGTGGCCCTTGCGTGGGCCGTCGCCCGGCGGTGGCCGAGTGTGTACAGCAACGCCGTCGATCTGGGCTGGGTCCGCACGAGGCTCGGCGGGCCGTACGCGATCGACGATCTGCCGGTCGGCGCCGACACCCAGGTGTGGCTGGCCACCGGCGCCGGCGGGGCCCTGGTCACCGGGCGGTATTTCAAACGGCGCAGGGCCCAGCGCCCCAACCCAGCGGCCGGTGACATCCGATACCAGGACGGGCTGCTGCGTGCGTGCGCCGACCTCTCCGGGGTCGAACTGCCGGCGTGATCGGCACTGCGACGGGCCGCCGCGTCGCAGCAGCCCGAGCCGCCGGACGGCGAACGGGCCGCTCGCCGTAGCAGCCGCCAGAGCCGACGCCAATCGGAACACACGGCCACGCAACGGACCCCCGCCACCGCGCCAAAGATCGACGGCAGACCGCGGTCGGATCACCGGAATCCGGCGACGACGGCTCACTGTCCCGGCGGTGAACCTCAACAGGCCTGATCGGCACAGAGCGCGAACATGGAGGCGAGCGCATGACTTCGTCCAGCCCACCCGCGGACAGCACGCCGCAACTGCCGGACTATGCCCCGGTGCCGGAGGCCGCCCTGGGCCCGGCCCTGAACGAGCACGGGTATCACGTCGGTCGGGTCGAGCGGAACCTGTTCAGCGTCACCGACGGCACGTACCAGTCGGCGTTCCTGCTCACCTCGGACGGCGTCGTGCTGTTCGACGCGCCGCCGAGCATCGGCCACAACTTGCGGCGGGCCGTCGACGAGATGGCCGCGGCCGAGGGCGCCAGCAACACGGTGACCCATCTCGTGTACTCCCATCACCACGCCGACCACGGCGGCGCCTCCTCGCTGTTCGGCAGCGACGTGATCCGGATCGGACACGAGGAGACCAAGCGACTGCTGCGGCGGGACAACGACCCGGCCCGGCCGCTGCCGGACGTCACCTTCCAGGACCGCTACACCCTGGAGGTCGGCGGTGAGCTGGTCGAGTTGGCGTACCACGGGCCGAACCACTCGCCGGACAACATCTACATCCACTTCCCGCACCACGACACCATCATGCTCGTCGACATCGTGAACGCCGGCTGGGTGCCGGTGTTCAACCTCAACCTCAGCGAGGACGTGCCCGGATACATCGAGGCACCGTCCATCGCACAGTCCTACCCGTGGACGCACTACATCGGCGGACACCTGGGCCGGGTCGGCACCCGCGACACCGTCGCCCTGCACCAGCAGTACATCGCCGACATCCAGGCCAGCGTGAAGCAGATGCTCGGCACGGTCGACCCGACGCCGTACTTCGTCAAGTACGGCGCGAACGTCTGGGCCGCGGTCCAGATCTACCTCGACACGATCACCGACCGCGCCGCCGAGCCGATCATGGCCAAGTACACCGGAGTGCTCGCCGCCGCGGACGTCAAGGCGTTCGTCCACAGCACCACGTTCATGATCCTGCATTCGACCCGCCTCGACTTCGGGCCCAGCGGGCCGCTCCACCCGTGACCGGAGGTGGCAGGGACATGAGCAAGCGTGTGGCGATCGTGGTCGACGCGGGGCGGTGAGCTGGGCTGTGCGACGGCGGAGAAGCTGGCCGCGGCCGGGTTCACAGTGGTCGGCGTCGACCGCACCGAGGCGGCGCTGAGGGAACTGCCCGACGGCATCCGGCAAGCGGCGGGCGACCCGACCGACCGGTCGTGTCCAGCAGCCTCGCCGCCGAGGCCAGGTCGCCCGAGGTGCTGGTGAACGCCGCTGCACCACAACTGCTCGACACGGCCTAGAACCGGCCGTTTCTGCCTGCCGAACTGCTCGCGCACGCGGTCGCACCGGAGCCGGTCGCCGACATCATCGCCCTACGTCCTCAGTGACGCCGCCGCGCCAGTCGGCGGCGCCGTCGTGCCGACCTACGGCGCCTGAGCGTCATCCGCTGCCCGTTGCACCTCTGGAAAGGATCACCGTGAGTATCCGTCCACCGATCACCGGCGCCGAGGCCGCCGACCGGCTCGCCATCCGGGAGTTGTTCGACGCCTACGCGCACTGCGCCGACCGGCGCGACGCCAAGGGCCAGATGGCGCTGTTCACCGAAGACACCCACTTCGTCGTCTACATGGACGCCCGCAACCCCAAGCCGACGCAGGACCTGCACGGCCGCGAGGCCCTGGCGCCGGTCTTCGACGCCCTCAACGCCCACCTTGCCACCACGCACTTCAACGGCCAGAGCACCGTCGAGCTGGACGGGGACCGGGCCACCGGCGAAAGCTACTGCCTGGCCCACCATCTGACGCAGGACCAGCACGGATCCCGGACATTGATGGTGGCGTCCATCCGCTACCTCGACACGTTCGTCAAGCAGGACGGGGCGTGGCTGTTCGCCGAGCGCCGTCTGATGGTCGACTGGACCGACGCGCGGCCGTCGGTGTCCTGATCCCGGCCCGGCCGCGCATGGTCGGTCCAGGCGGGCTTCCCGATCGACTCGCGACCGCAGCCGCCCTTGTCGCGGCATAGGTCGGGTTGTATGAGCAGCCGAACGGCGCGTGGGGGCGGTACGGTCTCCAGCCTGGCAACGCCCTCGTCGCTCAGGGCCGGCCGATGCCAGGTCGGTCGGGGTCGCGGACTGAGGGCTCTCCAACGGACGCCAAACGAATAAACGATCAAGGGCGTCTCCGAAGTTCGGGAGAACGCCCTATGACCTGAGCTCATTCCGTGGCCTGGGGTTACCGCACACGAACCGCTACGCTACGGTCCTGACCTGTGGTTTCTCGCTCCTGGTCCGCCAGTGCAGCGCAGCGTCCGCCGGAGCAACTGGACGCTCGCGCGAGTTACCTCTTGGGCGCGGCCGCCGCGACTGCGGACGCGTAGTCCGGCAGTATGCCCAGCTGGGCGTACAAGGTGGTGAAACCGATGTGGCAGTCGAACACCTCGACCTTGCCGTTGCGCAGGTACCAGAAGTCGGCGGTCGGAATGTCGATCTTGGCCCCGGTCGGCTTGATCACGCCGGCGGGCGTGTCGAACGGCCCGAGGAAGGTGCCCTGGATCGACAGCTCGATGCCGACCACGTCACCGCGCACGGTGATCTGCTTCAGCTGCCGGTGAACGTCGGGAAGGAACGTGCCCATCCAGACGACCAGACCGCCCAGTTGCTGATCCCGCAAGCTCGTCTGGCCCTCCACACCGCCGATGCCGTTGAGCACACCGTCCTTTGCGAACAGGTCGATGAACCCCTGGGAGTCCAGGACGTCACCCTCCGCCACGTGGTAGGCGCGCAGGACGACCGCGAGGTTGACCTTCTCGCGCTTGGTCAGGTGCCGGTCGGTGAGCGGCAGCTTGGACAGGTCGCTCGCGCTCAGGCCCGCACTGACGTTCGGGCCCTCGCCGAGAGGCGCAGCCTGCGACGGCGCGGCGCCGATAGTAAGAGCCAGGCTCACGGCTACGGCCAAGGCGGTGATCGTCTTCCAGCGATGAACCTTCATGTCCATGTCCTCCATGTCCATGTCCTCCTGTGGTTTCAGAATCTGAGATCCGTCGCAATGGGTCTCTCGTCGGGTGTCGTTTCAAATCAGATGCTCACTGCTGGGACGGCGATCGTCGTCGCTGGATTCCGGTGATCCGCGCGTGGTCTGCCGGCGGTCCATGAGGGTGACTCTGGCCGGGTGCCTGGAGAGGCTGGGCGATGACCGACCGGCTGAGGGGGTACTGCCAGCGCGGGAGTCCCGGCGGATCGCAGCGAACAGCTCAACCCTCGACATCCGTGACATCGGCAAGCTCCCGTCCCAGACCTGCCGATGCTCCCACCGGTGCAGGTGGCGCCGGAACTGGCCGACATCGCAAACCACCCGATCGAGAACACCCTGCAGTGGTGCCCAGATTCGCAGACAAACCGCAGGTCATTGCCGGACCGCCGCGAACGGACTACGAACGCGCCAGCACCGCCACGACCAACTCGAGCACGGCGACGCGGTCAGGATGCCCGGTGCGATACATGGCGGCGACGTCCGCCCGCCGTTCCGGCACCTCCAGAACGGCCAGTACCGCCGCGTTCTCCCTGACGCCGCGCAGACGAATCTCACCCGCCAGCCACGAGTCGATGGCAGCGTGCCGGGCTTGATGCTCCTTCACCGCACGACGCGCGCCGGCCAACGCCGACACCATCACCGCCCGCGACGGCGGCGACAGCAAACCCGCTCCGAGGAACGCGACGATCGCATCCGACCGACGCTGGTCCTCGAGCCCGTCCCGCTCACCACCGCTATCACCCACCGACACAAACCCGATCATCGCACCGCACCACGCCCGGCAGTGGCGCTCGAACTTACCGACACAGACCTCAAGCCCCGCAGGGTGGAGCTGAATCTGACCAGCACGTGGCTCCGAACCTCGGTTCTGGCGCTAACTTCGTGATTGATCTTGCTGGCGGCTCGCGTCGGCGGTGTTACGCCGGCTTCGGACGAAGTCCATATACTCGTCGCCAGCGACCGCGTGGTTGACCCAGCAGTCAGATCGTGTAGTCGTGAGTTGCTCGGCGAGTGCTATTGCTTCGGCCTCGTCCGGGCTGGAGCCGAGCTCGCGCCCCTCGCCTACGTAGGCTTCGTCGACTGGGTCCAACGACATGAGGTTGGGCAGGTCGCCTACCTCGTCGTCGGGGTCCTGCACGGTGTGCAGGGATACGCGGTACTGGCCGTCCATGGGGCTGATCGCAACCCATTGGATGGCGGCCACTGCGCCGATCTGAGTGCACCCGAGGAACTGTTCGATGCCGTGTCCGCGGCGGAGGGCCCCGATGGCGAACTGCCGGGTGAGGTAGCGCATCCAGGAAGCCTAGTGCGGGGAAGGCTCGACGCTGATCAAGGTGCGAGCAGCACACGTTTGCGGAGCAGGTCGAAGCCGGCGCGGCCGTACATCTGTCGTTTGGTGTGTCCTGAACGTGGAGGAGGTTCGGTAGGTCGAGTTCTCTGAAGCGGTGCTGCACGGATGATGAAGGTTGTGGCCCTTCGGAGTCGCCCGGCGGTTGGGGGGCTCCAAACCGCCTCATGCTGCGTTGGCCACGGAGAGCGCCGGCTTCGGCCGCGACGTGCTCACGTTCGCCGAGATCCTCACCCGGTGGCCGGCTCTGGTGCCCGCCCTCGGCCCAGCATCGGGCCCCACCAGTGGCCTGCGCCTGCTGTGCGCGGCAGCCACGGCACCGGAGCGAGCCGACCTCGAGTGGGAGGCGGCGGTGCGGCGGCTGCGGCTGGATCGGCCCGAGTACCGGAACGCGGTCGCGAACCTGCGCAAACTGCTGGCGCGGCACGGGAACGCCGAGGTCGCCTACTACGCCGAGTGCGTGCTGTGAGGGGGCGGGTCAGCCTGCGCCGGTGGCGCGCTGCCACTCGCGGATCGCGGGCAGCACGGCCACGACGGTGACCGGCCGCGCCCCCGCGCCCCCGCGCCCCGTGCGACCAGTTGACGACTAACGTACGGTCGGATCGATGACCATGGCATCCCTGGATCGAACCACGCCGGCCCGGTGACCCCTATCAGTCGTCGAGGTCCGGGACCCGGGCGCTGCCCCGCTCCTCGACCTCCTCCAGGAGGCTGCCGCCGAACCGGTCGAACGTCTCGACCGCGGAGTAGGTCGGTTCCGGCGTACCTTCGCGGGTGCGCCGGACGGTGCCGTCGGCGATCCAGTACCGGTTCGGCACGGCCTCCAGGACGTGACGGCACGCCTCGTCGGGCAGCTCATGGTCGAGTTTGGCGCGGTCGCGGGCACGGATCAGCGCGTCGCGGTCGTGCCACCAGCCGACGTACTCGGTCCACGCCGGCGAGTCACCCAGCCGGCCCATCGCCTCCGGCGCGGTCCGAGCCAATGACAACAGCTCCCAGAACTTCATCGCTATCGTTCCCCCAGCTCCTTCTTCTCGACCCGGTAACCCAGGTCCTCCCAATGCCGGACGGCCGCATCCCATTGCTCCGGAGTCCGACCGGCGCCGTCGCCGAACCGGCCGGAGCCGGCGTTGATGCTGACGCTGTCGTCGGACGTGAACCACGCCTCGCCGCCAATTGCCGCCTCGGGGCTGACGTTCGAGTGCACGATGTTGCCCCGCGGCGTGTTCCACGGAGTCTTTTCCAGCGCCACGTTCGTACCACGATCGTCCATCGTCCACAGGTACTTGGTGTCTGGGTCGCCGTGCTGGCCGTGCACGACGTCGTCGAACTTCCCGTCGGTCCGCGACTGCAACCCGTCCTCGGGACCCATCAGAATCTCCTCACCGGGCAGGAGATCGCGCGCCGGCGGCTCCAGCGGCCCGATGTCGTCGTGGTACGGCCGTTCCCCCTCCTCCGGCTGCCCGTCGGCGCCTTCCGGTGCGGCATCGGCATCGGCAGCCGGCTCGGCGTCCCCGTCACCCTCGTCGGTGCCGCCGTAGTCGGCCGCACCTGTCTCGTCCGGCGCATCGTCGTCGCCGGGCCGGGCGTCGTCTGCGTCCACCAGGTCGGCGTCCGTGGCGGTCCGGTCGGCATCCGCGTCGGCTGCGTCGTCCGCGCCGGAGGCATCGGCGTCGTCGGGCAGGTCCGGAACGCCGTCGGCGGCGTCGTCCCCGACATCGCCGACGTCCTGCGCGTCGTCGGCCACCCGGTCGAAGCCCGCGGGGTCCTCCTGCGAACCATCCACATCGGACTGGCCGTCGTCCGGGTCGTCCTCCTCGGCGGTCCCAGCGTCGGCAGACGAATTGTCTGGGTCCGCGTCGACGGGCGGCTCGGGGAGCCCGTCCGGGTCGTCTGCGGACCGGTCGGCGCCGGCGGCATCCGAGGCGTTGTCGGAGGCGTTCGCGGCGGATCCGTCGGCGCCGTCCGTGTCGGCGGCCGCGCCGGGGCCGCTGCCGTCATCGTCCGCGGCGCCTCCGGAGGCGGACGGCGCGGCCGGAGCCTCGGCGGGGTCGGCGTCGTCGTCGGGAAGATCGTCAAGTCCGTCGGGCGGCCCGGCGTCCGCACCGCCTCCGTCCGAATCGGTCTCGGGCGACGGCGACGGAGACGGGGCGTCATCCTCGTGCAATTCGCTCATGCCGGTACACCGGCCGCATCGCGAACACGATTCGTTCCGGTAAGTCTTCTCATGCCAGCTCCCCAGGTCGGCGGGTCAGTTCGAGACGGACGCGGTCGACCCACCGGACCGCCTTCTCGCGGCCGCGGTCGTTCCACCTGTGTGGCGGGTTCGCGGTCCGCAGCGCATGGATGAAGACGCACGTCCGGTAGTCGAGCAGCGCGTCTGCGTCGACCGCACCGGGAAAGTCCCCGGCGAGGCAGACGAGCGACTCGGCGAGCGCCGGCCAGCCGCCATTGGCTGGCTGGGCCAGCCCGACGAGCCGCGCCGACTCGGTCTGGTCGGCGGTGACCGACTCGGCTTGGCGCCGGAAATGGCACCGGTGTCGGCAGTCGTGGCATTCGCCGTACGGTGCCATCGCCGCGGCGAACGAGGATGTGCCGAGCAGAGCCTGGAACCGGCGCCGGAGCTCGTCGTCGTCGGCGAGGGGCGCCTCGTCGGCGTTGCGGGCGGCAGCGTCGGCGGCTCGGACGTCGGGCACCTTGACGGTCACAGCGCGGTCGAGCCGGTTGTGCGACACCAGCGCCTCGAACGGGCGCAGCGCCGCCGCCGACTCGACCTGGTCCGGGTGCATACTCATCGTCGCGCCGAGCAGTTGGCGATCGTCGGAGGCAGCGGTCCGGTGCATCACCTTCAGGTTGGTGATCTTATATGCGTCGTCGGCGACCTTGCCCACCTGCTGGTCCACCAGTACGTACGATTGGCCGTACTTGCGGTCCTCGGCGAGACCCTGCGCGATTCGCTCCGCGGCGAGGGCCTGCGCGTTGGCCTCCTTCATGTCGCCGGCGGACGCGGTCGCGCGTGGGAACACCCGGTGTGCCTCTTCCAGCAGCAGCACGTGCATGCCGGTCGGTCGGCTGGCCCGCCGGTGTCCGCGTACCGCACTCAGCAGCAGCAGCGTGACCAGTGCCTGTTCCTTGGCATTGTCACCGACACCAGCCAGTTCCACGACGACCGGTCGCCGCAGCAGTGTGCTGAGATCGAACGAGGTACGGCAGTTGAGCGTGGGGCCGCACGCGCCCTCGGCGAGCGCCTCGGCCCGCAGGTTCGCCGCCGCGTCGATGTTGCGGCCGACGTCGCCGGAGTAGCCGAGCGCGGCGGTCACCTCGGCCAGCGCGGCGACGAAGTCGGCCAGGACCGGCCAACGACCAGCGTGCTGCGGTCCGCCGCGGTCCTCCGGATGGAAGCCGCGCTGGCGGTACACCTGGACCAGCGCCCGCCGGTAAATGAACGGCAGCGGGTCCCACAGCCCGAACGCCGCCTCGAAGCAGCTCAGCAGATTGGAGATGTGTGCGGTCACCGTGGCGCCCGGCGGCACGTCGAACGGGTTGAGCCGTAGCGGCGCCACCGACTCGTCGCCGACGGTCAGGATCACCAGGTCTTCGAAGCCGGGCCGGCATGATCACCCCGGACCGCAAGCCACGCGGCGGAGAACTCACCGACGGCCAGAAGGCGTCCAACCGCTCGGTCAACCGCATCCGGGCAGCCGTCGAACGCGCCATCGCGCATCTGAAGTCGTGGAAGATCCTCAAGACCGGCTACCACCGGATCATGCACGACTTCTCCGACATACTACGGACCGTCACCATGCTGGAGATCTATCGAGCCTGGGGATGACTTCTGAATGACCTTCCTGGATAAGCGGTAACGTGGGGAAGTGGCCGGCGGTTCATCCACCTGCCTTCAGCCGGAACGCGAGGCGGCGGGGCGCCTGCACGCGATAGCTGTCCGTCACCAGCTCGGCAACCTCGACCCAGTCCGTCTCGTCGTCCAGCACCATTCCCACGACATTCACTGCCCAGTCGGCCCGGAAGAACGGAGGGCCGGCATGCGCCAGTGCGGCCAACTCCCCGGGCGGCACCCGGAAGGTCATCAGGATGGCCGGATCGTCTATATCGATGTACGCCGACCCCCTCCCGTCGGTGGTGTAGACGTGCAGGAACGTCCGCCGGCGAATCCGCCACCGCAGGCCGATCCACGCCGGCTCCTCGTACGCCTCGGGCAGTTCCCCGCAGATCACCCGGAGCCGGCCCACAACGGCGGGTGGAACGTCCGCGATGTCGCTCATCTGTACCTCCCGCGCCCATCCTGCCCGCCGGGTAGGGCATCAGCACATCAGAGTCTCCGGGGTTGGAAGGGCCGCTCCGACGTCATAGGACTATCGGGCCCAGCTCGGTGACAGCTCGGTCGAGTAATTCCCGTACTTGCCGCCATGCTGGTCCATGGACGGCTCGGCCGTTCCGACGGCGCCTCGGGCGTCTCGGGGTCCGGGTTGATGCCCGCGGTCCGCAGCTGGTAGCCGTACCGGCCGGAGATCGCCCGCCAGTAGTCGCGATCTCTCTCCGCCTCGCCGCGGCGGCGGGCCTTGTCGTCCCGGGCGGTGGCGATGTCGGTGATCGCTTCTCGGGTGGACGCGCGGGCGCCGCCGCGCAGGGACGTATAGCCCTTGACGAGAGCGCCGATGAACAGGGCCCCGCCGCCGCCGAGCAGCGCGGTGATCAGGGTTTGGGTGGTGTCCGCGGCCATGTCAGGTCCCTTCGCGCCGGGCAGCTGCCCCCTTGACCGCGGCGCGCCGCACGTCACCGACATCGACCCAGCGGGCGATCAGCAGCGCGGCGACCGCGATGAGGATCGCCGCGCCGCCGATCAGCCGCTGATCCCACCCACTACCCTTACTCACCAGGAAGGTGCACCCGATTCTGCTGTGGACATGGCTTCGACATCCACATCCTTGCAGGCCAGGTGCACCTTTCTTTCACTGACCTCGACCAGTCAGATCCCCCTCTGAATAGGGGAGGTTGACGATCCGTTGAACCCGGGCGCCGGTCTCAGATCGCAGGTCGACGTGTCGTCAGCCGAGGCGTTTGGAGATGCGTGGGCCGCCGTCGCCTCCTGGATGCGCAGCCTGCGGACAACCATGGAGCCGGAGTCCGGCGTTCGAACGTTGAAGTTGATCTCGGAGCTGTGGTCCTCGCCGTCCGAAGGCGACACGGAACCTCCGCAGGAGTGCGAAGCTCGGCCGCCCCAGCCGAGGCGGCCGACCGACCCGCCGACCACTGCTCGTGACCTCGCCAATCAAGAAGGCGATCGCAGTGAGGATCTGGACCCCGAGCTATAGCCGGGGCAGCGTCCAGCCACTTCCCGTCACGGGTCGGAAATGCGTCGCGTCCGCCCGGTCCGCAAACACCTCGGCACTACTCTCGCTGGTCGCGGCGAGGGAGGCACACCAATTGTGCCGCTCATCCGCAGGATCTGCTGACCGAAGCAATGCTCGATTGTAGGCACCGGCTGGACGTGAACAGCACATCCGTCCAGCCTGGCAAGCATCCGCCGCCGCATGCAGGCCCATGAGCCGCCCAGCTAGCGTGGATTGAGCTGATCACCGCGGATCAATGCGCCAAGGGCGGCGTTGGGCAGCGGCTGTCAACCTCTGTACCTGGTCGTGATCCGAGCTCACGTTGACAAAACGTGCTCGACGGCGGCGAGGCCCAATCCCGCCCGAACTCGTCCTGTGAGGCTCACTGGTGTCCAATCGGTGCACGTCCGGCCATGAACATCACCGGGTCGACAGCTCCCACCGGACTGCGGTCACCGTTGACGTGAACCTCGAAATGCAAATGAGGTCCCGAGCTGTGCCCGGACGACCCGACGAATCCGATGACCTGGCCGACGAGTACCTGCTGGCCTTCCACCACTGACGGGCGGGTGAGCATGTGGCAGTACCGTGTGACGATCTGATCGGCGTGCAGGACGTCCACGTACCAGCCGCATCCGGGTGTCGATGGCGAGCCGTCTTGGTCGCAGCCGTGGCTGGCGGGCGTCACGTTGCAGCGGACCACGAGGACTGTCCCTGTCGATGCAACCCGGATCGGGGTGCCGCGCGCCGCGGCGAGGTCGACGCCGTCGTGGCTTGGCCGGCCCGCGGTCCGGAACCCCGACACGATCGGTGCGCGCACCGGCGCGACCCAGTCGCAGGCTCCGGAGGCTTCCGAGGGCGCCGCCGGTGTCCCGCCTGCGTTGCTGCTGTTGAGAGCGTCCGGGCACGGCGTCAGACACCCGGCGATGTTGACCGACATCACGCCGTTCGTGCTGGACCCGACCGTAGTCACGAGCTTCGTCGCGTCGTGTTCCCATCGTGCGTACGCGTCGGGGTATGCGCTGCGTTGCACTGCTTGACCGGCGTCGGTCAGCGGCATCTGCGGCCACCCGGCGACGGCGAGCAACGCCGTATAGAACCGCCGGCTGGCGTAGACCGGATCGAGCAGCTGATCCCGGGTGCCCCAGCCCTGGCTGGGACGTTGCTGGAACAACCCGACCGAGTCGTCCGGGCCGTCGGAGCGGTTCTGCAGGCTCGATTCCTGGATCGCGACGGCGACCGCGATGACCTGGCCGCGGACGGGGACGCCGGCGTCGATGCCGGCGCGGACGATGATCGCGGCCGCGGAGACCTGGTCGGCCGTGTAGCCGCCGGCCGCTGTCCACGCCTGCGGAGCAGCCGAGGGTCCTGCGTACGTGCAGGTGGCGGCGTGTCCGCCGAGGAGCCCGAGACCTGCTGTGCAGATGATGACCGCACCGACGCACGCGGCGATGACGATGCTGAGGATTTTCGACGTCATCGGCGTCGTCCAGTCGGTGTGCTCGAGGCCGGCGCCGGTGGGGGAGTGTTCATGTGGATCCTCCTGAAACGCAAAAAGGGCGCGCTGGTGCGCGCGTCTGACGGCGAACGGTGGGGCGGGTCGATCACGTGGACGGCAGGGCCAGGTACGTCGCCGGTGAAAACGGAGCAGCGGCACCGGCAGGTCGGCGCGGTGTGGTTGTACTGCCGGGTCCGGCGGTGCGGTGCCGGACCCGGCAGCTGCGCTCGGGGTGTCGCGGCGCGACGTCACACGGTCTTGGTGATCACCGGCTCGCGGTGACCGGAACAGCTTCGATCCGCAGCGGCGGGATCCGCTGCCAGGACGCGGCCAGGGTCTCCGGTCGTGCCGGGTGCCCGATCACGTCGTACTGCTGCACGTGGACGGCGAACCAACGCTCTGCCGGTGCGCCCTGCCGCAGCCGTTGTTGCCGGCTCGTCGGCGTCCCGGCGAGTGCCGGGTGGGTTGCGGTGCGGTAGGTGCTGCGGGCGCCGGACAGCATCGGGCAGGCCCGGGCGCTGTATGCGGCGCACGGTGGGCATGTCGCCGGCTCGGACGTGCACCGCAGCCGCAGGTCCGCCGGCCGGGCGAACAGCACCGCCTCGTCCGGCAGCGGACGGCCGCAGATCTGGCACCGCTGTTCGTGCAGGCACCGGTGCTGGCTCAGCTCGGCGAGGTTGCCGAACAGGAACACCCCGTCCGTGCTGACCGGTGTGATCCAGGGGACGACCAGACCACCGGCGAGCGGCCGGTCGAGCAGATGCGCCGGCACCGGCGGCGGCGTCGTCATCTACTGTCCTCCCGTCGCTGCGGCGGCCGCGAGGTCCTCGAGGACGTCGACCGGGCCGGTGACGGCCCGGACCCGCGGGTCGGTGCGCAGCAGCCGATGGCAGCCGGCCGACACGGCCGAGGTGACCGGGCCGGGGACGACCATCCCGACGCGGCCGTACCGCATCGCCCGCCGCAGCGTCCCCAGCGCCGCACCGTTGTACGGGGTCTCGACGACGACGGTGCCGCTGCTGACCGCGGCCAGCAGCGACAGGTTCGCCGACACCCGCCGTGCGCTCGGCCGGGCGTCCGGCGGCCACGCCGTCAGCAGCAGCCCGGACGTCGACAGCTGGTCGTACACGCCGATGCTGGCTGCCGGGTACAGGTGCCGCAGCCCGCACGGCAGGATTGCGACCGGCCGTCCGCAGCTGGCCGCGGCCTGCAGGGCGGTGATGTCGATGCCGCGTGCGCCGCTCGACACGACGGTGCGTCCCGCGACGGTGAGGCCGGTGGCGATGTCGTCGGCGGTCCACATGCCGTAGCTGGTGGCGGTTGTGGTACCGGTGACGGTCACCGTCGAGGCCAGCTGCGGCAGTGGTGCCGGGCCGAGCGCCCACAGGCAGACCGGGCTGAATCCGCCGGCGCGGGCGATGTCGGCGATCCCTTCCGGCCAGTCCGGGTCCTCGGGGGTCACGACCCGGCACCAAGTCTGTGCCTCGGCGACCGCGTCGGCTGCCTCCTCCCGCAGGCACACGCGCCGGTCCTGCAGCTCCGGACGCAGCTCGTCAGCCGCGGGTGTCTCGGCGGTGAGCTGATCGAACGCGGACACCGGTCCGTGCTCGGCGACCATCCGGGTGACATGCGGGCGGCCGGGCCCGAAGACCCAGTTGAGTTTCGCCCGGGCGGTGCGGATCTCGTCGTCGTCGGTCATCGCCGCACCGCCGGCGGCGCTGCGGGCCGTAGCGTGGTGGTGCAGTGGTGCGTGGCCATCGTGGGTGGCCTCCTGTCTCCGCCTCGTGGCGGCGGACAGGCTGGGACGGTTACGGCCCCAGCCTGCCCGGAAGCACGAGGTGGAACCGCGGCCGCCGGTGCGGCGGGTGCGGGGTGGACCGTTCGGACCTACTGCTGGTCTCGCTGCTGGTCTCGGGACGCCCGCAGACGCGCGGTGATCTGCTGCGCGAGCTCAGGCGGCGCGTCCAGGGCCAACGCGAGATGGATCAGCTTGGCGAGGCGGTTGCCCGGGTCGTCGTGCAGGGCGCGGTCCACGGCGAGCCGGGCGAGCATCGGCTGGTTGGTCTGCCACGCGGCGAAGGCGGCGAGGCATGCGGGTACCGCCACGAACCCGGGCGCCGCGCGGCGGGTCAGGTCCAGCCACAGGTGCAGGTGCCGCTGGTCGTTGCCGGCGGTACGCGCGAGCGCGTGGTCGCGGACCTGCACGTCGTGGAGCAGGACGAGCAGTTCGGCCGCGGCGTCGTCGTCGAGCACGGAGCCGCGTTCGCTGACGCGGATCGCCGCCTCGATCGCGGCGCGACCCACCGGGACGGCGTCGCCGTCGGCGGCGGCGAAGCGCGCCATCACCGCAAGGATCGCCGCTTCCATCGCCGCTGTGGCGTCCTCGAGCGGGGCCACGGCCGCGGCCAGCGTCGCCCGGTCCGGTGCCGGCGGGCGAGGAGCTTCGGGAACGGCGGGATCGGGTCCGGCGTGCGGATCGAACGATGCGGGGGCGCCGGTGTCGCTCGGGTGCTGCGGGTCGTGTTCGATGTACTGCTCGCCCGTGACCCGCACCAGCTGCATGACGGTCAGGCCGCGGACGGTGGCGACGGCGGCGGCGAGGTCGAACAGGTTGACGACCGGTGCCTCCTCGCCGTAGCCGAGCACGACGAGTTCGGTGACGTCGTCGTCGGCGCATTCGGCCGCGATGTGGTGCAGCACGGCCGCGATCCTGTCCGCCGACGGGAATGCCGCCTGCTGTTTGAGGTCGGTGGGCAGTTCGAGCCGGGCGACGATGCGGATGCATGCGTCGCGGACGCCGACGACGACACCGCTGTCGCTCGGGTAGAACCCGAGCAGCCGCGGCACCATGCCGAGCAGGTCCGGGACGGAGGCGAGCTGCCACCGTGGTTGCGCGTCGCTCATTGAAACCCCTTCGGTTCGGGCGCGACCCGGCGGCACCACGCCGCCGGGTCGCTCGGTTGGCGTGGTGCGGCGGCGCCGGCATGTGTCCGGCGCCGGGTGGTGTTTCACGCGCGGACCGCGGCATGCCGTGGTGCCGCGCGGCGGGGGCCGGCGGTCGCCGGTCGCCTCGGATCGGTCGTGTCGCGGGTCAGGCCTGTTGCCAGGTCCATCGCCCGCCGGTGCCGTTGCGTCCGCTTCGGGTGCCGCGACGGACGATGACGCCGTCGTCGTCGACGACCTGGACCTGCCACAGCGCGGTCACGCCGCGCAGGTCGTGCCGCACGTACCGTTCGACGTCATCGACGGAGGCGAAGCGCCGCCCGACGCCCGCAGGTACGGTGTCGACGGGATGCACCGTCGGACTGCCGACCAGGTACCGGTGACCACGAACCGACACGCACAGCACCCGAAGCCCTGCCACGTCGCCGGCCGGTTCCGGTTCGCCGCACGCAGGGTCGGCGTCGTGCTGCGGGTCAGGCCCGGCCGTCATCTTTCGCCGTCCCGCCCGGCGGTGTCCCCACCGTCGCAGGCAGGGCGGTCAAGGTCGGCGCCCCGGTGGGTCTCGATGTCGCGGATGATGTCGTCGGCGGTGGCCACCGCCCGGACGCGTGGGTCGTCGCGCAGCAGGGCGTGGCACGCCGCGGACATCATCGAGACGACCGGTCCCGGCACGACGAGACCCGCGCGGCCGTAGGACAGTGCATGCCGCAGCACGTCCTGCATGGAACCGCGCAGGTGGTCCTCGACGAGGACCGTGCCGGCGGTCAACGCGGCGAGGACGGTCCGGCCGGCGCGGGCCCGGTGCCGGGTCGGTCGGGCGTCCGGCGGCCACACCGACACCAGCAGCCCGACGTCGGCGACCTGTTGCAGCAGCGGGGCGTGCTGCCTGGGGTACGGATGCTGCAGTCCGGACGACAGCACCGCGACCGGTGAGCCGTAGGCGGCGATCGTGGCCCGCAGCGCGGCGCTGCCGACACCGAAGTCGCCGGTCGACACAATGGTCCGGTCCCGGTCGGTGAGACCGGTGACGAGGTCGGCGGTGACGGCGGTGCCGTAGGCGGTGGCGGCGCGGGCGCCGGTCACCGTCACCGACGTCCCTTGGACCGGCAGGTCCGCGGTGCCGCGCGCCCACAGGCACACCGGGTCGAGACCATCGGCGCCGGTGAGCGCGTGCAGGCCCGTCGGCCAGTCGACGTCCTCGGGGATGACGATCCTGCACCACGCCTGTGCCTCGTGGACGGCCTGGGCCGCGAGGTCGCGGGCACGGCCGGGCAGGTGCCGGACCTCGAGGCGCAGGTGCTCCTCGTCCGGTTCGGTGTCGGTGAGCCGCGCCAGTGCCTCGACCGGTCCGTACCTGGTGATGAGGGCCCGCATCTGCGGGTCGCCGGGTTCGAACAGCCAGCTGAGCGCTGCCCGGGCCGTGCGGATGTCCTCGACGTCTCTCACCGGGCCACCCCCGCACCGACAGCAACGTCGTCACAGTCGCCGGCACCGTCGTCGGCAACGTCGTTGTCGGCGTCGGCTGGTGTCAGGTCCTGCAGGATGGTGCGCGACACCCGGCGGACCGTGTCGGCGCAGTCCCGCACGAGGTCCATGTCGCCGTCGGCCCAGCCGAGCACGTACGCGTCGCTGTAGCCACGGGTGTCGAGGCCGAGGGCGGCGCAGACGACATGGGCGACGCTCTCCGCCTCCGTCTCTGCCCGTCCCCGGTGCAGCTGCTCGCCGCAGAGCGCGGCAGTGACGTGTCCGCAGCGGATGTGGGCGAGTTCATGCGTGGTCGTTGCCACCCGTTGCGCGGCGCTGAGGTCGTTGCGGACCTGCACGACCCGCGTCGACCCGAACGCGGTGATGCCGTTGGCGCGGCCGAGGTGACCGGTTCGGGGCGGGATGACGGAGAACGCGAACCCCTCCGCCTCGATGAGGGCGGCCAGATCGTCGAAGACGCCGGTCGGGTCGTCGCCGTCCAGCCGCTGCGGCCGGCGGCCGCCGATCACGTGCGCGCGGCGGGCCCGGTCGACCGTCGGCGGTTCGAACGGCGCCCCGTCGGTCTGGCTGAGCTCGAACGTCGCCATCGGCCGGAACCCGACGACCTGCGGCGCGGGCCTGCCACCTGCGTCGCGCAGGACGGTGCGGCCGGCCGCAGCCAGCTGAGCCGCCTGTTCCTCGCTCGGGCGGCGCCGGACCGGCGCCCACACCAGGAATGCGTGTTCGCCGGCCTTGACCTGCCGGCCGTGCAGCCGCCAGCCGGACGTGCCGGCCTTGTTGCCGTACGGCAGGAAGAAGACCGGTGTCACGCCCCGCTCGGCTGCCTGCAACGTCAGCAGCAGCTGATTCTGCACGCTGTAGCGGGCGCCGAACACCGCGACCTGTTCGACGAATTCGACCCACTGCCGCGGGTCGGTGGCCATGCCGGCGAGCCGGGCCTCGAGCGCAGCCTGGAACTCCTCGAGCCGGTCCTCCCGGCGCGGGACATTGTCGGGTCGGGAGCTGCCGGGTCGGGAGCTGCCGGTGGCACGCGGTGCGCTGTGGCGCCGGCCTGCGTTGGTGGGCTTTCGGGTGGAGGTGCCCGGCGCGGTGCCGGATCGTGTTGCGGCCATCAGATGTGGCCTCCTGTCTCCGCCGTGTGGCGGCGGACAGGCTGGGACCCGCCGGCCCCAACCTGCCCGTAGGCACAAGGTGGGACCGTCGAGTCGGCGCCGTCACATGGGCGGCGCGGTCGTACGGTGTACTGCTCAGGTGCGGTGGAACCAGGCCGGCCGTCCAGCGCCGGTCACGGCCGACGCAGCCGCCAGGTCACTCCAGGTCACTCCAGGTCAACTTCAGGTCAACTCGTCGGCGGGGCCGGATGCCGGACCCACGCGGCGCCGGACCGCTTCGCGTACCGAAGCGCGAGGTCGGCGTGGGCGAGCACCAGCCGCCCGTCCGGTTCGGTGTGGCCGGGTGCGGTCGCGACACCCGCTCGCGCGCGCATGGCGACGCCGCCCTGTGCACCGGTGCCGCTCGTGGCAGCTTGGACGGCGGCGACGAGACGCCCGGCGAGTACCGCGATGACGTCGTCCCGGCGCCGATCGGCTGCCGAGTGTCGCGGCGGTGCGCAACACACGACGGCGATCTCGTCGCGGCGCAGCCGGAACGCGTGCCCGCCAGCCCTGGTGGCCTCGAACCGGACACGACCCGCGATGAGGGTGAACGCTTCGTCGAATGCCCGGCTGCCGACCTGCTGCAGGTACTGCCGGTGATTGTCGATGTTGAGGAGGATGACGATGCTGCGCCGGCTGTCCGGTGCCGCCATCAGCTGTTGGAACGCGGCCCGGTTGCCCAGGCCGGTCAACGGGTCGCGGTACGCGGCCTGCCGCAGGTCGTGCAGTTCGGCGGCGCGGCGGGCGGCGCTGCGCCGGCGGACCCACAGGACGGTGCCGGCCGAGGCTGCCGCGACCAGGACGCCGGCGAGGACCGCGATGATGGTGAGGGAATGATCGGTGGACGTCATGTCCACACCTCCGTTTCGCAAACGGGAGGATGCGGACGGCCGGCGCCCCGGCGGTCCGCATCCGTCACGAGGATGTGCAGACCTGCCGGGTGGCAGGTGGTGGTGCGCCGGGAACCTGTGCGGTCCCGGTAGATCTGGCCGCCGGTCGGGTACCGCCGGGAGCCGTCAGCCCTGGATGACGCTGTGCAGTACCTGCTGCCACGCCTGCGGCGGTAGGCCACGTGACAGCGCGAAGTCCATCGGACGTGCGAACGTGGTGCCGGGATCGACCTGCAGCGCCTGTTGGACGGCGATGTTGGCCAGGGCGCCGTTGCCGGCGAGGTAGGCGGTGCTGGCCAGCAGGCATGCCGGGACCGCGGTCAGCGCCGGAGTCGCGCGCCGGACCACGTCGGTCCACAGCTGCCGCTGCCAGGTGTCGCCGGTATTGACGCTCCACGCCGCCGCCTGCACGACGCCGATCCGAAGCACCACGGCGAGCCAGCCGACCTCGTCGTCGGAGAGGACCTGGCCGGCCTCCGCCGTGGCCAACGCGTCAGCCAGTGCATCAAGGCCAGCCTCGACGACCCACGCCGGCACCGTCTCCGCCGTCGCAACAGCCCGCTCGGCGGCCGTTCGCCCGGCGCTGTTCACGGCCCGCTCAGCAGTGTTCGCCGGAGCGCCCAGCATCGCGCGCATCCGTTGGGAGGCGCGGTCGCACGCGGCGTCCATGTCGGTGCGGCGCTGCCCTTCCACGGGGTGCAACGACGCGGCGAGCGCGGCCCGGTCCGGCAGCACGGCGAGGCCCGCGACGACGGACTGCACCGCGATCAGCGACGTGTCCGGGTCGTAGGCGGTGCCGCCGGCCGGGCACGTGTCGCAGTCCGGGTCGATGCAGAAGTACCGGCGGCCGGTGGCGCGAACCGCTATCGGCACGGCGACGTCGACCGCGTCCAGCGCCGCCCAGACCTGGGCGATCACCATGCCGACCTGTGCCGGCCCGCCGTAGCCGACGAGGTAGGCACGGCTCGCCTCAACGGCGAACACGGCGGCGACGTCCGCCGCGACGGCCTCCGTGGCGGCGTGGATGTCGTCCACGTCGAGGGGCGGCAGCGCCGCGCTGACGATCACCGGCGTGCCGGCGTCGCGGACGGCGAGGCACACGACGCTGTCCGTCGGGTGGTAGCCGATCAGGTACGGGATGGCGGTGAGCAGGTCCTCGGTGCTGCGCAGCCGCAACGTCCCGGGGGTGCTGTTCATGATGGGTCCTCTCTCACCGGCGGTCGTCGACCGCAGGCTCGGTGCAACAGGATGGATCGGCGCGCTGCTGCGCGCCGACGGGTGCGAGGCCGTGCGTGCGGTCAGCTACCGGTGCGCGGTGCGTGCCCGGCCCTGGGTGTGGGCAGCATCGCGGCGCGGACCGTCTGTCCCGCCCGCTGCACCGACGGCGCCGGATGTTGGGCGGCGACCGCTGCGAAGTGCTCAGCGAGGTCGATCAGTTCGATCCACACGTCCTCACCGCCGCCGGTCGGCGGCGGAAGCTGGACGCCTGGTCCGGTGAACGCATTGCGCAGCAGCCCGCCGAGCAGCTGGAGTTTGCTGTCGTCCAGATCGAGCAGGAGCCGGCTCTCGGCAGCGGCGCGGCCGTAGTTCTTGCGGCTGCCGTACGGCCGTTCGTCGCGTCGCCGCCGCAGCGGCCGGGTGCCGTCGACGTCCGGCGTACCGTCGCGGCCCTCGTCGTAGATCAGGACCTGGCTGCCGCCGCAGTGTTTCGCCGAGTACATGGCGGCGTCCGCGCAGGCGAGGATGTGGCGGGCCGCGCTGGGCAGTCGGTGCCGGCCACCTGCTACCTGCCACGTGCTGGTGCCGACGGCGACACCGACGCTTGCCCGCAGCTGCACCTGATGGCCGGCGACGCGGGCCGGACCGGCCAGCGCCGCGGTAATCAGGGACTGCATCCCGGCCGGATCGTTGCCGGCGGAGACGACAGTGAATTCGTCACCGCCCTGCCGGACCAGGCAGCCGTTGGTCGGGACGGCCCCGGCGAGCCGGTCGGCGATGGCCACGAGGTACTGGTCGCCTGCGGCGTGACCCCAGCGGGCGTTGAGGTCGTGCAGGCCGTCGACGTCGATGAGCGCGATCGTGAACGGTGCACCGGCCTCGTCGGCCCGGTCGAGGGCCTGTTCGAGCACGGCGCGGGTCGGCAGCCCGGTCAACGAGTCCCGCATCCCGTCGCTGACGGCGGTGCTGACGGCGGTGTTGACCGCGGCGGCCATGGTGCGGCGGTGCCAGCGAGCGGCGGCGGCCACGCCGCACAGCATGACAACGCCGGCGAGCGCGGCGAGGACGACGGTGACGCTGTGGTGCGGTGGTACGTGCATGACGATCCCTTCCTGAGGTGCGGGGACATGCGGACAGAGCCGGCCCGGAGACACCCGGACCGGCGACGGTGTGCTGCGTGCTGCACGCCCGATCACCGTGGTGCGGCGGCGGGCGGTGGTGAGGCTGCTCAGCTGTCCAGTGGCAGGAGCGGGCCGGTAACCATGACCGCGACGAGAGCCGCGTCGCGGGGAAGCTGCTGCAGATGGGCGTTCGCCATCCGCAGGTAGGTGATCCGGTCGGAGAGCCGGTCGCTGTCCGGCTGCAGCAGCAGGCCGCCGTGGCAGGCGAGCCCGTCGGCGGGAACTGCGGACAGCCAGGCGAGATTGATGTACGCGTGCTGGCCGGCCTGGAACGCCTCGATGTCCGCCAGTGGCAGCGGCCACGGCTGGCCCGGCATCGCGTTGTGCATCTGCATCGCCAGCACCCGCGACTGGCTGTGGTAGTCGCGCAGTGCACGCGACAGCGGGTACTTGTCCGGGTCCTGATCGACGCGGTCGAGCAACTCCGTCCAGGTCCGGGCGGTCGGCGTGGACGCGGTGACATGCCGCCACCACTGCCACTGCGCGGACGCGGCCAGCATCGCACGGTGTCGCATGCCGGTCAGATCGAGCCGGGCAACGGCACCGCCTGCGGTCATCCCGTTCCACCGGTCCAGCAGTTGCCGGGATCTGCCGGACACCGCCAGGAAGTGCGGGACGCCACCAGTACAGGTGAGGCCGGCCGCGGCGACCCGGCTGGCGGAGCGGTGCAGCAGTTCTGTGGTTGCGGTGCCGGACGGCAGTGACACCACGACGGTCCTAGTCGGGACCGCGGGTCGGGTTGCCGGCGGCAGTGCCGTGCTGGCGGCTCGTTGTCGGTTGGTCATGGATCCTCCTTGTGGTTGGGCGCGCGGCATCGACCCGCCAGGCAGATAGGTCGGCGGGTGCGGGATGCTGGAGAAAGCGGTGTTGGCGTGCGACGACGCGACGCGGACCCGCCTGCGGCGTGGGCATGCGCCTACGACAGCACCGTCAGCGGCGCGGTGACCGTGGCACTGTCGCGTGCGATGCGGCTCCGGCGGTCACCGGTACGGTGGCCGGGAGTGACCCGGGCCGGCGGGTCGTGACAGGTCGGCGGGGACCTGAGGCTGGGACCGATGCCGGTACCGGCGGCCTGATCGGCCAAACGCAGGCGCAGGGCGCTGCAACGTGGTGCGGGCGTCGGCGCTCTGGATGCCGAACGGGTGGTGCTGGGTGGTGCGGGTAGCGCTGGGTGGTGCGGGTGGGCGATGTGCCCGGGTGGCTGGACGCGGCCGACCGGCCTCGACGGCGGGTGGGCTGGTGCGTTGACACCGGGGCGGCATGGCCGCAGGGGACGAGCTGCACGTGGGGGTTTTGAAATGAGCCCTCACCGTACCGGCGACACCCAACCGGCACCCGGGCAACGACCTGCCAGTTGGGCTGCATTCGCCAACCACAGACCGCGGTTGGGTTCGATCCGGCGGACCCAACCCAACTGGACGGGCAACCAGATCCGACCGGCGTCCGCCTGGCCGACCCCGGACCGGACCGTCCGGAGGCACCGACGATCGACCGCGCCGCCCTGATCCGTCAGCTGACCGACCAGCGGGCCTCGGGAACCCTGAGCACAAGAGGAGTTCGAGATCGGCAAGCGCAGCGTCATGCTCGGTGAGCAGGTCGACTCACCTGAGCGGTGACATCGGCGCGACAGCAGGCGCGGCGCGACGAGCTGGACGACACGTAGGGCCGGTCGGCATGCCGGGCGGAGACGTGATGCTCGCGCAGCTGGTGATCACCCTGTGCGGGATGCGATGCGATCTCGCCGCCCGGCGCGGTACGCATGTCCGAACCACGGATCCGGTCCTGGCGTTCACAGCGGATGCCGCCCGCTGAGTCTCCGCTCCCTCCAGTTCGTCACAGGATCCCGTCGTCGACCTGCTCCAGGACGAGCGACCACCACCCGGCCTTGACTGCGGGTCTGTCGATCTCTCGCAGCGTCTTCTTGAGCTGCTTGAGGTGGGCAGAACGGTTATCCGGTCTGCCGACGGCAGGCTTGATCTCACCCCGCCGGAACGCGGCAAGTTTCTCCGCCATCTGCTCGGCCGTGTACGTCACTGGCGGCGGACCAGCGGTGGCCGCGAAGAACGCGCCGAACAGGTCGAGGAACCGGCGTAGATCGTCAACGGATGAGTTCATCGGCACCCGGCTGCGCCGGTCCGGGGAGTACGACCACACCGCGCCAGCGCTGTCGAGCCCGACCAGTTCGGTGGCGGGCTCCCACACATAGCCGATGACCGACAGCCGCTCGCCGTCCACGGTGACCTCAGCCGGCACGGACGTGGTGTCCAGCACGACACCGAGCGTGGCTTCGTTCGATCCCATAACCCCCCAGCGGCGAAGACTACAACGCGATACCACGTGTCCGCATCTGCCGATCGAGGGTGGCGCTCTCCCACGATAGTCGCGCTCCGTAGCTTGCTTCGGCAGCCTGATCTACGGCGCAATACACGCTCGTGCCGAATGCGGTGCGCCTGATCATGGCTTGAGGCCGGATGTCTACGTTGGGCTGAAGCGGGCGACCGGTCTGCGTGCTGACCGGCTCGAACTTGGTGTCGCTGAGCAGCGCCGCGGATCGGGTGCAGCTGTCGTGGCCAGCAGCCGGGACAGTGATGGGCCAAGAACCGACCGACGTGCCCGGATGGTCGGCCTTGGTATCGCTATGCCGAGGTATGGCGCAATACGCCGCGGCGGGCGTTGACACCGGGGCGGCATGGCCGCAGGTGAAGTGCTGTACGTGGGGGTTCGAAATGAGCCCTCACCGTACCGGCGGCACCCAACCAGCACCGGGGCAACGACCCGCCAGCTGGGTTGCCCGACGCCAACCACCGACTGCAGTTGGGTTCGGTGCCGGCAGACCAACCAACTGAACGGGCAACCAGACCCGACCGGCGTTCGCGTTTCCCGGCCGTGGCGTCGTCGGTGACTTCGAGCCCGTTTGTCGGCGGGCTTGGGTCCCATCAGCCGGCGGCCGGTCTGGCGTTCGTGAGTTCGGGGCCAACTGACGAGGCCGGAAAGGAAGTGGTAGGCGAGCCAACGCGGTGCAGTTCGCCGGCGTGCGGAGCGTGGGCTGAGGACGAGCGGTAATGCTCGACCAGCGGCATGTGCGGGTGCGGTCCCGCTGCGGGGCGGTGCGTCGGCGCAGGCTTCAGTAGGGTGGGCGATCACCGATCGTTGGCGGAGGGTCTCGATGTTGCTCAGTGCAATTCTGCTCGGGTATGTCGCTGCCCTTGGGCTCAGCGGGCTAGTGATGATCGTTTTGGGAGGCGTCGGCTTCCGGCAGGGTCGCGGGGCCCGGGCGGTCGAGGTGCTCGTCGGGATCGCTTTCCTCGCGTACGCCGGCTACCTGCTGTTCGTCTTCGACGGCGGCCGGGTCGCGTTCGTCTACTGGGTGCTGCTTGCGCCGGTGCTGTCTGTGGTGAACGTCGTGCGCAGTCGGCGGGCCCAGCGGCTGCAGGAGGAGCAGCTGGCGGCCACGTACGCTGCCGAGGCTGCCCAGCGCCGGGCGAACCTACGCGGCGACGGTCAGTAGCGACCAGCTGAGCCGGGCAGCAGGCGGAAGCGGTCGCGGTCGCTCAATGCTCGGGGTAGGTCTCCAGCGGCCGGGCGGCCTCGATGCGGAGTTTGAGGGGGGCTGCGGGTATCGAGTAGCCGCCACTTCGGGCCGGACACGCCACGATGGCACCGCTGCGCGGCGCTGAGCGTCACGGCGGGATGAGCAGCCGCAGCGGGTCCTGTTCCGGCGTCGCAGGCCCCGGATGGAATATGCCGGGCAGTCCGGGCTCGGACGGCAGCTCCACCAGCCGCCACCGCAGGGCCGGCTCCGGGCCGGTCCCGTCGGCGAGCGCCCAGATCGGGCCGGCCGGGTCGACGTCGACGCGGTCCTGCGACGTGGTCGCGACGATCACGCCGGACGTGCCGGTGGCGGTGAACCGCTGCCGCAGGTTGTGCTCCCGCAGGCGGCTCGGCAGGACGAACAGCACCGGCCAGTACGGGCCGCCGAGGTCCTGCAGCGTCCGGTACGCGCGTAGCTTGCCGGCCACTGTGGACAGCGTTTCGGTGCCGGTGTCGTACTCGAGGTAGAACGAGACCGTGTGCCCGTCCTCGCGCCACACGCCGTGCCCGTCGGGCTGGATGCGGTTGCCGACGGTGGCGCTCATCGTCGGGCCGGACCACCAGCGGGCCAGACGGGCGTCCGGCCGGGTCCGTGCCTGCGCGAGGAGGCCGATGAAGACGCCGTTGGCGCCGACGGTGTGGTGCACGAGTGGGCTGACGACCATCCGGTCCTGCAGTTCCCGGACCGCTCTGGCGGTCGGTGGCCGCCGCCCGCCGGCCAGGGCGGTGTAGCGGGCGGACAGCAGCGCCGGGATCCAGTGGGTGGCGGGCCGGCGACGGCGGCGGATGGGGATGAACCAGGCGATGAAGCCGAGCCGGCGCAGCACGTCGAGGCGGTTGCGGCAGGTGCGGGTGGCGGTGAACAGCGCCGCGGTGATCTGGTCGGTGGTCAGGGTGCGGTGCTCGTCGAGCAGGTGCGCGATGGTGTAGTCGCGCGGTTCGAGCCGCCGGGCCAACGCCCGCAGGGACGCCCAGCCGAGCGGCTGTGGGTGCGGCGACGGCCGGGAGCGCATCACCCCCGGTCGGGAGATGTCCCCCGGAGGGGCATGTCGGGTTGTGCCGGCGTCGTTGCTCATGTGCTCCTACCTGCGCTGATGGCGGCCGTTGGGTGCCTGCGGGGCCGGATCGGGTCCCCTGGGGTTACGCCCGCCCATCTGCCTGGGCAACCACCCGACCCTGCTGCGGCTGACCGGCAGGCAACGGTGGGTCCTGGCTCATCCGGTAGCGTCGCCGGGGGACCGGCGGGCGAGCTGTTCGATCCCTGAGCGTCGCGCCGGCCGACCCGGGCAGGCCTTCGACGGCAGCGGGTCGACGGTGAGGTCATCGGTGAGGTCGTCGGTGAGGTCGGCGGTCAGCCGGTCGGCGTACTCGTCAGGGTCGACGTTCGGGACGGCTTGACCCGCCGCCGGGCGCCGCCCCACCCTGCGTGCGAGGGGGCCGGTGGTGCGGGCCGCGGCGACCGCCTGCCGCAGTGCCGTGGTCTCCCCGAGGACCGGCAGCGGCGGCCGGGTCCGCAGCGTGAACGCCGGCGTCTGCCGGGCGTCGACGATGAGCCGCACCGCCGCCGTGTACCGATCCAGGTGCGCGAGGTCGTGTTCGTCGAGCTCCGGCAGGGTGTGCCGGGCAAGCTGGTGGCTGTCCTCCGGGGAGCACGCGAAGATGAGCTTGTTGCGGGCGTTCGCCGACAGCGCCAGCTGCAGCTCACGCGGCAACTGCGACAGCGTCTGATGCGCCAGGACGAGGGACAGGTGATAGCCGCGGGCCTCGGCGAGCATGTCACCGACGGACCCGGCGAGGTTGAGCACGTTGTGGGCCTCGTCGACGTAGCAGACCGCGTCGCGGCGTTGCGCCTCCGGCAGTTTCGAGCGGGCGGTCGCCGCCTGCCACACCGAGGCGAACACGAAGGAGCCCATGAGTTTCGCGGTCTCCTCACCGAGCTGCCCCTTCGGCAGCCGGGCGATGAGCAGCCCGCCGTCCAGGACCTTGCCCATGTCGAAGCTGGAGTGCGGGGAGCCGATCGTGCGGCGGACGAAGTCACGCAGCAGCAGCGACCGCAGCCGGGCCAGGACCGGCCCGATGACCTGCGCCCGCAGGGTCGCCGGCGTCGACTCGTACCACTCCCAGAACCCGCGCAGCCCTTCCGGGTCGTCGAGGTCGGCGGTGAACTGTGCGCGGAACTGTTTGCTGTTCAGCAGCGGCGGCACCAGGGTCAGGGTGGCGTTGGCGCGGCGCATCAACGTCAGGCACGCCACCCGCATGACGTCGTCGATGCGTGGCCCCCAGTGCCGTTGGAAGATCTTGGAGAAGATCGCGACGACGTTGTCGACGACGAGGTCGTCGTCGAAACCTTCGAGGGGGTTGAACGTGGCGCCGTCGGGCTGGTCCGGGTCGATGAGGATCACCTTGTCCGCGATCTTCGCCGGCAGCCGGTCCAGGACGTCCAGTGCCAGGTCGCCCTTCGGGTCGATGAGGACCACGCCGCGCCCGGCGCGCACGTCGTCGAGGACCATGTGGCACAGCTGCGTCGACTTGCCGGACCCGGTCGCGCCGAGGACGTGCATGTGCTGGCGGGCGTCGACGACCGGGACACCGACGGCGTGCCCGCCGGCCTCGGCCCGGCCGAGGACCTTCACGCCGCGGCCGCCGGCGGGCACCGACACCGGCGCCGGGACCGCTTTGGCCCTGGCCCGTTCCAGGCCGGCGACGGCGATGTCGGTCGGCAGGGCGGCGAGCGCGGCGAGCTCCTCGGCGGACAGCAGGAACCCCCGACCGAGACGGCGGCCGTCGATCAGCGCCGCCGGGTCGGCGACCGGGATGTGCCGCAGCCGGTTGCGGCCGGCGTAGACGCCGTACCCGGCGGCGAACGCCTGCGCGATCATGCCGACGCGGCGGGCCAGGACGTCGCTGTCGAAGCGGGCGGACGACGGTGCGGTGACCGCGTAGCGGACCGCGACCTCCCACAGCGGTCCGATCGCCTTGTCGAGCGCCGGACGGGCGTCGCGCTCCCGCACCGGGTCGCCGCCGGCACGATGCCCGGTGCTGCGGGTCCCGCCCGCGCCGAGCAGCATCATGAGCGTGTCCAGACCGGCGCGCAGCCACACCAGCGGGTCGAGGGCACCGCCGGTCGGGCTGCCCCCGGTCCGCAACGCGACCGCCGCCCGGCGCACCGCCCGCACCCGGCCCGCCGCCGCGGGCCGCGCGAGGATCTGCACGCACGCGTGTTCGGTGCTGCGCAGGCCGGCGCCGGCGGCGATCAAAGTCCGCATCGGGTCGGTGCCGTGCTCGACGAGCAGCGGGTACCAGGCCGGCAGGACCGGGGCGAGCGCACCACCGGCGGCGACCACCGCCGCGCCGGGCGTGGGGGAGTCCGCCTCGGCGACCGCCGTCGCGCAGCCCGGCCACGCGGCCAGGGCCGCGCCGACGACCGGCTCAGCCGGCACGCCACCGGGCAGCCACACCACGACGGTCAGCGCCCTGCCCGCCCACCGGTACTCCATCGCGACGTGCGGCGCGCCGTACCGCAGCCGCCGCCACCAGGAGGTGATCAGCAGTTCCCGGACCGTCGCCCACCAGGCGACCACCCCGGCCGCGTCGACCTGAGGCGGCGGCGTGATCCGCACCTGCCGGGCACCGTCGAGCAGCCGGTGGTGCCGGCGCGCCCGGACGACCCGGACCACACCCGCTGCTACCACGGCGGCGGCAACGCAGGCCAGGAGCCACGGCCAGGCCCGCACCAGCAGCCAGACCACCGCCGTGAACGGCGAGGCGGCCCAAGCCTCGCCGCCGGTACTGCCGGTCGACACGGCAGCGATCCACACCTCGGCCGTCACCAGAGGTGCCGCTCGTCGTCGAAGTCGGCGTCTGCGGCCGTGGCGACAGGGCCGGCGGGCTCGTCGGCGACACCTACCTGAACTGCACGAAGTTCCTTTGAACTCGTGGTTGGTTCCGTTGTCGTTGCTGCTGGCC